>CAYYJN010000033.1:0-20198 GCA_964472275.1 uncultured Solibacteraceae bacterium
GATGCGGCCGGTGCGGGCGTGATCCAGGCCGCGCTCGCGGCGCTGACGGATCTTCAAGGAAGTTGGGACGCGGGCAAGGTGGCGCATTGGGCCGATGCGATGCGGACGCTGAAGGGTCGCCTCGTCCTCACCGGCATGGGCAAGTCCGGGCTCATCGCGCAAAAGATCGCGGCGACCTTCGCCTCCACCGGGACGCCGTCCTTCTTTCTCCATCCCGCCGAAGCGCTCCACGGCGACCTTGGGATGGTCACGCCGGATGACGCGGTCCTGGCCCTCAGCAACAGCGGCGAGAGCGAGGAAGTGGTCCGCATCCTTCCGAGCCTGCTTCGGCTGGAGGTGCCCATCGCCGCCCTCACTTCCAAGCCGGAGAGCAGCCTGGGCAAGGCGTCCCGCTGGACCTTCCTCTACCGAATGCCGGAAGGCGAAGGCTGTCCGCTTGACTTGGCCCCCATGGCGAGCACGACGCTCCAATTGATCTGGGGTGATCTGCTCGCGGCCACACTGATGGAGCGGCGAGGGTTTAGCCGCGAAGGCTTCGCTCTGAATCATCCCGCTGGAGCTTTGGGCGTTAGACTATTGAAAGTAAGTGCGTTGATGCATAAAGATTGGCCTCGGATCGCGCCTCAGGCTCCGACAACGGAAGTTCTGGAGGCCATCACGGCTGGTCATTTGGGGATGGCCACCGTGGAAGAGGCGGACAAGTTGCTAGGGGTCATTTCCGACGGAGACATTCGCCGCGCCTTCAAGATGGCTGAGAAATCCGGACGGAACCCCCTTGAGCTGAAAGCTTCGGACTTCATGAGCCCGAACCCGATCACCACGCGGCCTGAAACACTGGCGGTGGAAGCCGCGGCCCGGATGGAGGCGCGGAAGGTGACCTTCCTGGTCGTTGCCGGGGAAGAGGGCACCCCCCAAGGCGTTCTCCACATCCACGATCTCTTAACCCATAAGGTTTTGTGAGGATGTGGCTGAATTTCCCGGGATTCGAGAAAGGTTACATAATATACATTATCGAAAGTGATCTGTGCCGATCCTGACCCGCTACATTCTTCGCCGCTGGGCTTGGCCGATCCTGGGCGCGCTGCTCTTCTACGGCCTGCTTCTGTTGGCCAACGAGACGGTCCAGATCTCCCGGGAGATCTTTCTGGAAGGCGCGCCCCTTCGCTGGCTTCCGCCTCTTCTCGCCACTTCACTTCCCGAGATTCTCGGGATGGTGCTGCCCATGGCAGCCGTGCTGGGCGGCCTCATGGGAACCCAGCAATTGCTGGAGGGTTCGGAGCTGACCGCAGCCCAGGGACTCGGCGCAGGCGCCAAGACCTGGACGCGGCCCTGGCTCATCCTGGCCTCGTCCCTCGTCATCCTGGCCAGCCTGAACTTCCATGTGGTCATGCCGGCCATGGCGAACCTCCAGAAGGCCATCCGGGCCCGCATGGCGGATGAGGCCCGGACGCGTTTCCTCCGGCCTGGCTCGCCGCCTTGGTATCCACCCAAGAGCCCTGATACCTCGATTTGGGTTGATTCCCTCGGGGAAGTTCATCTGATGGATTCCGGCCCCAGTGGGGTGCGGCACATCGTGGCGCGGGGCCTGAGCTACAGCATTCAGCACAGCCCGGATGGGTCTGCGGCTGTGGAGCTGCGCCTTCAAGACCTCCAGGGCGCTCTCGTGCAGCCCGGCACGGAGGGCGTCGTCCACATCAAGCAGGAGCAGCAGATTCTTCGCTTCGCCCTGCCCTCGGCCATCAAGCTCCTTCCGCCTACGCCCCTGCGAAACCGCCCGACGCTGGAGGTGTGGCGATTGCCGAGCCGCGAAGCCCGGGTGGAGTTGGTGCGGCGCTTCTCGTTGCCTTTCGCCTGTGCGGGCCTGCTTCTCCTCGGCATCGCCCTCGGATTTGGCCACCCCCGTTTCTACCGGGGTGGCGCCATCCTCAAAAGCATGGCGGTGATCATCGTCTACTACATCTTGCTAAGAGCCTTTGAAAACAGTTACGAAGCTGGAAAAACTCAATCGGTTGCTCCCATGCTCTTGCTGCCACTTGGGTTTCTGACCTTGGGCGCAGGGCTGCTTTGGCGAAGGCTCCAACCCCATCGCCCCAGCCGTGTGGCCAAGCATTTCCGGCACTGGGTCATTCGACCCATCTATCACCGTTTTCAACCCTTCTGGATGAAATGTCAGAAGCTGTGGGCATTCCTGGTGGATCGCTTCCGCCATCATCGCTCCGCGAGATCTGGGGTCTTCCTTCGCTGGGCCACCTATGGGTGGTGGCGGAATTGGGCTTCGGCGCTCGGCTCTCTGCTCCTCCTGGACTTCTTGGTGGAATACGCCAACCTCGCCGGGGACCTCTCGGAACACCATGTCCACGCCGCGACTTTCTTCGCGTACTGGCTGTGGAAGTTGCCGCCCTTCCTCGCCGTGGTCCTGCCCATCGCCTTCTTGCTCGGGAGCCTGCTGGCCCTCTCTGAAGCCGCGATCCGCCTGGAGTGGGTCGCGTTGAAATCCGGCGGCATCAGCCTCGTCCAATGGCTCTGGAAAGCGAAATGGGCGTGGGGTCCTGTGCTGGCTTTCTCCTTCATCCTTCAGGCCTGGGTGGCGCCCGTGGCCGACGCCAAATCAGACGCGCTCTACCGCAAGATGCTCGAGCGACCCGCGCCGGTCCAGGGCGCGAAGCCCTGGCTCTACCTCGGGCAGACCGGCGTGCTCTGGCACCTTTCACCCGAAGGACGATGGGGCTTCCCCTTGAAGGCGCCGGGCGAAGCCCCCATCCTCTTGCGCTGGAATCACGGCGAGACCTTCTCTGAGGCCCTGCCCTGGGACGCCTCCCGCTTCGTCCAGGGACCGGCGGCGGACAAGCTCTTCCCCGATCGCACGCTCCGGGACGCGCCCACGGCGGATCAGGCGAGCACGCTCGATCTCCTCGCCTGGCAGCGATGGGCTCCGGATTCCGAGCGCGCGCACATGCTCTGGTCCCGGTTGCTGGGATGGCTGGCCGGGCCTCTGCTCCTCTTTGGAATGCTCTCCTTCGCCTTCCCCGCGCCCCGCACGGGCCGCGGCGCGGCCATCGGCTTCGGACTGGTGGGCGGGCTAGTCTTCCTGGGCCTCCAGACGCTCTTCGGCGGCGCGGCCCGGGCTGGGGAGCTGCCGCCCCTTTGGGGCGTGCTCGCGCCTCTGCTGTTCCTGGCTGGATTCGGCTTTCTACGCTTGCCCAGGCTTCGAACCTAACGAGGACGCGGAAGCCCATCCGTTCCATACTGGAAGGTCATGGGCGCACCTTCCACCGCTCCGCGCTACCACGCGATCCGCCGCACCGTGCAGGTGGGCCTGCTCCTCTTCTACACGCTCTGCCCCTGGCTTGGTCTGATGCGGGTGGACATTGACGCCCGCACGGTCACTTACTTCGGCACGGCCTATCCGCTGGACTGGCCCTATTCCGCCGGGTTGATGGCGGTCTTCGTCGTCACCGTCTGGGCCTTGGCGATCCTCAGCTACTTGAAGGGCCGCGTCTTCTGCGGATGGGGTTGCCCCTACAGCTCCGCCGTGGAGCTCTTCGATGGGTTGAGAACGGTGTTCGGGGATGGGAAGAACCGCACTGTGGCAGCGTGGATGCGGCGCTCGCCCGTCCATCGCTGGGGATTGCGGATCGGCGCCGCACTCACGCTCGTCGCCGCCCCGACGATCCTGGCCTTGAGCCTCGCCGCCTACTTCTGGGATCCCTCCAAGGTGATCTCGCTGGTCTTCCGGACGCCCTGGGGCTCGGGTGGACCCGTGCAGACGCTGCTGCTCGCCTTCATCGCGTTCACGGCCCTCCTGGGATGGCTGGCGGGCTATTTCGTCCGCTTCCACTTCTGCCGCCTCGTGTGCATTTACGGGATGGGCCAGGCCATGGCGGCCTCCAGCGGCGATCCCAAGACCATCCTCCGTCCGCGCTACACCCCCGCCAGCCTGGACGCCTGCGGGTCGTGCCAGGCCTGCCTCAAGGCCTGCCACCTGGAGCTGGATCCCCGGGAGAAGCATTTGGTCTTCGGCGTGGCGCAAGGCTGCTTCAACTGCGGGGAATGCGTGGAGGTCTGCGGCACGGTGCAAGCTCACAAGAGCAACAAGCCACTGCTCGACTTCACCTCGGGTGGGCGCCGATGAGCCTCTTGGAGCAGGCCCTCGCGCCGCTGCGGGCGCATCCCACCCTCAAGGCCGGGGACCGCGTCGCCGTGGCCATGAGCGGCGGCGTGGATTCCTCCGTGGCCGCTGCGCTGCTGCATCGGGCCGGATATGAAGTCGTCGGCGTGTCCTTGCAGCTCTTCGACAAGACGGGACAGGGATCGGCCGAAGGCCGCTGCTGCACCTTGGACGATTTCCAGGACGCCCGCCGCGTGGCCTTCGAACTGGGCTTCCCGCACTATGTGGTGGATCACGAAGCCGCCTTCCGCGAAACGGTGATCGAACCGTTCATCGAAGGCTACCTCGCGGGAGAGACGCCTTCGCCCTGCATCCGGTGCAATCAGCATCTGAAGTTCGGCGCGCTGCTGGAACGGTCCGAGGCCATGGGCGCGGCCTTCGTCGCCACGGGCCACTACGCGCGCATCGCCTTTGACGGCGGGCGCTGGCGCCTGACGAAGGCGGCGGACCCCGCGAAGGATCAAAGCTACTACCTCTTCCACCAGACTCAAGTCACCATGGCGCGCACCCTGTTCCCGCTGGGCCATTTGCGGAAGTCCGAAGTCCGCGAACTGGGCCGCGAGCTGGGCCTGCACCTTTCGGACAAAGCGGAGAGCCAGGAGATCTGCTTCGTGGGCGCCCAGCGCTACGACGCCTTCATCGAGGCCGCGGGGCGCGCGCCGGAAGACGCCGCGGGCGAGATCCGCCACCTGGATGGCCGGGTGCTTGGTACGCATGAAGGCGCCTGGCGCTACACCATCGGCCAGCGCAAAGGCCTCGGCATCGCCCACCCCACGCCGCTCTATGTGAGTCGCCTCGATCATGCCACGCGGACCGTGTGGGTGGCGGAGGACGAGGCCCTCGGCGGGCTTGTTCTCCAGGCTCGGGAACTGAGCTGGTGCGCTACGGCGCCCGAGCGCCCCCTTCCCTGCTTCGCCCGCATCCGCGCCCACGGGGTGGACTCGCCCTGCACGGTGACCCTTCTTGAAGAAGGCCGAGCCGAGGTGCGATTCGAGACCCCTCAGCGCGCCATCGCGCCGGGCCAGGCCGTGGTCTTCTACGATGGGACGGAAGCGCTGGGCGGTGGCTGGATCACCCGGTGAGCGTCACGGGGGGTCCCGTTCCGCGCTCCAACGAACCGGAGGGTTCCATGATCGAAAAGCTTCACCTCACGGATGACGAATGGCGGGCGCGGCTCACGCCCGAGCAGTTCCGCGTCCTGCGCCAGAAAGGCACGGAGCGGGCCTTCACCGGCGAATATTGCGAGGCTCACACGCCCGGAACCTACCTCTGCGCGGGGTGCGGACTGGAGCTGTTTCGCTCCGAGACGAAATTCGAAAGCGGCACCGGCTGGCCCAGCTTCGTCGCGCCCACCTCCGAAGAAGTCATCGAGGCGCTGACCGACACGAGCCACGGCATGATGCGGACGGAAGTGCTCTGCGCCCGCTGCGGCGGTCACCTCGGGCATGTGTTCCCCGATGGCCCAGGCCCCGCCGGGCTCCGCTACTGCATCAATTCCGTGTCGCTGAAAAAGAAGTAGCCCCGCGTCGCGGGGCTAGGTTCTGGAGGCGCCGATCGGAATCGAACCGATGAGTACAGGATTTGCAGTCCCGGGCCTTACCACTTGGCTACGGCGCCTTGGTCGTGTGGCGGTCTTGCCTTCCAACAACTCGGGCCGCTTGCGCGGCCCGGGTGTGGTGGAGCGGGTGATGGGATTTGAACCCACGACTTCAACCTTGGCAAGGTTGCACTCTACCACTGAGTTACACCCGCGTCGAACCTTGATCCTACCAAAGCGGCGCGGAAGGTCAACGACCTTTTTTGGCGGCGCAGATCGGACAGAGGCCGAACAGCGTGAGCTGGTGCCGCGTCACGCGGAACCCGGAGCGTTCCGCCATGCGCGCCAGGGCCTCGTCGAGTCCGCACTCTTCCACTTCCACCATGCGTCCGCAGGTTTCGCATTGCAGATGGTGATGGTGCGACGGGCTTTCGCAGCGGACGAAGCGCATCGTCTGATCCGCGCCGAGCAGGCTCTCCGCCCAGCCTTCCTGGACGAAGCGTTCGAGGTTCCGGTAGATGGTCGGCAGCCCCGGGCGCCGTCCCTCCATGCGCTCCCAGATTTCCTCCACCGTGAGCGGACGATCCGTGCCTTGCAGGACGCGGAGGATGCCCTGGCGCTGGGGCGTCTGCTTGAGCCCCGCGTCGCGGAGGGAGGGAAGATGTTCATGCGCCGACATGCCTCAAGTGTAAAAGAACCCACTGCCCTTCGGGTCCTCCTTGCCCGATGCTGGGGCCATGTCCTTCCACGCCAGAGCTGAACGCCAGGGCCCGCCCTTCCTGCCGCTGGCCTTTCGCCTCGGCGCCAGCCTGGGACTCGTGGCGCTGCACCTGGCCCTCCCGCCCGAAGGCCCCGTGCCCGGCGAGGGCCTTTACCTGGGCTTTCTGGTCCTCATCTTCCTGGAAGGGGTGTTCGAAGCGTTTCGGGGCCAGGAGCGGCTTGGAGACCCTTTCGCCACGCCCTCGAAGAACTGGATCCGGTGGAACCTGTTCCTCGACATCGCCGTCATCCTCCTGGTGGTGGCCTTCCAAGGCGTGAACCAGGAACGGCTGTTCACTTTCTATGTGCTGCCGGTGCTCGCCTCGGCGTTCTACCTCGGGACGCTGGACATCCTGGGCGTGGCGCTCTTCACCGCCGCGGCCCACATCGTGATGGTGCTCTGCTTCGACGCGGGCTGGCTCCCATCCTTCGGCCACACCGTCCAGGATCTGGGACGGGATCCCGCCGACACGGGGCTCATCCTGTCCCTCGCGACGCTTCAGATCTTCGCGGCGGCCCTGATCGTCGTGCTGCTCCGCCGGAACATCGAGCGGCTGGACGCGAGCCTCGTCGCTTCCGAGGCGGCGGTGGACGAGTTGGAGGCGCTGCATCGCCGCGTGGTGGATTCGCTATTCTCCGGCCTCGTCACCTTGGACGCGCAAGGACGCATCACTTCCGCGAACCCTGCCGCGGCCCAGATCCTCCGCAATCCGGTGGCGGTGGGCGAACCCATGGCGGCGCTCTTCCCGGGCGCGGAAGCGTTGGAAGAGGCTGTCCAGGGCGCCCGCCGCTTCGAACTGCCCATCGAGGCTCCCGGCGGTCAGGCGCGCATCCTCGGCGGGCAGGTGGCGCCGCTCAAAGATCCCGAAGGCACGGGCAAGGAAGCGGGCCACCTCCTGATCTTCCAGGATCTGACCGAGTTCAAGGCCATGGAGGAACGCACGCGAGTCGCGGAGCGGCTGGCGGCGGTGGGCCAGTTGAGCGCGGGCCTCGCCCATGAACTCCGCAACCCGCTCGCGTCCATCATGGGCTGCATCCAACTCCTCCAGGATGAGCGCCAAGGGCCGGAGCTCCAGAAGCGGCTCGTGAGCATCCTCTCCCGGGAATCGGGCCGGGTGGACGCCATCGTGAAGGACTTCCTCGATTTCGCGCGCGCGGGCGAGGCCAAGCGCCTGCCGCGTTTCCTCCCCGCCGCCGTGGAGGAGATCGAGGCCAGCTGGGAAACGGACCCTCGCACCGAAGGGTTGGGGCTTTCCGTCGGGGCGGTGCCGGACATCTGGGTGGAGACGGACCCGGTGGGATTCCATCGCACGCTGACCAATCTGCTCAGCAACGCGCGCAAGGCGGTGGCGGGCGCGCGGCGCCCAGAGGTCGGCATGGATTTCACTCTGGACCGGGGCCACCTTCAGATCCTTGTGCGCGACAACGGCCGCGGAATGGATGCCGAACGCCTGCGGTCGCTCTTCGTGCCCTTCACCACCGGGTTCGAAGAGGGGACCGGGCTGGGCCTTTCCCTGGTCTACCAGTTCGTCCAGGCCATGGGATGGGAGATCCAGGTGGATTCGGCCCTTGGGAGGGGCACACAAGTCCGCCTGATTCTTCCGATGCTTTCCAAGGCGGGGCTTGAAGTTGGCGCTCCTTCCCAAGAGGGGTAAACTAATCGGGTCAAATCAGCATCCCATTCCATAGACCACCACCCTTGCGGGAGCGGTGTCGGGCCTGCCACTCTTTGGGCATTCCACCCGGCATCCAGGCGAGCCCTCTTTCGGCCCTGCCCCCGGATCTCCTTGACAGGCTGTAGGCAACGCCATGAATCGCAAGCTCATCCGTCCCAATTTGAGCGAGCTGAAAGAGAAGCTGGGTCGCTCCGGCTCCAGCGGCGTGCAGGAGACCCTGACGCCCGCTCCCTCGCCCGTCAGTCCCAACGGCCAGCCGAACCCCGCCGCGGACCTGAACGCCGCCACCGCTCCCCAGGGGCTGGGCAGCCCGCGCCGCCGCATCGCGCCGCCGGAGCAGACCAACGCGGAAAGTTTCTACTACCTGAAGCAGATGCAGTCGAAGACCCCGATGGTCATCGTGCTGCAGGATGATGAGCGCATCCGCGGCGTCATCGAGTGGTACGACAAGCATTGCCTCAAGGTGAATCGCGTTCGGGAGCCCAACCTGCTCGTGCCCAAGCACAACATCAAGTACATGTACAAGCAGGACGAGGAGCCCCGCGTCCGCAGGAAGCCGGGGAAGAAGGATGAGGCCGCTCCGCCCGCGGATGTGGACCTGAACCTCTACGACTAGGCGACTCCATGCGTCGGCCTCGTCTCGCCATCACGCTGGGCGATCCCGCGGGGATCGGACCCGAATTGCTGCTCAAGAGCCTGCCCGCGCTGTACGCCACAGCGGAGCTGGTGATCGTGGGCGCGCGCGCGGGTGTGGAACTGCTTGAACGCCAGGGCGGCGCGGCCTTCTCCTGGACCTGGGAACCCGCCACCGGCGGCGAATTCGGCGCGGCCTGGACGCTCCGGCGCGGCGATTGGGAGGCGCATTGGGTGGACCCCCTGCCCGGCATGCCGGACGCCATCACCCTTGGCCAGGGATCGGCGGCCTCGGGCCGTTGCGCGGTGGAGGCGATCCGCCTTGGCGCGCGCTTTCTCCAGGACGGCCGCGCGGACGCGCTGGTCACCCTGCCCATCTCCAAGGCGGCGGCGCGCGCGGCGGGGCACCCCTTCCCCGGTCACACGGAGTATCTCCAGGCTTTGACCGGCGCGCCGAAGGTGCGGATGGCCTTCCTCGGCCCCAAACTGCGCGTGGTGCTACACAGCGTCCATCAAAGCCTGCGCTCGGCCATCGAGGAGTTGGAAGCTGGAGCCGTCGCCGACACGCTGGCCTTCACGGCCGAGCAACTGGGCAAACTCGAAGGGCTCGAAGAGCCGCGCGTCGCGCTGGCCGCGCTCAATCCCCACGCAGGGGAGCAAGGCGCCTTCGGAGACGAGGAAGTGATCCTTAGCGACGCTCTCGACCTGGCGCGTCGGCGTTCGACCTATCCTGGCGCGCGCTTCAGCGGGCCGCATTCCGCCGACAGCCTTTTCCGCCGCATGGCGGATGGCGAATTCGACGCGGTGGTGGCGCTCTACCACGATCAGGGCCTCATCCCGGTGAAGACGCTCGAAGGCGACAAGGCCGTGAATGTCACCTTGGGCCTTCCCTTCGTGCGCACCAGCCCCGATCACGGCACCGCCTTCGACAAGGCGGGGCGCTGGATCGCCGATCCCGCCAACTTCCAGGAGGCCGCCGCCGTCGCGCTGCGCCTGGCCGCGAAGCTCAAGGGAGTCCAGTGGACGCCCTCCGCCTGAAGGCTTTCGGGCCGGGACCTGGACCGGACTACGATCCCGCCCTTCCCGCGCCGCGCAGCGCGGCGCGGGTGGAACGAGGCCGCATCCGCCATCTCGAAGCTCATCTCGCGCGCCTTCGCGCCAGCGCCTTGGCGCGAGGAGAAGACCAGCCCTGGATCGAATCGCTCGCGGCTGACCTCGTCGGCTGGGTTGAGGGCGCGACCCGCGACGCGGCAGAAGCCCTTCGCCTGCGTCTGCTGGGCGCGAGAATCTGGGCCCTTCTCGAACCGATTCCCGTCGCGCCTCAGCCCTATCGTCTGAAGCCCATGATCCATCCGCTGGGGCGGCCGCTCCCCCTCTCGTCGCACAAAGGGCTTCTTGGCCTTTGGAACAGCGCGCCGCTGCGCGAAGCGCAAGACCACGGCGCCGAAGACGCCCTGCTCCACTGGTCCGATGGCGTCTTGGTGGAAACGGCCATCGCCTCCATCGCGTTGGAGGTGGAGGGCGAACTCTGGCTCCCGCCCGTCGAAGGCCGCGTGGCGAGCCTCGCCGAACGGCTTGACCTGCCCGAATGGGCCGGAAAGCGGACACGGAGCGTCCAAGCCTTCCGCGTGAAGGATCTGGATCGCGGCCAGCTCTGGTGCTTCAACGCCGTGCGCGGCATCTGGCCCGGGACGCTGCTCTGAGCCAGGATGGTGGAGTGCTGTTCCGAGATCTGGTCTTCACGCTGCTGCTGCCGCTCCCGCCCTGGGTGGGCTTCCAGGTGTTCAAGCGCAAGGGCCGCGTCGGTCTGAGCTACGGCTACTTCCTTGGCGGCATCGTCTGCGTGCTGGCCTTGCCGTGGGCGTCCATGACAGACATCCCCGCGCCCACCGCGCATCTGGGCGGATCGCTCCTCGGGTTCACGCTCTTCCTCCAGGCGCATCGCGAGGGCGGACAGGGGCTCCGGCGGCTCATCGTGGGTCTCGGCGGCGCGACGATGTTCATGCTCGTCCTGTTGGCGCTCCTTCATCTGCCGCTGCAAAGCGTCGGCGTGTTCTGGGCCGTGGCGGTGGTGCAGGCCCTACTCTGGCTGCTGCTCTCCGATCTCGCCTACCACCTGACGCGAGGGCGCTGGCTGCAGGCGCGCATGCCCTTGGTGGGCGCGGGCGCGATGGCCTTGGTCACGCTCGGACTCCGCTTCCTTCCCACCGCCCAGCCCTACGCGCACCTCGAGGCCGCCATGGCGGGCGGCGCGCTCCTCGGCTTCGTCGCCATGGAGCAGCTCCTCTGGCTCCGCATGAAGGGCGTGTGGGTCGAGGGCCGCGGCGAAGGCCTGCGCCTAGCGATGACGATGATCGAGCAACCCGCGACCGTGGCCGCGCCCACGCTGGGGCTCGGCCTGGAAGCCGCCCAGCCGCTGGCGCTCATCAACGAGAAGGGCCGCTTCCTCGAAGTGAATGGCCCCTTCAGCGCGCGAGTCGGCCTGCCCCGCCGCATCCTTCGCGGCTACGCGGTGGAAAGCCTGCTCCAGGGCGAAGCCCAGCCCGCGTGGGATGAGCTGAAGGACCAGCTCGCGCGCCAGGGTTACGCCCGCACCCGCGCGACGCTGGTGGTGCGCGACGGCACCTTCGAGGAAGTCGAACTGGAAGCCGTGGGGTTCGATGTGAACCTCGCGCTCATCTGGATCGCGTCGGAAGCTTCGGGAACGCTGGCCGTGCGCGGCGATTCCGGATGCGCCGTGCTGAGCGGGCCGATGGACGCGGGCGCTTCCGAGACGCTCGTGAACGCCCTGGGCACGCTCCTTCCGGCCGCGGACCAGATCATCGCCGAAGGCCGCACGGACGCCATCCGCGAGTTGGGGCGACTGGTCTTGCAAGCCGCTCAGCGGCTCCGGCCGCTCGCTTCAGGCTCTGATCCCTTCACCGGCGTCCTGGATTCCCAATCCGCGTTGGAAGCCTTGAAGCCTTACCTGCAGCGGACCCTTCCCCCTGAAGTGGAGTTCAGGCATCGCACCGCGCCGCTGGCGCTCCGGGTATCGCTCGAGCATTTCCAACGCATCGGTTCCCACCTCCTCATGCACGGGCGCGAGGCTCTGCGCGGAGGCTCCGTGACGCTCGTCCTGGAACCGCGCGTTCTCGGAGGGCGATCCTGGGCGCACTGGCGCATCGAGGTCGCCGGAGAGCTTGGGCCTCAACCCTCGGAGGTGCTGGGGCTCGCGTGGTTGCTCCAGATCGTGCGGCAGGCGGGCGGCATGTTGGCCTGCACGCGCGATGAACGCGGCGCGCTATGGCCCGAGGTCTACCTTCCCGTGAACGCGCCGCCCGTCCCCGCGCCGGGCCAACCCTTGGCGGATGAAACGGTCTGGGTCATGGATCGGGACGCCCTCGTGCGGGAGGCGCTTACCGTTCTCATCCGCCAGGAGGGCGGCCAGGTGGAGGGCTTCGCCTCGTTGAAGGATCTGCTGAAGCGGAGCCGGGAGACAGCCCCGCCCTCGCTCCTGGTGCTGGAGCGGCACCCGCAACTGGAACGCTTCCAGGGGCCCTTGCGGAAACTGTCCCGCGGTCCCGTGCCCACGCTCGTGCTGGGCAGCGGCCAGACGCTGCCGCTCGATCCCTTCGCCTTCGGCATCCATCAGGTGGGCTTCCTGGACAAGCCCTTCTCCAGTCAGGACTTCGTCCAATCCCTGTTGGCGCTGCGCCAAACCGCTCCGGCTGTGGGAAGCTGAAGCCATGAAGACGGTCGCGGTGATCCTGGCGGCGGGGCTCGGCACCCGCATGAAGTCGCGCAAGCCCAAGGTGCTGCACCCGATCCTCGGCGACCCCTCCTTGCTCTGGGTGCTGCGGAGCCTGCCGGATGGCATCGAAAAAGCTCTCGTCGTCGTCCACCATGGCAAGGCGGAAGTCGCGGGCGCGATGTTCAGTTGGCATGAGGAAGGCCTCATCGGCGTCCAGCCGCAGCCGGTGGATCAGGGTCAGCCCCTCGGCACCGGCCACGCGCTCCAGGCCTGCGCCCAGACGCTGGATCGGCTCGGCGCCGAGCGGGTGCTGATCCTCTCAGGCGATGTGCCCCTGACCCGGAAGGCGACCCTCACCAGCCTGGCGGCCCATGACGCGGCGATCCTGGCGATGGATCTGGACCATCCCGGAGCCTACGGCCGCGTACTCCTACAAGAAGACGGCCGCCTCGCGGGTCTCGTGGAGTTCAAGGACGCGACCGAGGCCCAGCGCGCCATCCGCCGGGTCAATGGCGGCATCTACGCCTTGCCCTGGGCGCCGCTCCGCGCGGCGCTGGAAGGGTTGAAGAACGACAACGCCCAGGGCGAGTACTACCTCACCGACGCCGTGGCGGCCCTCGCGGCCGAGGTTCCCGTGGTGGTCGAGCTCGCCGATCCTCGTGAACTCATGGGCATGAACTCCCGCGCGGATCAGGCCGCGCTCCAGGTGATCGCCCGGGACCGAGTTAATTCCGAATGGATGGACGCCGGCGTCAGTTTCCTGGATTCCGCCAGCACGCTCATCAGCCCCCGGGCCAAGCTGGGTGCGGATACGGTGGTGGAGCCCTTGGCGCGGGTGGATGGTAGCTGCGTCATCGGCGAAGGCTGCGTCATCGGGCAAGGCTCCATCCTTTCCGCCGCGACGCTGGATGCGGGCGTCGTGATCCGCCCCTACTGCTCCATCGAGGGCGCGCGCATCGGCGCGGGCGCGGTGGTGGGCCCCTTCGCGCGGCTGCGGGAAGGCACCGAACTCGCTCCCGGCGTCCACATCGGCAATTTCGTGGAGACGAAGAAGGCCAAGCTGGGACGGGGCGCCAAGGCCAACCACCTCGCCTACCTCGGCGACGCGGAGGTGGGCGAGGAGACGAACATCGGCGCGGGCGTCATCACCTGCAACTACGACGGCTTCGCCAAGCACACGACCACCATCGGCAAACGAGCCTTCATCGGTAGCGACTCCCAGCTCGTCGCGCCGGTATCCATCGGGGACGACGCCATCGTCGCCGCGGGCACCACCGTGATCCAGAATGTGCCCGCGGACGCGCTGGCCCTTTCCCGTTCCGCGCAAGTGACGAAAGAGGGCGGCGCGGCGCGCCAGCGCGAGAAGCGCAAGCCCAAGGGCAAGTAGGGCTGGACTCAGGTAGAATCAGGCTTTTGCGGATTCCCTTGCTGCTGACCGCCATTCTCGATCGGACAGGCCTCTGGGTGCTCCAGGCTCTGGAGCAGATCGGCGATTTCGTCGTCCTGGGCGGGCGCGCCTTCCGGGAC
Organism: uncultured Solibacteraceae bacterium; assembly: GCA_964472275.1. Classification (GTDB taxonomy): domain Bacteria; phylum Acidobacteriota; class Holophagae; order Holophagales; family Holophagaceae; genus JAFDVN01. The sequence goes on from CAYYJN010000033.1 coordinate 14,034, forward strand.
ATCCTCCGCGCGCCCTTCGATCGCAAAGCCCTCATGCGCCAGTTCGCGGCGGTGGGCGCATCCTCGGTGCCCGTCGTCGCGCTGACGGGCATGGCGGTCGCCATGGTGTTCGCGGTGCAGCTGCACTACGGCTTCAAGCAGTTCCAGGCCGAGGGCCTCGCCTCCCAGGTGGAAGGCCTCGCCATCGTCCGCGAGCTGGCCCCGGTCATCACGGGGCTGATGCTGGCGGGCCGCGTGGGCTCCGCCATGGCCGCCGAGCTGGGCACCATGCGCGTGACGGAGCAGATTGACGCGCTGGAATGCTTGGCGACGGACCCCGTCCACTACCTCTTCGTGCCGAGGCTTGTGGCTTCGATGGTGATGGTGCCCCTCCTCACGGGCCTCGCCATCTACATCGGCTACTGGGGCGGCTACGAGCTGTTGGTGGTGGTCCAGGGCTCGCCCGCGGCGGCCTACCAGGAGGGCTTCTACAAGCTGCTGGACTTGCGCGATCTCTGGATCGCCCTCGTGAAGGCGCTGGTCTTCGGCATCATCATCGCGCTGGTGGGCTGCTGGCGGGGCTACCGCGCGCGGAACGGCGCCGAGGGCGTGGGCGGCGCGACCACCGCGAGCGTGGTGACGAGCAGCCTCTGGATCCTCATCGCCGACTTCTTCCTCACGAAACTGCTGCTGGTGTGACGCCGTGATCGAAGTCGTGGAACTCCGCAAAAGCTTCGGCGCCAAGCAGGTGCTCCGGGGCGTGAGCCTCACGGTGGAGGATGGCGAAAGCCTCGTCGTCCTCGGCGGATCGGGCACGGGCAAGAGCGTGCTGCTCAAGCATGTGATGGGCCTCTTCAAACCCGATTCCGGCCATGTGTCCGTGGATGGCAAAGTGGTGGACCAGCTCGGCCGCGACGCGTTGTTCGAATTGCGCAAGTCCATCGGCATGTGCTTCCAGGACGCGGCGCTCTTCGATTCCATGACGGTGGCCGGGAACATCGGTTTCGCGCTCACGCGCCACACGGACATGAATCCCTCCCAGATCCGCGCGCGGGTGGAGGAATGCCTGCATCTCGTCGGCCTCGTCGGGGGCGGCGAGCTGAAACCCTCGGAGCTTTCCGGCGGCATGAAGCGTCGCGTGGGCTTCGCCCGCGCCATCGCGCTGAAACCCCGCATCCTACTCTTCGACGAGCCCACGACGGGCCTCGATCCGGTGATGACCGATGTGATCGGCAACATCATCCTCGACCTCAAGGCCGAGCTGGGCGTCACGAGCATCACCATCACCCACGATTTGAAGAGCGCCTTCCAGATCGCGGACCGCATCGCCATGCTCTTCCGGGGCGAATGCATCGCGCTGGAGCGGCCCGAAGCGTTCAAGGCCCATCCGAATCCCGTCGTTCAGCAGTTCCTGAAGGGGGAGGCCGAAGGCCCCTTCCTCCAGGACCCGCCGCCTCGGCATCTCTATCACGGGCAGTCCGCCCAGTCCTCCGCCCAAACTTCCCCTGGGAGCGCCCATGAAGCTTGAGACCAAGGTCGGCGCCTTCTTCCTGGCCACCATCGCCATCCTCGGCATGCTCATCCTGAAGGTCGAAAAGCTGGACCTCTCCGGCGCCTCGGCGCGCCATTCGGCGACCGTCTCTTTCGACCAAGTGGCCGGGCTCGGCCTCCAGGGCGCGGTGCGCGTGGCGGGCGTGAAAGTGGGCGAGGTCCGCGCCATTGATCTCGACGGCAAGAAGGCCCAGGTCGGCATCTCGGTGGATGGCAAGGTGCCGCTTTACAAAAACGCCACCGCCACCCTCAGCTCCATCGGCATTCTGGGCGAGAAGTACATTGACCTGAACCCGGGCACGCCCGACGCGGGCCTGATGGGGGACGACGGCCGCATCGCCTCCAAGAACGGCGCCAGTCTCGACTCGCTCATGGAGACGCTCCAGAAGGTCGGGGACAATGTGCAGGGCGTCACCTACGCGCTGAACAAGAGCATCGGCGGCGAGGAAGGCCGCGCCAAACTCGATGAAATCGTGGACAACATCCGCCAGCTCACGGCGGAGTTCCGCGCCATGGCCCAGGAGAACCACCAGGGCATCAACGAGACCGTCGCCAATGTGCAGGAACTCACCGGCCAGCTCAAGGACCGCATCCCCGAACTCGCCCAGCGCTTCGACGACCTCGGCAAGCACCTGGACGAGATGGTCCAGGAGAACCGGCCCGAGCTGAAGGGCACGCTGGAGGATGTCCACAAGCTCGCCAAGAACTTCGAGGACACGGCCTCCAACCTCAAGGAGATGACCGCGAAGATCAACCGCGGCGAAGGCACCGTCGGCAAGCTGCTCAACGACGACACGACGGTGAAGAAGCTCAACGAGACGCTGGACTCGGTGAACGACGCCCTGGGCGGCTTCAAGAAGCTGGACCTGCGCCTGGATCTGGGCGCGGCGCAGTGGACCAAGCGCAGCGACAGCGCCACCTACCTCAACCTGGAGCTCGCCCCCCGCCCGGACTACTGGTACGCCATCCAGCTCGCCTCCACGCCCGACGGCCGCATCCACGATGAGACCCGCACGGTCACCAAGCTCGATCCCGTCACCGGACTGCCCGTGAGCGTGCTGGAGAACAATCACTATGTGACCACCGAGCAGACCTTCACCTTCGGCGCCCAGTTCGCCAAGCGCTGGGGCCCCGCCGTGTTCAGCGCGGGCATCGTCGAAGGCAAGGGCGGCGGCGGCGTGGAACTGCGCGGCCTGGAGGACAAGCTGCGCCTCGGCGTGCTCGCCTACGACTTCAGCAAGCGCGACGACAAGCCCAACCCGCGCGTTCGAGTGACGGGGAGCTGGCAGTTCTGGAAAGGCGCCTACATCCAGACGGGCGTCCAGGATCTCGCCAACAAGGACTTGAGAACCTTCTTCGTGGGCGCGGGCCTGCGCTGGAAGGACGAGGATCTGAAAAAGCTCGTCGGTCTGGCCGCCGCCGGGAAGTAAAATCGAACCCATGGCCGCTTCCCTGCCCCGCGACGCCTACCGCCCCTTCCTTTGGGTGCGGCGCGGCGTCCCGCTGGCGGGCGCTTGCATCGCGTTGCTCGCGGCCATGATCCATTCCGCTGGCCGTGGATGGTGGCTGCTCGCGGCCGTCGTGTGCCTGACCGTGGCGTGGCCCACCTTCCAGAGCGGCGAGAGCTACCTGAAGCACCGCGTTTCGATCATCCGCTGGGATGGCCGGTGGACCAAGGCCTTCCGTCCTTTGGCCCGCCTCTTCGGCAAGGAAGATCACTGGATCCTCGCCTTCACCGCCTGGAACAACAAGCGTGTGAGGGAGGTCTTCGAAGCGCGTCGCGCGTCCAAGCCGCTCGTGCTGCTGCCCCACTGCATCCAGATGGCGAAATGCGCCGCGCCGGTGCTCACCGACATGTCCAAGTGCCACCAATGCGGCCTCTGCCCCGTGGGCGATGTGCTGGAAGCGACGCTCGAGAATGTCTGGGACGCGCGCATCACCAACCGCAGTCACAAGGCCTACCGCGAGGCCCGGGACTTCCGGCCCGACCTGATCGTCGCCGTATCCTGCACGGACCGCCTGCTGAAAGGCCTCACCAAGCTGCCCGAGGTGCCCGCCTATGTGATCCCGCTCCACCTGCCCCACGGCATGTGCGTGGACACGGAGTTCAGCGTGCCCCACCTCATCGCCGCCATGGAGACGCTGGTGGAGCCCAAGGCCAGCGCCGACATCCTCCCCTTGAAGACGAGCGTCACGGCGTGAAGGCGTTGGTCTTTGAACGGTTCGGCGGGCCGGAGGTCCTCGAACTGAAAGAGGTCCAGGACCCAGTGCCCGCGCCCGGCGAGGCGCTTGTCCGCACCCGCGCCATCGGCCTCAACTTCGCGGATGTCTATCGCCGCAAGGGCCATTACCACCTCCAGGGCGCGCCGCCCTTCATCGCGGGCTATGAGGCCGCGGGCGAAGTCGTCGCGGTCAACGGCGCTTCGACGCTCAAGCCGGGCGACCGGGTGGCCTTCGCGGACAGCCCCTTCGCCAACGCCGAGCTGGTGGCCGTGCCCTTCGAGAAGCTAATCCCGTTGCCGGAGGACATCGCCTTCGACACGGCCGCCGCCCTGCTGCTCCAAGGCCTCACGGCCCAGTACCTCGCGCGGGATAGCCATCCGCTCAAGGCCGACGAGACGGTGATCGTCCACGCGGCCGCGGGCGGCGTGGGCCTCCTGCTCGTTCAGATGGCCAAGGCGCTCGGCGCGCGCGTCATCGGCCTCGTCTCCAGCGAAGCGAAGATGGACGCCGCCCGCGAGGCGGGCGCGGACGAGGTGGTGCTCTCCAGCTCGGATTGGGTCTCCACCGCCAAAGGCGCGGATGTGGTCTACGACAGCGTCGGCTCGACGCTCATGCAGAGCTTCGAGGCGGCTCGCGTCGGCGGCCAGGTGGTCTTCTACGGCATGGCGGGCGGCGATCCGCCCATGGTGGACCCTCGGATGCTCATGGACACGAGCAAGACGCTCACCGGCGGCGACCTCTGGAATGTGCTCACCAGCCACGCGGAGCGCATCCGCCGTGCTGCCGAGCTGTTCGCGTGGGTGCGAAGCGGCGCGCTGAAAGTCCGAATCGCCGCGCGCTTCCCCCTCGCCGAAGGCGCGAAGGCCCACGCCTTCCTGGAAAGCCGGGCCAGCTCCGGCAAGGTGCTGCTGATCCCATGAAGACGCGCGCGTTCGTCGAGAAGCTCATCGGCCGGAAGGCCCTGCCCTACCTGCTGCACCTGCGGCCTGCCGAGTGGCCCATCATGACGGCCCACTTCTTCCTGGGCACCTTCCTGGCCATTGGCTGGCCTTGGCCTTGGGGCAAGGCGCTTCTGGCCTGGTTCCTCTTCGTCATCGCCCTCAACGGCGGGACGCTCGCGCTGAACAGCGCCTTCGACAATGACGAAGGCGACATCGGCTACCTGAAGAACCCGCCGCCGCCGCCCAAGCGCCTCGCGGCCTTCGGCTACGCGCTCTTGGCCGTCGCGCTCTTCGGCAGCCTCGCCTTCGCGCCCATCAAGCCCGGCGGCCACTACTTCTTCGAGATCATGATGACCTGCGTGCTGATGAGCGTGCTCTACAGCGTGCCGCCCATCCGCCTCAAGGCGAGGGCGGGCTGGGACCTGCTCATCAACTGCGCCGGCTTCGGCTTCTTCACGCCCATGGCGGGCTGGGTCTTCACGGGCCGCGGCCTGGAGAAGGGCCTGCTGGATCTCTGCATCGGCTTCTTCTTCCTCTTCGCCGCGCTCTATCCGCTCACGCAGATCTACCAAGTGGCCGAAGACACCAAGCGCGGCGACCAGACCCTCGTCATCCGCATGGGCGTGGCCCGCAGCCTCAGCTACGCGATCTTCGCCGCCATCGTCGCCCATCTCTGGTTCGCCCAGGCCGCTCTGCAGGTCGGCCGCAACCCGGTCTACCTGCTCATCAGCCTCGCCGCCTGGATCGGCATCCTCATCCCCTGGCGCCTCCACTGGACCCGCATGAGCGACCCCGACCACGAGCAAGGCATGTACCGCGCCCTTGCCGCCTGGGCCGTGACGGACATCAGCGTGCTGATCCTGCTCTGGCGGGCCTGACCCTCCGTTCAGGCCGCAGGCGCTCGGCGCAAGCCCCAGAGCATGAGCACCAGGGCGACGATGAGCGTCGCGCCCGCGGTGCGGAGTCCGACCGTGAGGATCATTTCCTGGGCGGGGCTGCCATGGGCTGCTCCCGCGGCCATCGGGACGATTGAGTTGCCGGCGCCCCAGACAGCGGCAAGGGCGTTCGTCAGGAAGGCTGCCATCGCCTGGTACACCACGAGCCAGAAGGCGAGTCTGGACTGGAAGGGCGCAAGATCGAGCCGCGGCCAGAGAAGCCCGATCACGACGAGGAAGATGCCCTGGAGGAGGCCGATGAGATGCGCAGCCAGCGCGAGGCGGGGGACCGCGAAGCGCGGGATGAACAAGCCAAGCAAGACCGCGGCCAGAAACAGGGCGATGCCCACCTGGAAAAGACGCTGGGCGTGGGTCGCGCGATCCATGGGGACTCCCGGTTCCCGTTTAGGGCCTTGGAAGAATAAGGACCCATGGAACGAGCCGCCAGGCCTTATCGCCGCGTCGAGGCGATCAGGGGAACTGAGATAACGAAGGGTCTTAGGAAGCAAACTCGGGAGTGAGACGATGAAAGCCGC
>CAYYJN010000034.1:0-19994 GCA_964472275.1 uncultured Solibacteraceae bacterium
CGGCTTCCAAAGCCATGAAAAGGCGGGGCTTCTCAGGGCCTCGGTCATCCGGCCCGCGGTCCGGGGCCCAAGGCCCAGTTCAAGTCACACCGAATTCACATCCTCTTCCTGCCCCCGTTCCGAAGCTTTCAGAGCCTTGATGCAGGAGGAAATGCCCATGAACGCCAAGACTCTCGCCCTCGCCTTCGCGCTCGCCGCCACGGTCGGCCAGGCCCAGACCGTCACGGTCATGGGCTCCACCGCCCTCGGCCCGCTCATGAAGCGCGCCGCCGAGCTGTACATGAAGTCCCACCCGGGCGTCCAGATCGCCATCAGCGGCGGCGGCTCCATGACCGGCCTCAACCAGATCGCGGCCGGCAATTGCACCATCGGCATCTCCGATGTCTACGCGACGCCCGACCAGCAGAAGGCCGGCCTCAAGAACCACGATGTCGTGATCGAGCCCTTCACCCTCGTCGTGAACCCGAGCGTGCCGGTCCGCAACCTGACCTCCCAGCAGGCCGAGGCCATCTTCACTGGAGCCGTCTCCAACTGGAACCAGGTGGGCGGCCCGGACCTGAAGGTCATCCGCATCAACCGCCCCGAATCCAGCGGCACCCGCGCCGTGCAGCAGAAGACGGTCCTGAACGGCAAGCCCTTCAGCGCCGATCAGCTCATCATGGACTCCACCGGCGCCGTGCTCACCGCGGCCACCACCACCAAGGGCGCGGTCTGCTTCATCGAGCTGGACTTCGCCGAGAAGAACAAGGGCAAGATCGCGGCCGTCTCCTACAACGGCGCCTTCTGCACGCCCGAGAATGTGAAGGTCGGCAAGTACCCCCTCTTCTCCTACGGCCACGCCTACCTGAACCCCGCCAAGACCGACGCCAAGACCTTGGCCGTCGCCGAGGACTTCCTGAAGTTCGTCCTTAGCGCCTCCTTCCAAGACGAGGTCGTTCCCAAGGCTGGCTACATGCCCGTGGCCCTGGCCGCCAAGCTGAAGACGAAGCTCTGAGTTGAGCTTCTTCCGCGCTCAGGCCCCCTCCGGTCCGTCCAGGCGATCTCCCTCGCTCTGGGCGGACCGGAGCGCGGGCACGCTCTTTCTCGTTTGCGCGCTGGTGCTGGTGGCGCTGATCTTCAGCCTGCTGGGTTTCCTGGCCTGGCGCGGCGCGGGCGCCTTCATCTCTCTTCCGGGCAACACCGACCGCGTCCTTTCGCTGCGGGAAGTCTTCCTCGGCCTGGATTGGAGTCCGACGCAGGACCGTTTCGGGGTGCTGCCCTTCATTCTCGGTTCCTTCACCGTGGTGGGGCTTTCCATCGCGCTGGCGGGACCGCTGGGCGTCCTCACGGCCGTCTTCGTGACGCAGATCGCGCCGAAGTGGATGCGGGCAGTGATGCGGCAGGCCATGGACCTTCTCGTGGGCATCCCTTCGGTCGTCTACGGCATCTTCGGCCTCGCGACCTTGCTGCCCTTCCTCGGCGAACGCTGGTTGGACGGCCAGCCCGCCGCTGGGTTCCTCGTCTCCGCGCTGATTCTCACGGTGATGATCGTCCCCACCATCGTGAGCCTCTCCATGGACGCCTTCGAGGCCCTGCCCCGCTCGCTGGATGAAGGCGCGCGAGCGCTCGGCTCCACCACCTGGCAAAGCATCGCCCGGGTGCTCATCCCCGCCGCGTGGCCGCGCCTCGTGACCGCGGTGGTGCTGGGCATGGGCCGCGCCATTGGCGAAGCCATGGCCATCCAGATGGTCATCGGCAACAACCCGCAGTGGATCGGCCTCATGCGTGATCTCACGGACAAGACGCCCATCCTGCGCTTCCTCTTCACGCCCGCGTCCACCCTGACGACGGAGCTCGTGCAGGAACTGCCGAACACGGCGGCCCACTCGGCCTGGAATCATGTGCTCTTCGCGTTGGGCCTCCTGCTCTACCTGCTCACCATGGGTTCCATCCTGCTCACGCGGCGGCTTTCGCGGAGGCGCGCGTGAAGAAGCTCGATCTCCGCCCCAGGCTGTCGGCGCGCGTGATGGACGGCATCATGAAGGCCCTGCTCTGGGCCGTGGCCCTGGGGTTTCTCGCCGCCCTCCTGGTCGTGATGGGCGCCATCCTGAAACAGGGCTGGCCCGTCCTGAACTGGGGCTTCCTCACCAAGATGCCGGAGACACTGGACGCGGGCGGCGGCGTCATGCCCGAGCTGTTCAACTCGCTCTACCTCGTGGCGTTGTCCTTGGCGGGCTCGCTGCCCATCGGCATCGGCGCGGGCATCTACATGGCCGAATACGCGAAGGAGGGTCGCTGGACCGCCTTCCTGAGGCTATGCATCGAGACGCTGGCGGCCACGCCTTCCATCGTCATCGCGCTCTTCGGACTCATGGTCTTCGTGCAAGCGCTGGACTGGAGCTTCTCCATCCGATCCGGCGCCTGCGCCTTGGCGCTGCTCAACATTCCGGTCCTCACTCGGGTCACGGAGCTGAGCCTGCGCGGCGTACCGCGGGAATTGAAAGAGGCCAGCTACGGCCTGGGCGCGACCAAGCTTCAAACCATCCTTCGCGTCCTGCTGCCCGCGGCCGCGCCGGGCCTGCTCACGGGCACCGTGCTCGCCGCCGGCCGCGCCTTCGGCGAAAGCGCCGTGCTGGTGTTCACCGCGGGCACCAACACGAGCATGACCTTCCCCGACTTCAGCCTGAAGGCGCCGGGCGAGACGCTCGCCGTGCACCTCTGGTATGTGGTCTCGGATGGCACCCTGCCCGACGCGCGCGAGATCGCCGCGGGCACCGCGGCCGTGATGGTCCTCGTCCTCCTCGTGTTGAACATCGTCGTTCGTCTGGTGGATAGGAGGTTGAAACGCCATGCCCGATAGCGCCCTGCTCGAACCCACGACCGAGGCCTCGCCTCGTCCGGCTTCGCCCGCCAAACTGCGCGCCGTGGAACTCCGCGTGGCCTACGGCCCGAAGGAGGTGCTCAAGGGCGTGAGCCTGGACATCCCCGCCAACCAGGTGACCGCCATCATCGGCCCTTCCGGCTGCGGGAAGAGCACCTTCCTCAAATGCTTCAACCGCATCCACGAACTGGGCGGTCCCGCGAAGGTCAGCGGGCGGCTGGAGCTGGACGACGCCGATCTCATGGGCCTGCACGAAGTGGAACTCCGGCGCCGGGTCGGGATGGTGTTCCAGAAGCCCAATCCCTTCCCGAAGTCCATCTACGACAATGTGGCGTTCGGCCCCAAGCTCTTCGGCGTCCGCGGACGCGCGGATCTGGACGCCGCTGTGGAGGACGGGCTTCGAAAGGCCGCGCTCTGGGACGAAGTGAAGGATCGCCTCAAGGATTCCGCTTTCGGCCTCTCCGGCGGCCAGCAGCAGCGCCTCTGCATCGCCCGCGCGCTCGCCGTGCAGCCGGAGGTGCTGCTCATGGACGAGCCCTGCTCGGCGCTGGACCCCATCGCGACGGCCAAGATCGAGGATCTCATCTTCGACCTGAAGAAGGACCTCACCATCGTGATCGTCACCCACAACATGCAGCAGGCCGCCCGGGCCAGCGATCGCACCGCCTTCCTCTGGATGGGCGAGCTGGTGGAGGAAGGGGTGACCGAGGCCATCTTCACGAATCCCAAGAAGGCGATGACCGAGGACTACATCACGGGGAGGTTTGGCTGATGATCCGCCATCACGACGAAGACCTGCAGCGGTTGCGCGACGGCCTCACCGCCATGGCGGGCCAAGTGGAATGGATGTTGGATTTGACCCTCCGCGCCCTGTTGGAGCGGAGGGACGATCTGGCCGACCGCGTGAGCGCGCTGGACACCGGCGTGGACGAGCAGGAGCTGAAGCTCGACAAGAGCTGCATTGACATCCTCGCCCTCGGCGCGCCGGTGGCCAAGGACCTCCGCCTCGTCGCCAGCGCCCTCAAGATCATTCCCGAGCTGGAGCGCATCGGCGACCACTGCTGTAACATCGCGCGGCGGGCGAAGCTCCTCAATGGCCAGCCTTGGATCCTCTCCGGGGACGCCATGGAGCGGCTCGGCAAGGAGACCCGCCGCATGGTCCGCCAGGCCGTGGACGCCTTCGTGCAGGGCGACGCGGCCATGGCGCGCGCCGTCATCGCCGCCGACGACCTCGTGGATGACCTCTACATGGACATCTACCGGGACCTGCTCCGCCTCATGCTCAGCGACCCCCTTTGCATCGAGCGGGCCTCCCACCTCATCCTGGTGGCCAAGAACTGGGAACGCATCGCCGACCAGGCGACCAACATCGCCGAAGAGGTGCTATTCATCCTCGAAGGCCGTAATGTGAAACATCCCCATCTTCAGGACTCGCCGTAATCCCATGCCGAACATCCTCCTTCTTGAAGACGACGCGGAAATCCGCCAGGGCGTCGAGCAACACCTGAAGCGCGAAGGCTTCACCGTTTCCGCGTTTGGAGAGGGGCAACCGGCGGTGAAGGCGCTCCAGGCGCCCGGCGCGAAATTCGACGCGGCGCTCCTGGATCTCACCCTGCCCGACATGGACGGGCTGGAGGTGCTCCGCGCCATCCGCGGCGGTCGGCTGCGGGCGCTTCCCGTGGTGCTGGTGACCGCCCGCAGCGAAGAGATTGATCGCGTGCTGGGCCTGGAACTCGGCGCGGACGATTACATCTCCAAACCCTTCTCGGTCCGCGAGCTGGCGGCCCGGGTGCGGGCGATCCTCCGTCGCGCGGCCTTCATCGAGGACACCGCCCACGGGCAGGTGCTCACCATGGGGCCGCTGATGGTGGACCTGGACATGCACCTCGCGCGGGTGGATGGCGTTCCGGTGGATCTGACGCGCCGCGAATTCGAGCTCCTCGCCTACTTCCTCAAGAACCCGCGCCGGGTGCTGGGGCGGGAGAAGATCCTCCAACAGGTCTGGGGCCTGGAATACCTCGGGGAGAGCCGGACCATTGACGCCCATGTGCGCCGGGTGCGCGCCAAGCTGGGCGCCGCGGGCGACCTCATCGAAACCGTGGTGGGCGTGGGCTACCGCATGGGCAGCGTGGAGAAATAAAGCTTCATCGCCCCTCGCGCAACAAGCGGAACACACAGAGAACGCAGAGGGGGTAAGGCTGATCGGGCGCGGAAGCCGCCCGCCACAGGCGGGCTTGCCGTTGCCTACCTAAACCCGCGCTTCCTGTAGAGGGCATGGACCGGGATAATGGGGTGTTTGCCTTCCCCACGGAGCGCCCATGTCCCTCAACGCCCTCATGCGCTGGCTCAAGCCCCGCGAGATGGTGTTCTTCGAGCTGCTCGAAGCCTCCGCCGCCAACATCCTGGAGGCGGCCCAGCTCTTCGATCGGGAGCTCCGCAGCGGCGATCCGGGCCGCTACGCCGAACTGCGTCGGCAGATGAAGGATCTGGAGCACAAGGGCGACGAGCTCACCCACGAGATCGTGGACAGGCTCAACCAGACCTTCGTCACGCCCATCGAGCGGGAGGACATCCTCGATCTGGCCCATTGCATGGACGATGTGGCGGACTGCATTGACGCCGTCTGCGAGCGCTTGGTGCTCTACCGCATTGACCGGATCATGCCGGCCGCCATGCAGCTTTCCAGCGTCATCGTCGAGGGCGCCCAGGAGACCGTGAAGCTCGTCGGAAGCCTGCGGAAGATGGACAATGTGGCCGATATCCGCTCCCGGATCCGCAATGTCCACGCGCTGGAGAACAAGGCCGACAGCCTCTACCACGGCGCGCTCGCGCAGATCTTCGAGAATCCGAAGGATCCCATCGAGCTGATGAAGTGGAAGGAGATCCTGGAAACCATCGAGGAGGCGACGGATCGCATCGAGCGCGTGGCCCAGACCGTGGGCTCCACCGTCATGCGCAACGCCTAGGCGCGCCGCATGCTGCATCCCGAGCTCGCCCTCGCCCTCATCGTCCTGGCGGCGCTGGTCTTCGACTACAGCAACGGCTTCCACGACACCGCCAACGCCATCGCCACGGTGGTCTCCACGGGCGTGATGCCCGCCCGCTACGCCATCGTCATGGCCGCCGTCCTGAATTTCGCCGGCGCCCTCACCGGAACCCAGGTCGCCACGACCATCGCCAAGGGCATCGCCGACGCGCAGTTCGTGGTGCCCGCCGTCGTCGCCTCCGCCGTGCTTTCCGCCCTGGCCTGGAACCTGATCACCTGGTGGTTCGGCATCCCCTCCAGTTCCAGCCACGCCCTCGTGGGCGCCCTCGCGGGCGCGGTCGTCGCCGAAGCGGGAGCCTCCAAGCTCCACACCGCCAAGCTGGAGGAAGTCGGCAAGTACCTCATCATCTCGCCCCTGCTCGGCTTCCTGCTGGCGGCCGTGCTCATCCTGCTGCTGCTTTGGATCTGCCGCCGAATGAGCAGCTGGAAGGTGAACAAGGTGTTCCGGCGCGCCCAGATCTTCAGCGCCGCCGCCGTCTCCTTCGCCCACGGCACCAGCGACGCCCAGAAGACCATGGGCATCATCGCCCTCGCCCTCATCACCTACGGAAAGCTCGCGGCCCATGGCACCGCCGTGGACATTCCGCTCTGGGTGAAGCTCGCCTGCGCCGCGGCCATGGGCCTCGGCACCGCCTCGGGCGGATGGAAGATCATCAAGACCATGGGTTCGAAGATCGTGAAGATGAAGCCCATCCATGGCTTCGCCTCGGAGATCAGCTCGGCGGCCGTGCTCTTCTTCACGGCGCACTTGGGCATCCCCGTCAGCACGACCCATGTGAAGACCGGCGCGGTCATGGGCGTGGGCGCGAGCATGAATGTCTCCGCCGTGCGCTGGGGCGTGGCCGGCAACATCATCGTCGCCTGGGTGCTCACCATCCCCATGTCCGCGCTCATCGCGGCCGGGTTCCTGCACCTGCTGCGCCCGCTGTTCTGAGTCCGCCTAGAGCTGGATCTTCAGCGTCTTCCCGGCCCACCGAGTCTTAGCTGCGAGCGCGCCTTCAAGGCCTTCGGCTTGAATCCGCCACTTCCCGTCCTTGAGTTTGGTGAGGATCGGCTTCGCCTTCAATCCCGCGATGGTGAAGCTGGCGACGCCATCCCACAGCGGATGCTTGCCTGAGGCCACGGTGAGCCCCTGCTGATCCAGCATCTCCACCTCTCCCCGGTCGTTCCCGAGCTTGAGGTAGCGGGTGTGGAGGACGCGGCCGGGCGTGAGGCTTCGCACATTCCATGGATCGAAGCGCAGCGACTGGAGTGGATCGCCAGGCGCGGCCGTGATCTCAAGGGACCACCCCGGTCGCGCGAGGTAGGCCGCCTGCGTCGCCGCGCGCGCCTTCAAGGCCGCCGCCGCCGAGCGCATCGCCGCGTCATGGAGCGTGGGGTCCAGGGGCGGCAACCGGCTCGCGTCCGCGCTCTTCACCGCATCCAGCAGCGCCTCGTCCAACAAAGCGGGCTTCCCCGCGTTGAGCGCCGCTTCCCATCCGGGACTGAAGCGGTCCAGCAACTGCGCGAAGGCAGGGCCGATGTTGTAGACCCGCTCGTCCCTCAAGTGCTCCGCGCCGATGCGAGGCGCGGCGGATGCATCGAACGCCCTGCGCCCCAAAGCGCGAAATTCCACGCAAGTCGCCAACCCTTCATTCAGTTCGCAGCCGCGCTCGTAAGCCGCCGCGCTGGCCCCAATGATGGTGAATCTCCGCTGACGCGCCTCCATGGCGCGTTTGGCATGGGCCTTGGCGAGCGCGGCGTCTTCGCACCGCAGCGCGGCCCAGAGATCGGCCTCCTCCTCCCAGCGCGTCGCGAGCACTTCGCCATCCACCGCCGGATAGGTGAACAGCTCGGCCTCGTTGCCCGCCCAGGTGGGGTGCTCCTTGCGCTGATACACATGGAAGCATTCATGGATCATCGTCGCCGCGCGAGTGGCAGGATCCAGGCCTTCCGCGGGCATGAGCGTGGCGGTCTTCACCCCGCCGATCTCCACGGAGCTGTTGGCCGTCACCGCCTCCTGGCGGCCCTCCATCACCCACCACCCGCCGGAGGCCGGGACGAAGCCTTGGGGCGGATTCGGATGCCGGATCAACCAGGTCCGGTGGCCATCGAAGATGGCGAGCGGCATCGTCATGGGCTCATAGCCAGGCCACAACGGCTTCGCCGCCATCGCGTCAAAGGCCCGCAGGATCGCGTCGGGCGGCTGCTGAGCCTGCGCCGCTGCCATTCCCATCACCAGGATCACCCCGTTCTGAAGCCTCATGCGGACCTCCAACGGGAAATGCTACGATGATTTTCGTATTCGGGTTAGCCTTACCGAGGCGGATGCTCCAAGTAGGTGAGCTGGGGGCTCTTCTCCGCCGTCGTGCGGCGCTGCCAGTCGTTCTCGAAGAGGATGGCCGGGTTGCCGTCCGCGTCCTCCACCAGCTCACCCCAATATCTGTTCGGCTCGGGCCAGCCGCCGGTGATCCATCGCGCCATCTGGAAGGCGCGGGGGTCCATCATCACCGGACACGCGTATTCGTCCTTGAGGCGGTGCTGGAAGACCTCGAACTGCAGGCGGCCGATGGCGCCCAGCACGGGCAGAGGCGCGCCGCTCTTGGGCCAGAACACCTGCACGACGCCTTCTTCCGCGATCTGCTGCAACCCTTTCAGGAAGCCCTTGCGCGCGCCGGGATCGGCGAGGCGCACGGAGGCGAACTGCTCCGGGCTGAACCGCGGCACGGCGTGGAAGTCCACCGGCCCCGCGGCGCTCAGCACATCGCCGATGCGGAAGACGCCGGGGTTGATGAGGCCCAGGATGTCGCCGGGATAGGCCTCGTCCACGATCTCGCGCTCCCGGCCAAAGAACATGTGCGGGTAGTTGAGCTTGATGGATTTTCCGCCGCGCACATGGAGCGCGTCCATGCCCCGCTCGAACTTGCCGCTGACGATGCGCGCGAAGGCCACGCGATCCCGGTGGGCCTTGTTCATGTTCGCCTGCACCTTGAACACGAAGGCCGTGAAGCCCTTGGCCTCCGGTTCGATGCTCCCGCCGCTCGCCGTGGGGCGCGGCATGGGCTGGGGCGCGAGTTCCAGGAACACATCCAGGAAGTCGGCGACGCCGAAGTTGTTCACGGCGGAGCCGAAGAACATCGGCGACTGCTCCCCGCGCCGGAAGGCCTCCGCGTCGAAGGCGGGCAGCACCGTGTCCATGAGTTCGATGTCGTCTTTGAGCCGCTGAAGCTCCTCCGCCGTCAGCAGCGCTTGGATCTCCGGATCGTCCAGACCGCCTTCGCCGGACTCCTTGGCGCGCTGGCCCTTCTTGGCCCGCTCGAAGAGGCGGATCTTGCCGGTGGCGCGCACATAGACGCCCTTGAAGTCCGGGCCGTTGCCGATGGGCCAGGTCATGGGCACGGCGTGGAGGCCGAAGAGTTCTTCCACTTCGTCAATGAGTTCCACGGGTTCGCGGCCCGGCCGATCCAGTTTGTTGACGAAGGTGAAGATGGGCAGCTTGCGCTCAGACGCCACGCGGAACAGTTTCTTCGTCTGTTCTTCCACGCCCTTCGCGCAGTCGAGGAGCATGACGACGCTGTCCGCCGCGGTCAGCGCACGGTAGGTGTCCTCGCTGAAGTCCTGGTGGCCCGGCGTGTCCAGCAGGTTGATGGCGAAGCCCTTGTAGTCGAACTGCATGGCGGCGCTCGTCACGCTGATGCCGCGCTCCTGCTCGATGCTCATCCAGTCCGACTGGGCGTGGCCCGCGCCTTCGCGGCCCTTCACGGAACCGGCGCGGTCAATGGCGCCGGAATAGAGCAGCAGCTTCTCGGTGAGCGTCGTCTTGCCCGCGTCCGGGTGGGAGATGATGGCGAAGGTGCGGCGCCGGGCAATTTCCTGCTGGAGACTCATGGGGCTTCCATCGAGATGCAAAAAAGGAGCGGCACGAAGCCGCTCCTTCTCAGTCTAGCGAGGCTGACCCTAGAGGAACAGGGGCGCCATGACGAGCGTCACCGTGGCCAGCAGCTTGATCAGCACATGGAGGCTCGGGCCGGCGGTGTCCTTGAAGGGATCGCCGACGGTGTCGCCCACGACCGCGGCCTTGTGGGCTTCGGACTTCTTGCCGCCATGGACGCCGGTCTCGATGTACTTCTTGGCGTTGTCCCATGCGCCGCCCGCGTTATTCAGCAGGAGGGCCATGAGGATGCCCGCGATGGTGGCGACCATCAGGAAGGCGGCCACGCCTTCCGCGGCGGCGGTGGGATCAGCCGGGGTGATGAAGGCGCGGAAGCAGAGGCCCACGGCGATGGGCACGCCCACCGCCAGGAGGCCCGGCGCGATCATCTGGCGCAGGGCGCCACGGGTGACGATGTCCACGCAGGCCGCGTAGTCGGGCTGCTCAGTGCCCTGCATGATGCCGGGCTTCTCGCGGAACTGCTTGCGCACCGCCTCGATCACATCGAAGGCCGCGCGGCCCACGGCGCGGATGGCGAAGCTGGAGAAGAGGAACACCAGCATCGCGCCCAGCAGCGCGCCCGCGAAGACCGTCGGCTTGGCGAGGTTCACCGTGTCGAAGGCCGTGTGCGTGTGCTCACGCACCGCGTCCATGAAGGCGCTGAAGAGCAGGAAGGCCGCGAGCGCCGCCGTGCCGATGGCGTAGCCCTTGGTGAGCGCCTTGGTCGTGTTGCCCACCGCGTCCAGCACATCGGTGGACTTGCGGATGTCCTCGCCGCACTCGCCCATTTCGACGATGCCGCCCGCGTTGTCCGCGATGGGGCCGAACACATCCATCGCCATGATGTAGCCCGCGGGGCCGAGCATGCCGAGCGTCGCGACGGCGGTGCCAAAGAGGCCGCTGATGGCCAGCGGGCCCGCGTGGCCGACCTCGATGCCGCTGGCCTTGCCCAGGAAGTAGGAGCCGACGATGGCGCAGACCATCACGACGACGGGGATGGCCGTGCATTCGAGACCGACGGCGAGGCCCTCGATGATGGTCGTCGCGGGGCCGGTCTTGGAGGCGTCGGCGATGCCCTTCACGGGGCGGTACTTGCTCTCGGTGTAGTACTGGGTGATGTAGACGAAGGCGAGGCTCGTCGCGAGGCCCAGCAGGCCGCAGTAGAAGTAGTAGCGGGCCGCGTGGGGCGCGACGATGCCCGAAGCCGCGACGGGCGTGAGCAGCTTCTGCGTCGCGAACCAGAAGGCGACCATGGCGAGGAGGCCGGTCACATAGAAGCCGCGGTTGAGGCCGCCCATGGGGTCGCCGCCTTCCTTCACGGAGACGGTGAACACGCCGACGACGCTGCAGAGCAGGCCCAGCGCGATGACGACCAGCGGGAAGAGGATGCCGTTGATGCCGAAGGCGTCGTAGAGCACGGGGCTGGCGGCGAGGATCATGACGCCGATGGTCTCGGCGGCGGTGGATTCGAAGATGTCCGCGCCACGGCCCGCGCAGTCGCCCACATTGTCGCCCACGAGGTCGGCGATGACGGCCGGGTTGCGCGGATCGTCCTCAGGGATGCCCGCCTCGACCTTGCCGACGAGATCGGCGCCCACATCCGCCGCCTTGGTGTAGATGCCGCCGCCGAGCTGGGCGAAGAGCGCCACGAAAGACGCGCCGAAGCCGTAGCCGACGATGTAGAGGGGCACGCTCTGGGCGGGGAGTCCCACCCCCTTGGTCAGCACCGCGTAGAGCCCGCCGATGCCCAGGAGGTTCATGGCCATGACGATGAAGCCGGACACCGCGCCCGCGCGCACGGCGGTCTGGAGGCCGGCGTTCAGACCCTTCTCAGCCGCGGCGGCGGTGCGGATGTTGGCGCGGATGGAGATCCACATGCCGCTGTAGCCCGCGATCACGGAGCAGCCGGCGCCAAGGAGGAAGCTGATGGTCGTCCACAGCGCGACGCGCGAGGGGTTCGGCCCGGTCTGGCCGTGGTAGACGAGGTAGATGCCCACCGCCACGAAGATGGCGAGCAGGCCGATGGTGCGGTTCTGGCGGCTCAGGTAGGCTTCCGCGCCCTGCTTGATGGCATCGGAAATGCGGCGCATGGCATCCGTGCCGGTGGATCCGGCGAGGACGCGGTTCGCCAAATACACGGCGACCAGAAGCGCAGCGACGGCTGCGCCAAAAACGAGGGACAACATGGGGGGACTCCTTGGGAAGGATCAGTAAATATTCAGGCCAGCTTACAAGGAAGGCCGCCGCCCTGAAAGCCCTCATATGGCCGCAGGGTGAGGGTTTTGACAGATTTGCCGCTTGGGATCGCAACCGATCCCGAACATACTTGAGGCCGGAATGGAATGAACGGCCATCAGGCTCGCCGAAGCGCGCCCGGCCGGAGCGCGAAACCCGCCCCTCCCTGGAGGCCCGATGAAATCCGAAGCCACCTTCTTAGGCTCCTCGATCGGCAAGAAGATCGTCATGGCCATCACCGGCCTGGTGCTGGTGCTCTTCGTGGTCGGGCACATGGCCGGGAATCTCCAGGTCTACAAGGGCGCGGAAGCCCTGGACGGCTACTCCGAATTCCTCCATCACTTCCTGCACGGCGCCGGGCTCTGGATCGCGCGCCTCGTCCTGCTCGCCTGCGTCCTCCTGCACATATGGGCGGCGGCGGGCCTGACGCGCATGAATCGCGCGGCGCGCCCGGTGGCCTATCGCAAGGTCCACCACGAGGCCTCCACCTGGGCTTCCCGCTACATGCGCGTCACCGGCTTCATCCTGCTGTTCTTCATCGTCTTCCACCTGCTGAACCTCACCACGGGCCAGTGGCACCCCGGCGGCGCCTTCGTGAAGGGCGAGGTCTACGCGAACCTCGTCAGCACCTTCCAGGTGAAGTGGGTGTCGGCGCTCTACATCGTCGCGATGATCGCGCTCGCCGGGCATCTGAGCCACGGCATCTGGAGCCTGATGCAGACGATGGGCTGGAACCACCCGCGTTACAACGCGCTGCGCAAGCAGCTCGCCTGGATCGTCACCGCCGTCGTGGTGATCGCCAACATCTCCTTCCCCGTCGCCGTCCTGGCCGGGTTCATCCGCTGAGGGTCACCATGGAACTCAAATCGAATGTCCCGAACGGCGCCATCGAAACCCTGTGGGAGCAGCACCGCTTCAACATGAAGCTGGTGAACCCCGCCAACAAGCGCAAGTACAAGGTGCTCGTCGTGGGCTCCGGCCTCGCAGGCGCAGCGGCCGCGGCCACCATGGGCGAGCTGGGCTACCAGGTGGAGTGCTACTGCTACCAAGACAGCCCGCGCCGCGCCCACTCCATCGCGGCCCAGGGCGGCATCAACGCCGCGAAGAACTACCGGGGCGATGGCGACAGCATCCACCGCCTCTTCTACGACACCGTGAAGGGCGGCGACTTCCGCTCCCGCGAGGCCAATGTCTACCGCCTCGCCGAGAACAGCGTGAAGATCATTGACCAGGCCGTGGCCCAGGGCGTGCCCTTCGCCCGCGAATACGGCGGCCTGCTGGACAAC
Source organism: uncultured Solibacteraceae bacterium (assembly GCA_964472275.1). Taxonomy (GTDB): domain Bacteria; phylum Acidobacteriota; class Holophagae; order Holophagales; family Holophagaceae; genus JAFDVN01. The sequence continues at coordinate 13,338 of CAYYJN010000034.1, forward strand.
CGCTCCTTCGGCGGCGCGCAGGTGAGCCGCACCTTCTACGCCAAGGGCCAGACCGGCCAGCAGCTCCTCCTCGGCGCCTATCAGGCCTTGGAGCGCCAGATCGGCCTCGGCACCGTGAAGATGCACACGCGCCACGAGATGCTGGAGCTCATCGTCGTGGATGGCCACGCCAAGGGCATCGTCGCGCGCGACATGGTGACCGGCAAGGTGGAGTCCCACCTGGGCGACGCGGTAGTGCTCGCCACCGGCGGCTACGGCAATGTGTTCTACCTCTCCACCAACGCCAAGGGCTGCAATGTGACGGCCAACTGGCGCGCCTACAAGAAGGGCGCGGCCTTCGCCAACCCCTGCTACACGCAGATCCACCCCACCTGCATCCCTGTCACCGGCGATCACCAGTCCAAGCTGACGCTCATGTCCGAATCCCTGCGCAACGATGGCCGCGTGTGGGCGCCCAAGCGCAAAGAGGACTGCGGCAAGAAGCCGAACGAGATCAAGGAAGAGGACCGCGACTACTTCCTGGAGCGCAAGTACCCGAGCTTCGGCAACCTCGTGCCCCGCGATGTGGCCAGCCGCAACGCGAAGGAAGTCTGCGACGAGGGCCGCGGCGTCGGGCCTGGCGGGCGCGGCGTCTACCTGGATTTCGCGGACGCCATCAAGCGCCTGGGCAAGCACAAGGTCGAGGAGAAGTACGGCAACCTCTTCGAGATGTACGAGCGCATCACCGACGAGAATCCCTACGAAGTGCCCATGCGCATCTATCCAGCGGTGCACTACACCATGGGCGGACTCTGGGTGGACTACAACCTCCAGAGCACCATCCCCGGGCTCTTCGTGGGCGGCGAGGCGAACTTCAGCGACCACGGCGCCAACCGCCTGGGCGCGTCGGCGCTCATGCAGGGCCTCTCCGACGGCTACTTCATCATCCCCTACACCATCGGCAACTACCTGGCGGGCCAGAGCCCGGCCAAGCGTCCCACCGCCGACCACGCGGAAGTGAAGGCCGCGGAAGCCGCCGTGAAGACGCGCAACGAGCGCTTCCTTTCCATCGGCGGCAAAGAGACGCCCACGCACTTCCACCGCGAGCTTGGCAAGATCATGTGGGAGTACTGCGGCATGGCCCGCAACGAAGCGGGTCTCCAGAAGGCCATCGGCCTCATCGGCGAGCTGCGCAAGGCGTTCTGGTCCAACCTGCGCGTGCCCGGCACCGGCGAGGAGCTGAACCAGAGCCTCGAAATGGCCGGCCGCGTCGCGGACTTCATCGAGCTGGGCGAGCTGATGTGCCTGGACGCGCTGGAGCGCCGCGAAAGCTGCGGCGGCCACTTCCGGGAGGAGTTCCAGACGCCCGAGGGCGAGGCCCTGCGCGACGACGAGCATTTCTGCAACGCCGCGGCCTGGGAGTACAAGGGCGAAGGCGTGAAGCCGGAGAAGCACCTCGAACCGCTCGAATTCGAGCATGTCCACCTCGCCACCCGCAGCTACAAGTGAGGATTTGAGCCATGGCCAAGCATCTGAACCTCACCCTCCAAGTCTGGCGCCAGAAGGACGCGAAGTCCGAAGGCGGCTTCAAGGCCTACAAGGCCGAAGGCATCAGCGACGACATGTCCTTCCTGGAGATGCTCGATGTCGTCAACGAAGGCCTCATCAAGGCCGGCGACGAGCCCATCGCCTTCGACCACGACTGCCGCGAAGGCATCTGCGGCATGTGCTCCATGGTCATCAACGGCCGCCCCCACGGTCCCAAGGACCGCACGACCACCTGCCAGCTCCACATGCGCAGCTTCCAGGACGGCGACGAGATCGTCATCGAGCCCTGGCGGGCCAAGGCCTTCCCCGTGCAGCGCGACCTGATCGTGGACCGCTCCGCCTTCGACCGCGTCGTCGCGGCGGGCGGCTTCATCACCGCCAACACCGGCGCGGCGCCGGACGCCAACGCCATCCCCGTGCCCAAGGAGAAGGCGGATCTGGCCATGGCCGCCGCGGAGTGCATCGGCTGCGGCGCCTGCGTGGCCGCCTGCCCCAACGCTTCGGCCATGCTCTTCGTGTCCGCCAAGGTGAGCCACCTCGCCCACCTGCCCCAGGGCCAGGCCGAGCGCATGATCCGCGTGCGCGACATGGTCGCCCAGATGGACGACGAGGAATTCGGCACCTGCACGAACCACGGCGAATGCGAGGCCGCCTGCCCCAAGAGCGTGCAGCTCGAGAACATCGCCCTCATGAACCGCGACTACCTCAAGGCCAGCCTGACCTACCGGCCCGAAGTGGACGCGGGCGGCGGACTCTAAGGGCTTATCCGAAGGTGTCGAGCGGATAGCTTCGAGCCAGCAGCTCCTGACGATCCTGGAGGTGCTGGCGGAGCGCCTTCCAGCGCAAGCTCCCGCGGGCGGCGGCGAAGAGCGGGCTCTGGTCGTACCACTCCAGGCAGCCGAATCCCTGGGCGAAGGCCCGCCCCGCCACCGTGATCGCCTCCTCCGGTTGGTTCAGGTACGCGTAGGCCTCGGCGATCTTGAAGGTCAGCTCCCCATCGGGAATGCGGAGATGCCCACGCGCCTCATCCATGCGCTGGAGGGCCGCGAGAGCTTCGTCATGCTTGCCCTGAAGCGCGAGAGCGTAGACGCCGCATAGATCGCTGAAAGGAATCGAGGTGCTGCGATCCGCCGCGCCCGCCTGGAAAGACGCCAGCGCGACCTTCGGCTGCCCCTGGATGAGACTGAGGTAGCCCCGGTAGAACCAGACGATGGGATCTTCCCGCCTGGGAAGACTCTGGAGGAACTGGTCCGAGTGGCCGGTGTAGAGGTAGGTGTTTTCCACGAACCATTCCTCATTGATGGCCACCGGCCCCGCGAGCCGATCTCGATCCGCCAGCGCTCTCCGGGCTCCGGTGAGCAATCCCGCCGTCCTCCCCGCATAGGCGAGGCCGCTGTAGAGGCCTGGAATCCCTGGCCTCAGCCTGCGAGCCTCCACGAGCACCCGCAGGGCGTTCCGGTGATCGCCGAGGTCCGTCAGGAGCATTCCCTTCAGCAGCGCCGCTCTCGGATAACCAGGGATCAGCGCCAGGGCATGGTCCAAAGCATGAACCGCCCCGATCTGCGGAAGGTCGCCCGAAGCCGGTCGGGTCCAGAGATCGCGATACACATGCTCGCCCAGGTTCGCCCAGGCCGCGGCGCTGCCCGGCTCGGACTGCGCCAAGCGCTCCGATGCCCCTAGATCCTGGTCGGCCTCCACATCCTCTTGGACTGAAGATTGCCGCGCGAGTTCCCAGAACGCTTTGGGATCGTCGGGAAGGAGCCCTTTCACGCCGCCACGCATGGAAGGCCAAGGGCCAGCCTCCCAAAGGGCTGGAAAGGCGGCTGGGGGCGGATGGGGTTGGGTCCGGACCGTGTGCCACGGCCGTCCCGTCCGAAGTTCTTCCCCTGAAATCCAATCCATTCCCAGAGCGAGCATGTCCCCAGACCGGGTGCCTGAAAATCGCACCAGGAGATCCTCAGCCAACAGCCCTTGGGGTGGCGTTTCCGAAGGCGAAGTGACCACGGGACGCTCGGCCTTCACTTCCAACTCATCGCGGATCAAGGTCCCCAGACCGAGAGAAAGGTTTGGAGTGATCCCCGCGACCCGTGGCCCAAGGATGACGATTCGGGGCACCGAGGCGTGAAGGCGCCCGCGCCAGAGGAGCCAAGCCGCTCCTCCCAGCCCGGCCAGGGCCGAGATGGCCAGTATCGCCTTCAGATGTTTGCGCATGGGGCGAGCGAGGGTAGCCTGCCAAGATGGAATCGGCATGGAACGCGCGCAACTGAAAGATGAAGTCTTCCTCAACATGGCCCTGGAGTTGGGGCGCCTCGGGACCTGCTGCCGCCTGAAGGTGGGCGCGGTGCTGCTTCGGCCCGATGGCGGCATCGCCGCGGCGGGTTTCAATGGCGCGCTCCCGGGCATGCCCCACTGCACGCCCGAGACCTGCAACCCGGACCGCCGCTGCCTCCACACGAGCCACGCGGAAGAGAACGCCCTCGGCTTCTGCGACGGCCCTGTGAAGACGGCCTATGTGACCCATGAACCCTGCCTCACCTGCGCGCGCGCCCTGGTGCGCCGGGGCGTGCGCCGCGTGGTCTTCCGCCATCCTTACGCGAGCATCGCCGAGCAGGAGCGGAACGAGCGGAACGCGATCCTCAGCTACTTCGGCGTAAGCTGGGAGCATCTGCCGGAGGCCCCATGAACAAGCCGCTGATCCCCACCGACCTGCTCAAGAGCCTCGACAAAGCCCAGAAGGCCGAGGACGCGGGCGCCGTCGCCAAGACCGCCCATCAACCCCGCCCTTCCGCCAACGCCCAGTCCAAGGTGAACACCAAGGCTCAGGGCAAAGGCAACTCGATGCACACCCGGAGCAGCAACCGCGGGAAGTGAGGCTCTCGGCTTTTGGCTCTAGGCTCTTGCTGGTTTTGACCCATGCCCTCCTCCCCGCACGAGTGCGTCGGCGCAAGCAAAAGCCCAGAGCCGAGAGCCAAAAGCCCTAAATATCTCCCGCCACGAAGCCCGTGCTGAACGCGGCTTGGAGGTTGTAGCCGCCGACGGGGCCATCCACATCGAGCAGTTCGCCGCAGACGCGCAGGTTGTCGAAGCCGCTCACGGCCATCGTATGCGGATCCACCGCTTCGAGGCGCAATCCGCCCGCGGCCACTTCGCCCTTGGTGAGCGGCACCGCGCCAGGCGCGCCGAGGTCCGAGGCGACGATCGCGGTGACGAGGGCGCGCCGCGCGTCTTTGGGAAGATCCTTGAGCCGCTGCCCGTCGTCGAGGCCAGCTTCGCGGACGAGGGTTTCCGCGCAGCGTTCCGGAATCCACCGTTGAATCCAGCGGGAGATGGATAAATGCGGTTGCGCGCGGGCGGTCGCGAGCGCCTCAGCCTCCACGGCTTCAAAGGACCGCGTGTCATGGGCGTACACGAGGTGGGCCACGCCCGCGAGCCGCGCGGCTTCCGCCGCCTGGCTCAGTTCCAGCGCCGCGGGACCGCTGATGCCGACCTTCGTGAAGACGAGGTCGCCGCGATACCGCGCGAGGCGCTTGCCGCCCTTCCCCGCGAGCAGCAGCAACTCGCCTTCACGCCACGCCACGCCTTCCCAGGCCGGGCGCGGCGCGGCGAGCGGAATGGGCGCGAGGGCCGGAAACCAGGCGCGCATGGGGAGTCCCAAGGCCTTGAGCCATCCCAGCACCTCGCCTCGCGTCCCAGTTTCGGGAAAGCTCGCGCCGCCGGTGGCGAGGATGAAGAGATCCGCTTCGAGCCGCTCCTCCCCGAGACGCAGCGCCGTGAGCCGTGGCGCTGCGCCTTCCAGGCCCGTCACGCGGGCGCCCGTCCGCACGCGCACGCCCGCACGGAGCATGACGGCCTCGAAGGCCGCCACCACGGCCGCCGCGCTGCCAGGTCGGTCGAGCGGAAAGACGCGGCCGTTGTCCCGGGTGTAGGTCTCCACACCCTCGCGGCGGAGCACCTCGACGACCTCCTCGTTGGTGAACCGGTGCATGGCGGGGCGGAGGAAGCGCGCCTGCTCCGCCGCGAAGCAACCGAGCACCTCCTTCAGCGGCCCCGCGTGGGTCACATTGCACTTGCCGCCGCCGCTGATGCGGAGCTTCACCCCCAGGCGGTTGTTGGCCTCCAGCAGCGTCACCTGATGACCGCCGCTCGCGGCCCTCCAGGCCGCCACCATCCCCGCGGCCCCGCCGCCCACCACGATCACGCGCATGGGTCCAGGTTAGACTGGGTGCATGTCAAAGCCTTTGGTCGGTCTCATAATGGGTTCCAAGTCCGATTGGGAAACCATGGAGCACGCGGCTTCCGCGCTGAAGGAACTGGGCGTGCCCTTCGAGGCGGAGGTCGTCAGCGCGCACCGCACGCCGGACAAGCTCTTCCGATATTGCGAGGCCGCCGAAAGCCGCGGCATCAAAGTCATCATCGCGGGCGCGGGCGGCGCGGCGCACCTGCCGGGCATGGCGGCCAGCAAGACCAAGCTGCCGGTGCTCGGCGTGCCGGTGCAGAGCAAGGCGCTGAACGGCATGGATTCCCTCCTCTCCATCGTTCAGATGCCCGCGGGCATCCCGGTCGGAACCCTCGCCATCGGGAAGGCCGGGGCCATCAACGCCGCACTCCTGGCGGCCTCCATCCTCGCCCTGAACGACACCGGACTGGCCGCGAAACTCCAAGCCTTTCGCGAGGCGCAGACGGCCAAAGTACTGGCGGACGACAAGCTCTGAATGGTCGGTCACTTGTCTAGAAGATCTTTCAGGAAGTCCTTAACTTTGTTTACCTTGTCCTTCTGATTCAAATCCCCAGGACTGCCCAGTTTCCTTAACCGGATCGGAGCGGGCAGCGCCTCGTGGCGATTCAAGACCGCGGTCCATGGCTCGTAGCCATCCGCTCGGATTTCGATCTGGTGGCGACCTTGGCCGGGCACCTGGACGCTCCTGGGAGAGACCCCCACCTTTGTTCCGTCCAGCAGGATGTCCGCCCCGGAAGGATCGGTGTTGACGCGAACCGAATAGGGCGTGGGAACGAGACGGAGATCCAGCCGATCCTCCCCCTCATCAAGGCTGCGCTCCAGCGGGAGGTAATCCGGCTGGGTCTTAGGAAGCAAACTCGGGAGTGAGACGATGAAAGCCGCGCCACTCCTAT
>CAYYJN010000035.1:0-3710 GCA_964472275.1 uncultured Solibacteraceae bacterium
CGCGCCCCTTCTCCCGCAGCTCGAAGGCGATGTCCGTGGCGTGGGCCTTGTCGCGGCTGTTGAGCGTGATGTTGAAGGCGATGAGGAATTCGCGCGCGCCGATGACCGTCGCGCCCGCCTTGGCGTTGAAGGCGTGGGGGCCGAAGTCCGGCTTCCAGGCGGGGTCCTGGGCTTTCTTGGGAAGCGCCTCGTATTCGCCCTCGCGCACGAAGGCGAGGTTCTTCCGCTCGGGCTTGGACGCGGCGGCTTCGTAGAGGTAGACCGGGATACCCAACTCCTCGCCCACGCGTTTGCCCAAGCGCCGCGCCAGCTCCGCGCAGTCCTCCATGCTCATCCCTTCCACGGGAATGAAGGGGCACACATCCGTCGCGCCCATGCGCGGGTGTGAACCTTTGTGCGCGCCCATATCAATGACAGCGGCCGCCTTGGCGATGCCCTGGAAGGCTGCCTCCAGCGCGGCCTCAGGCTCGCCCACGAAGGTGACGACCGTGCGGTTCGTGTCCGCGCCGGGGTCCACATCCATGAGCGTCACGCCCGCCACGGCCTCGATGGCGTCCGTGATCTGCTTGATCTTCGCCTTGTCCCGTCCCTCGCTGAAGTTGGGGACGCATTCCACGAGCGGCATGAGAACTCCGAAAAAGATGGAACCACAGAGACACAGAGGCGCAGAGTTGAAGTCCTTTACCTCTGCGTCTCTGTGTCTCCGTGGTTCATAAGCTTTTAGCCCTTCACCACGATGCTGACGAGCTTGCCGCCGGGGGGAACGACGACTTTCGCGATCTCCTTGCCGTCGAGCCAGGGCTTCACTTCGGCGGAGGCGAGGGCGGCTTCGCGGCGGTCCTCTTCCGAGGCGCTGCTCGCAACGGTGACACGGCCCCGGAGCTTGCCGTTCACCTGCACGACGACGAGCACTTCGTCGGCTTCGAGGAAGGCGGCCTCAGCCTCGGGCCAGGTGGCGTGCATGGCGAAGCCCTGGCCCCCGAGCTGGGACCACATCGCTTCCGCCGCGTGGGGCGCGACAGGGCTGAGCATGAGGACGAGGCGCTCCAGCGCGTGCTGCATCACGGTCGCGCGATGGGGCGCGCCACCTTCCGCATGGGTCGGCAGTTCTCCGATGGCGTTGCTCAACTCCATGAGACCGGAGACGAGGGTGTTGAAGCTGTAGCGGCTTTCTAGATCGCCGGTGAGGCGCGCGACGGTCTGATGCAGCTTCACGAGGAGGGCCTTCTCCTCCTTCGAGAGCGCGTCCTTGGCGGGCAGGGCGGCATCCGTCTTTCCGTGATCGTCCACGAGCTTGGCCACGCGCTTGAGGAAGCGGGTGGCGCCTTCGATGCCTTCGAAGCCGGTCCAGTCCAGCTCCTTCTCGATGGGCGCGGCGAAGGTCATGAAGAGGCGCAGCGCGTCGGCGCCGTAGTCGGCGAGCACCTCGTCCGGGTCCACGATGTTGCCCTTGGACTTGGACATCTTCGAGCCGTCCTTCAGCACCATGCCCTGGCAGATGAGCTTGGTGAAGGGCTCGTCGCCAGACGCCATGCCGAGGTCGCGCAGCACCTTGAAGAAGTAGCGCGCGTAGATGAGGTGCATGGTCGCGTGCTCGATGCCGCCGATGTAGAGGTCCACGGGCATCCAGGCGTCGCTCTCCGTCTTGGCGAAGGGCAGCGTGTCGTTCGTCGGGTCCAGGTAGCGCATCCAGTACCAGGACGAATCCACGAAGGTGTCCATGGTGTCCGTCTCGCGGCGGCTGGGCTTGCCGCAGCTCGGGCAGGCGCAGTCGAGGAAGGCCTTCGAGGTCGTGAGGGGTGAAGGTCCGACACCCTTGAACTCGACATCCTCCGGCAGGCGCACGGGAAGGTTCTCCTCCTTCTCCGGCACGACGCCGCAGTCGGGACAGTGGACCGTCGGGATGGGCGTGCCCCAGTAGCGCTGGCGGCTGAGGCCCCAGTCCTTGAGCTTGAAGGTGGTCGCCTTCGACGCGCGATCGCCTAATTTCGCGAGCATGGCGTCCGCCGCGGCTTCCGAGCCGAGGCCCGTGAATTCGCCTGAGTTCAGAAGCGTGCCGTGCTCGAAGGCGTCCTCGCCTTCGATGACCTGGACGATGGGCAGGCCGTACTTCTCGGCGAAAGCCTGGTCCCGCTCATCGTGGGCGGGCACGCCCATGACGGCGCCGGTGCCGTAGTCCATGAGCACATAGTTCGCCGCGTAGATGGGGATCTTCGCGCCAGTGAAGGGATGGATGGCTTCGAGCCTGGAGCGGTGGCCGAGTTTGAGGTCGGACATGAGGCGGTCTTCGCGGCTCATGGCCGCCACCTGATCGCAGAAGGTCTTGAGGCCCGCGTCCGATTTCGCGGCTTCCTCGATGAGCGGATGCTCGGTGGAGAGGGCGAGGAAACTCACGCCAAAGAGCGTGTCCAGGCGCGTGGTGAACACCTCCACTTGATCGTGGCCTTCCACATCGAATTTCAGGCGCGCGCCCTCGGACTTGCCGATCCAGTGGCGCTGCATGGTCTTCACATTCTCGGGCCAATCAATCTGGTCGAGGCCCGACAGCAGCTCGTCCGCGTACTTCGTCGTCTGGAAGAAGTACTGCTCCAGCGGCTTCTGCACGACGGGATGGCCCGTGCGCTCGTCCTTGCCATCCACCACCTGCTCGTTGGCCAGCACGGTGCCGAGCGCTTCGCACCAGTTCACCATGCGCTCGGCGCGGAAGACATCGCCGCGTTTCCACATCTGGAGGAAGAACCACTGGTTCCAGCGGTAGTACTCGGGCAGGTAGCTCGCGATCTCGCGCTCCCAGTCGTAGCTGATGCCCAATTTCTGGATCTGCGCCTTCATGTCGGCGATGTTCTGCCGCGTCCAGATGGCGGGATGGATGCCGTGCTTGATGGCCGCGTTCTCAGCCGGGAGACCGAAGGAATCCCAGCCCAGCGGATGCATCACTTCGTAGCCGCGCATGCGGCGGAAGCGCGCCACGATGTCGCCCAGCGTGTAGTTGCGCACATGGCCCATGTGAATGCGCCCCGAAGGGTAGGGCAGCATCACGAGCATGTAGAAGGTCTTGGAATCGGGAAGCAGCTCCGAAGCCGTCTTGGCGCGAAAGGCGCCCTTGTCCATCCAGCTGCGCTGGATTTTGGGTTCCTGGCTCAGGGGCTCAAAGGGCATGCGGGCTCCGAACCCTCTAGCTTATCGGCGTGGTCCGGGGATCGAATGGGGTCCCTCAGACCCCGGCCCCACCTGACCGTCTTGATGGATATGGATGACGGGATTGCTTTTGCCTTGATTCACATAATTTAACACAGAAAAAAACGGCAAATTGCATTCAATAGGTTGATAATCGCACCTTCGTCCCCCACTCCGGCCGTTCTCTCGGCCCATTCCAAGAGGTGCATCATGCCTTCCACGAACCTTCGTGTCCGGCTGGGCTTCGGTCTCGGCCTTTCCGCGCTCACCCTCGCCTGCGGTGGCGGCAGCGGATCTTCCGCAACCAGCTCCCCGTCCAACACGACCGCGCCGACGCCGACCGTCAAAGTCGCGCCAGAACCCGATCCCTTCTGGTCCGACGCCAGTCCGAGCCGCCCCCATCGCGCGCATCCCCTCCATTCCGGAACGGCCTCGGGACCCGTCGTGTCCCTGGCGCCTGGCGAGATCGAAGCGATGCGGACAGCGACGACCGCGCCGGTCGCCGCCGCTTCGACGGCGCTCGCCACGCCCGC
>CAYYJN010000035.1:3810-19862 GCA_964472275.1 uncultured Solibacteraceae bacterium
CGCCACGCCCGCGGTCGCCACCCCCTTGCGTATCGTGACGGGCCTCTACAGCTTCACCTACCACCAGGACAACGCGACGACGCTGCAGCCCCTGAACCTCAGTTCCACGCCCATCCAGGTGCTCGTGCCCAACGCCAGCGGCGGCTTCGACACCCTCGCGGGACAGGGCAACAGCGACGGCACCTTCAGCATCAAGAATGTCCCCGTGGGCTACTACTGGCTCAAGTTCGGCCGCAGCTACCTCTGGACCAATTCCGACAATGTCGAGTGGGTCTTCGACAACTATGGGCGCGCGGACGCGGTCTACCCAGGCACCCAGCCGACGAATCTCGCGATGACGGCGACCGGCCTCAACCCTTGGCAGGGCACGGATGAACTCTTCTGGTCGGTGCCGAACCAGGGCCTCACCCTTTCCACCTACGGCATCGCGGGCATCACCAACCCGCCGAACCCTGGCGACTCCTCGCTCACCAACTACACGATGGAGTTCGTCCAGAACGGCTTCCCGCTGCTGGACGCCACCAAGGGCGATCAGGGCTACCTCACCCAGCTCACGAGCCGAGTCGCTTCGGGTCAAACCTACCGGGCCTTGGGCAAGGTCTTCACGCTGCCCGCCACGACCATGACGGACGGCGCCACCACGAACGCCAATGGCGGCTTCCTCGACATCAGCCAATCCTCGATCCTGCGCCTGAATTGGAAGCGGTCGGCCCTCGCCGCGATGACCACCTCCGTGAATCCCAACGCCACGGTGTCCCAGACGGAATTCGGCCTTTGGCTGTCTCCGCTTGGCACCGGAGTCGGCATTCCCAGCGACGCCTTCCAGCTCTTCACCTATGACAGCGGGGATGTGAACGCCACCACCGACCTGGATCTCGGCGACCTGCCCTACGGCAATCCCTTCCCCGCCTCCTGGACCCCGTTGGTGGAGACCTACTTCACCTGGACGATCTCCTACATGGCCCCCGGCGCCTCGACGCCCGTGAACCTCGGCCGCTCCGCCTACACGGCCACCACCGTGATGCCATCCGCGACCTCGCCGCTGACGCCCTTGCTGAGCCCCGTGCAGAACCCCCGCATCAACGGCAAGACGCTCTTCCAGAACCAGGTGGGCGTGAGCGCTTCGCCGGTCATCTCCTGGGACGCGCCCGCCACTGGCGCGCCCACGGGCTATGTGGTGAGCCTCCTTCCGCTGGTGAACAATGGCGGCGCGAGCGCCTTCCAGCCCCGCACGATCTTCCGCACCGCGGCCCGCTCCATCACCGTGCCGCCCGGCGTCATGGCCGCGGGCGTCTCCTATGTGATCACCATCAGCGCCGTCCGCAACCCGGGCTACAGCTACGCCTCCAATCCCTTCCAGAGCGCGCTGCCCTACGGGTCCTCGCCCGTCGCGAGCAACATCGTCACGCCCTGAACGCAGCAGGACCTGCCGGAAGCCGGGGCCTCGCCCCGGCTTCCGCGTTCAGGGAGCCTCTTCCTCGTCCTCGCTCCAGCCTTCGCCCTGCTCTTCCTCGGGCTTCATGGGCACGCGGTAGGACTCGGACGACCAAGCGCCCAGATCCCGGGTCTTGCACCGCTCGGAGCAGAAGGGCTTGAAGGGGTTGCCCTCCCAGATCGTGGCCTTCTTGCAGATGGGACAGGGGCGGGAAGTCATGGAGTCAATTTACTCTGCATTATCGAAGAAGAAAATATGAGTAAATTTTAGAAGATTTCATTGACACCCTTTTCCGACGCCCTATTCTTGAGGCTACGGGCACCCGTCGGGCGCCCTCTGGAGGACTGACATGAGCAAGATCATCGGCATTGACCTGGGCACCACCAACAGTTGCGTGGCCGTGATGGAAGGCGGGCAGCCCAAGGTCATTCCCAACCCCGAAGGCGCCGACACGACGCCCTCCGTGGTCGGTTTCAACCCCAAGACCCACGAGCGGCTCGTCGGCGCCTCGGCCAAGCGCCAGGCCGTCGCCCAGCCCAAGAGCACCATCTATTCCATCAAGCGCTTCATGGGCCTGCCCTTCGCGGACAGCGACAAGGAGCAGAAGCTCGTGCCTTACGCGGTGCAGCGCAGCGACAAGGGCGGATGCGCCATCAATGTGGACGGCAAGCTCCTCAGCCCCGAGGAGATCTCCGCCGTCATCCTCACCAAGATGAAGGAGGCCGCCGAGGCCTACCTGGGCCAGAAGGTGACCGAAGCCGTCGTCACCGTGCCCGCCTACTTCAACGACGCCCAGCGCCAGGCCACCAAGGACGCCGGCGCCATCGCGGGCCTGGATGTGAAGCGCATCATCAACGAGCCGACGGCGGCCGCGCTCGCCTACGGCCTCGACAAGAAGAAGGACGGCACCATCGCCGTCTTCGACTTCGGCGGCGGCACCTTCGACATCAGCATCCTCGAAGTCTCTGAGGGCGTAGTCGAGGTGAAGTCCACCAACGGCGACACCCACCTGGGCGGCGACAATGTGGACCAGCTCATCATTGACTGGCTCGTAGAGGACTTCCAGAAGGCCGAAGGCATTGACCTGCGCAAGCAGGCGGACGCCATGCAGCGCCTCAAGGAGGCCGCGGAGAAGGCCAAGATCGAGCTGTCCAGCACCACCCAGACGGACATCAGCCTGCCCTACATCACCGCCGACGCCAGCGGCCCCAAGCACATCAACCAGAACCTCACCCGCGCGCGCTTCGAGGCGATGCTCGAGCCCATCCTCGCCAAGCTCCGCATCCCTTGCGAGAACGCGGTGAAGGACGCCAAGCTCTCCCACCACGAGATTGACGAGGTCGTGCTCGTGGGCGGCTCCACCCGCACGCCGAAGGTGCAGGAGCTGGTGAAGCAGGTCTTCGGAAAAGAGCCCAACAAGAGCGTGAACCCGGATGAAGTCGTCGCCGTGGGCGCGGCCGTGCAGGGCGGCGTCCTCGCGGGCGATGTGAAGGGCGTGCTGCTCCTCGATGTGACGCCGCTCTCTCTCGGCATCAACGCCAACGGCGGCCAGATGAGCGTCATCATTCCCCGCAACACGACGATCCCGACCAAGCGCTCCGAGATCTACACCACGGCGGTGGACAACCAGCCCGGCGTGGACATCGAGGTCTACCAGGGCGAACGCCAAGTGGTGGACGGCAACAAGCTGCTCGGCAAGTTCCACCTGGGCGACATCCCGCCCGCGCCCCGCGGCATGCCGCAGGTGGAGGTCATCTTCGACATTGACGCCAACGGCATCGTGCATGTGACCGCCAAGGACAAGGCCACGGGCAAGGACGCGAGCATCACGCTCACCGGCAGCACCGGCCTTTCCAAGGAGGAGATTGACGCGAAGGTCAAGGACGCCGAGGCCCACAAGACCGAGGACGAGGCCCGCAAGGCGCTGCTCGAGGACAAGAACAAGCTGGATCAGCTCGTCTACCAGGTGGAGAAGCTCCTGAAGGAAGGCGGCGACAAGCTGCCGACCGAGGACAAGCAGGCCGCCGAGGCTTCCGTCGCCGAAGCCAAAACCGCCCTCGCCTCCTTCGAGAAGGAGCCGATCCAGAAGGCTCTGGACGACCTCAACGCCAAGGCCCACAAGCTCTCGGAGTCGCTCTACAAGTCCGGCGAAGCCCCCGCTCCCGGCGCGGCGCCTTCCGAAGAGCCGAAGAAGGATGACGGCGTCATTGATGCCGAAGTCGTGAGCTAAAACCGGACCTCGGGCTACGGGCCTCGGGCCGCGGGCATGGTTTCCCGTGCTCCGGGGCCCGAGGTCCGTGGCCCCCAAACCTGAGCCTCAAAGACGCAAGTTGGATACAGTGAACCCGTGCCCCACCCCGACTACTACAAGATCCTGGGCGTGCCCAAGACGGCTTCCGATGAGGAGGTCAAGAAGGCCTACCGAAAGCTCGCGCGGAAATACCACCCGGACCTGAACCCCGGCAACGCGGAGGCGGAGGCCAAGTTCAAGGAGCTCTCGGCGGCCAACGAGGTGCTGTCGGATCCCGAGAAGCGGAAGAACTACGACCAGTTCGGCGACCCCGCGGGCGCACCTCAGATGCAGATGGGCCCCGGCCCCGGAGGCTTCGGCGGCGCGCCGTCCGGCGGCTTCGACTTCGGCGACCTCTTCGGCACCTTCATGGGCTCGGGCATGGGCGGCGGAAGGCAGGAATCCCACGGCCCGAAGCGGGGCGAGGATCTGCTGCGCCGCGTGCAGCTCAGCTTCCAGGACGCCTTCAAGGGCACCAAGCTCTCCTTGCAGGTGAATCGCACCGAACCCTGCCTCAGTTGCCACGGCAGCGGAGAAGCCAAGGGCAAGGCCGTCACCTGCGCCCAGTGCGGCGGCAAGGGCAAGGTCCAAGGCGGCATGTTCTCCCTGGGCCGCACCTGCGGCGCCTGCGGCGGCAAGGGGACGATCTCTCCGCCTTGCCCGGATTGCCAGGGACGCGGCCGCAATCCCAAGAGCGAAACCGTCACCGTCGCCATTCCGCCCGGCATGGACAACGGCCAGCGCCTGCGCGTGGCGGGCAAGGGCGAGGCCGGGCGCCGCGGCGGCGGACCCGGCGACCTCTTCCTGGAAATCGCCGTGCAGGCCGATCCGCGCTTCGAGCGCAAGGGGCCGAACCTCCATGTGAAGCTGCCCGTGAGCTTCTCCGAGGCCGCGCTGGGCGCGAAGGTGGATGTGCCCACGCCGGACGGCAAGGCCACGCTCAAGGTTCCGCCCGGCGTGCAGAGCGGCCAGAAGCTGCGCCTCAAGGGCCACGGCATGCCGCTCGGCAAGGGCGGCGAGCGCGGCGACCTCTTCGCCGAAGTGGCCGTCATCACCCCCGCCATCGGCGACGAGCGCAGCAAGGAGCTGCTGCGCGAGCTGGGCGAATTGAACGATGCGCAGGTGCGCGAACGGCGAGGTGGGGCGTGAGGACCATCAAGGGCCTCGGACCTCGGACCTCGGACCTCCGGTGGAACGGCATGCGTTCTATCCGGAGGCCCGGGGCCCGGGGCCTGAGGCCCGTCCGGAGGACGCATGTCTAAAGACCGCCGCCTGGGCGCCTACATGATCGGCGTCGTGAGCACGCGCTACGAGGTGCACCCGCAGACGCTGCGCCTCTACGAGCGCGAAGGCCTGCTCAAGCCTTCGCGCACCGAAGGCAAGACGCGCCTCTACAGCGACGAGGACCTGGAGCGCCTGGAGTTCATCCTCAACCTCACCCGCGACCTCGGCGTGAACCTCGCCGGCGTCGAAGTGGTGCTCAACCTCCGCGAGCGCCTGGGGCAGATCCAGGACGAGATGGAGCGCCTCGCCGCCATCCTCGAATCCCACGGCCTCGGCGACCAAGCCGCCCCCAGCCGCGGCCTCGTGAAGCTCACGCCGCAGGGATTGAGGAAGCGCGAGCCTTAGGGCTCGAGCGGCTGGAGGCCCGCCAGCAGCGTCTCCGGCGCGATGTCCTGCTCGTTCGGCCAGGTGAGCGCGCCCAGCACGATGCCGACCTGCTTGAAATAGGCGGGATCCTTCAGTTCGCGGAAGACCCCGTGATCCAGGTAGGGCGTCACATCGAAGAGTCCTTCGCGGCCATCCGCGAGCTCCACGCGGAGCCGGTGGCCTTCGAGCGGATGGACGGCTTTCACATCCCAGTGCATGGCGGCCTCAGTGCCCGAAGTCCGACTCCAAAACCTCCTTCAACTCTTTGATCCGATTGCGAGTCATTTGAACCAAGCAATTTGTTCGGATGAGCGGCTGGATGCTGCCACCTTCATACAGCGAAGCTTCGAAATCAGCATGAGAATCGCGATAGGCCAGCCATTTTCTTTCAACGACCCGAAGTTTGTCCTTCCCATGCTGATCGAGCTGGGCCATCAGTTGGGAGAAGATAGCGTTCAATTCCGCGTTGGCGACTTTCAGATCTTTCGCCGCTTGGTCGACCATGCCAGCAGTGGTCTCGGCATATGGAAGCTGTCTGCTCTGATGAGAGGATTGCGACCATACGCAGGTTGGCCAAGTCGTAAGAATGAATAGCGCTATCACGCCTCCTTTGTTGTTCACGGCACTCCTCCCACCGATACCCTACCCGCATATGCCCGAGGGACAACAAACCCGCGAAGAGGACACTCTTCGTCGCTTCTAGAACCCAAGCACCGAAAGCTGCGTAGACAGGGTCAAGGAAACTGGCGGGTCCAGGACATGGCGGTCCTTGACACCTCTTCATCGTGCCCAGCGCCAGAGATCCGGTCTGCCTTGCTATCCTGTCCCTTCGCCCCGGTGATTCCTTGGTTTTCCGCCACCTCGAAGAGCGCGCGCTCGACAAGTACTTCGACTCCATCCGCCACCTGCCTCTGCTGAAGCCGGAGGAGGAGCGGATCAACGGGCGGCTGTGGCGCAACGACCGGAACCCGGAGGGCCTGCGCAAGCTGGTGGAGGGCAACCTCCGCTTCGTGGTGAAGGAGGCCCGCAAGTTCGAGGGCATGGGCCTGGACCTGCTGGACCTCATCTCGGAAGGCAACCTCGGTCTCATCGAGGCGGCCAAGCGCTTCGACCCGGAGCGGGAGAACAAGTTCCTCACCTACGCGTCCTGGTGGGTGCGCCAGGCGATCTTCCACGCCCTCGCCGAGCACGGCTCGAAGATCAAGCTGCCCCAGAAGGTGGCGGGGCACATGGTGAAGCTCAACAAGATTGCCCAGCATCTCACCCAGGATCTGGGCCGCGCGCCCTCCCTGCAGGAGCTGGCCGCGGCCGCGGGCTTCAGTGAGGAGGAGGTGGATCGCCTCCAGCGCCTGCAGCAGACGACGAGCACCATCAGCACCGAGCAGGGCCTGGGCGACACCGATCTCACCGTCGGCGACAGCCTGGAGCAGGAGGTCGAGCCCTCCGCCCTCCAGGCGCTGGATCACGAGGCCTTCCACGAGCAGATGGAGATGAGCCTCGGATCGCTCAACGACAAGGAGCGCCGCATCCTGGAGTTGCACTTCGGCCTGCACGGCGCGGACCCGATGACGCTGGAGCAGATCGGCAAAAGCTTCGACCCGCCCATCTCCCGCGAGCGCGTGCGCCAACTGGAGGAGCGCGCCTTCGCCAAGATCCGCGACCGCCGCCGCTCCACCCTCGAAGGCTTCCTCCACGGGGAGCTGAATTGAGCCCCCGCCCCGACTGCCCGCGCTGCCAAGGCCGCGGCGTGATCCTGAACAAGGATCCGCTCAAGCCCGCGCGGCTCTGCGATTGCGATGGTCCGAGCGGCGAAGCGTCCGAACTGCCATCCCGCTACCGCGAGGCGTCCTTCCCCACCTTCTGGCGGTGGTGGCGGGACTGGGAAGGCAACCAGAAGCGGAACCGCCTCGTCATGGATCGCCTGCCCGAGTTGGAATCGCTTCTCGCCGCCGACCCGGCGAAGGTGGGCGAACTGCCCCAGCGCGAGCGCCTGGAGCGCTTCGTCCATCAGGCGAAGGCCAACATCCAGCACGGCCTCAAGGCGCTCGGGGGGGAGGAGTTCCAGGCCTGGGCGACGAAGGGCAAGCACCGCTTCAAGGGCGGCTGGGAAGTGTGGTGGATCCAAGGTCCACCCCAAAGCGGAAAAACCTCGCTCGCCTGCGCGGGCCTTCGCGCGCTTTCGGAGCGCGAAGGCCGCGCCGGGCGCTTCGTCTCGGTGCGCACCCTTTCGCAGCAGATCAAGAACGCCTATTACGATCAGCGGGGCTGGCAGAACGCGGACTTCGTCAGCGTGCGCGACCTCATCGAGCCCTTGAAGGGCCTGCCCGTGTTGGTGCTGGACGAGATGGACTGCCTGGATGGGGATGGCCGCGTCGGCGCGGCGATGGCCGAATTACTCACCCACCGCTATCACGAAAATCTGCCGACGATCATCACCGCGAACCTCGGGCCTCAGGCGCTCGAGCAGCGCGAGGGCTCGCCCTTCGCGCGGCTCAACGACGACAGCCTCCTGCGCCGCCTCGGCGCGGCGGAGCGCGTGGAGATGATCCCCGCCCTCGCCTGGTGGGTGGAACGACTGTGACGGACCTCGGACCTCGGGCCTCGGGCCACGGGTGGGGCGCGTGAAGCGCATGCTCCGAGCGCTGCTGCGCCTCCATCTGACGCGGCCCTGGGCGCTGCTGGCGCCTGCGCTCATCGTCGCCGCGTTCCTCGCCGTCGGCGCGACCCGCGTGGAGCGGCAACTCGATCTCATGAGCCTGTTGCCGAAGAATGACGCGGCGGTGAAGGCGAATCTGGAAGCGGGCGTGGGCCAGCAGGAGCTGATCTGGCTTGTGGCGGAAGGCGACGGCTCGAACCTCGACGCGCGGGAGGCCTGGGCCGAAGGGCTCATGGACAAGCTGCTCACCGGCTCTGGACTCGCGCTCAACGGGCTCTCCGCCGAAGGCCGCTTGAGCGATCCGGTCTTCGTGCCCTCCGCGAAGGGCGTCTCGCCCTGGCCCGCGCTGCTGGCCGCCGGAGCCGCGCCCGACGGGGACGCGGGCGTGGACCGCCTGCTCACGGAAACGCTCTACGCCCTCGCGCCCGCGTGGCTGGGGAACCGCCTCGCGCCCCTCCAGGATCCCGCGGTGCTGAAGGCCCGTTTCGCGGCGTCCGCCAAGGATCTGGCTTCCCTCGATCCGGTAAAGGCCAATCTCGCACGGCTCGACCCCTTGAGGCTGCGTGGCCTCGCGCCCGACGGCGCGGAAGGCTTCGGCCAGGCCGCCGACGCGGCGAAGCGCTTCTCCCTCAAACTCAAGACCGGCTATCTGGAAAGCAAGGACGGCCATTTCGTCCTGGTGCCGCTGGTGGCGGGCTTCCCCACCACCGACACGAAGGCGACGACGCGAGTGCTGGCGTGGCTGGGCCATGGGGCGGAAGGGCCGCTGCCTGCCCACGCCTCGCTCAAGGCCGTCGAGGCCGCCTGCGCGCCGAACGCGGATCGCGCCTTCCCCATCCAGGCGACGGGCGCTCACGCGGTGACCGCCTGGGAATCCGCGCGGCTCACCCGCGAAGTGCTCATCAGCCTCGGCCTCAGCTTCCTTCTCATCGGCCTCGTCTACTTCATCGGCTTCCGCACCTTCGCGGGCTACGGCTTCGTGATGGCGCCGCTGCTTCTCGGCATGCTCTGCGCGCTGGGGCTCACGGGCTGGACGCTCGGCCGCCTCAACCTCATGGCCGCGGGCTTCGGCGCGGTGCTGCTCGGCGTCGGCGACGATGTGGGCATCCTCCTCTTCAGCCGCTACCGAGACGAGCGCCAGCGGGGCCGCTCCAAGGCGCGCGCGCTGCGCGAAGCCCTGATGAGCACCGGCCCCGGCGTGATCGCGGGAAGCGTGACGACGGCGCTGGCCTTCCTCGCGCTCGCCATCGCGCCCTTCCCCGGCATCCGCGACCTGGGCCTCACGACGGGCCTGGGCCTGCTCTGTTGCCTCATCGCCACCTTCCTCTTCATGCCCGCGTTGCTGTTGCGCTTCGACCATGGCCGTGGCGCCTTCGCGCCCAAGGCGCGGAAGGAAATCGCCGCCGCGCCGCTCAAACGCTGGAAGCCCATCGCCGCGGTCCTGCTTCTGGTCTTCGCGATACTCGGCGCGCCGAAAACGCGGTGGGAAGAAGACCTGCGCAAATTCCGCATGGCGGACAATCCCGCGCTCGCGTTGCAGGAGCGACTCCAAGGCGTGTTGGGCGCGAGCCTCCGGCCCTTGGCCTTGGAGATTCCTCTTGGTGATCCGGACCGTCTTCCCCTGCGCTGGAACAAGCTCGCGCCGCTGCTCCGCGCGGAAGGCGTGCCCGCGCCGGATTGGCAGGCGCCGGACGACCGCCTCCGCGCCGTGCTCAGCTCCGACACCTGGCGTCAGCAGGCGCTCAGCCTCGCCAGCGCCGAAGGCCTCGATCCCGTCGCGCTGGAAGGCCCGCTCCGCACCCTCGGCGAAGCGGCACGGGACCCCAAGGTTCCCGTCGAGGCCCTGCTCGCGCTCCTGCCGCGTCCGGCCTCGCGCGCGACCCACGCCGCGGCGCTCACGCTGCCGCTGCGATTGGATGAGGCGGCCCAGGATCGGCTTTCCGCGCGGCTCGAAGGCACCGGCGCGCGGCTCGTCGGCACCCGGCCCCTGCTGCAAGTGGTGAAAGCCATCGCCAAGGATTCCATCCAGCAGGCGGTGCTGCTCTCCCTCGCGGCGGTGCTGCTCATCCTCGCGCTCTTCGGCCGCTCCTGGCGCTTCGCCGCGCTCGCGCTCGCGCCGCTGCTGGCGAGCCAGGCGGGCGTCTTCGGCGCGCTGGGCTGGACGGGCGAGCCCCTCACCTTCCTCAGCCTCACCGCCATTCCCATCGCCCTCGGCGTGAGCGTGGACACCGCCTTCAACCTGCTGCACCGCGCCCGCCACGAGGCCGACGCCGCCGCGCGCGTCGCCCGCGTGAACGCCGTCTGCGCGGGCACGACCCTCGCGGGCTTCGGCGGCCTCGCCTTCTCCAGCTACCGCGCCCTCTGCGGCGTCGGCATCGCCTGCCTCGGCGGCGTCGCGCTGGCGCTCCTGCTCACCCAGTGGCTGCTGCCCGCGTTGCTGGAGAAGTGGCGCCTCCAAAAGCGCTAGACTGGGGTTGGAGTGGTCATGGGACGCGCCGAAGTGTTGGACACGCTAAGAGCCCACCGCGAGGAGTTGCGGACCCTCGGAGCCCGCGCCCTGCTTCTTTTTGGTTCCACGGCCCGTGACGAAGCGGGACCCATGAGTGATGTGGACCTGCTGGTGGAGCTGGAGCATCCCAGCTTTGACGCCTTCATGGACCTCAAGCTTCGCCTGGAGGAGCTCTTGGGCCGGCCCGTGGACCTTGTCACGGAACGCGGACTCAAAGCCGCCATTCGACCCGAAGTGAAGCGGGAAGCCATCCGTGTCGCGTGACCCGAGGCTTTTCCTGCGGGATATCCTCGACTGTTGCGCCAAGGTCCAAGGCTATTCGCGAGGTATGACTTTCGACGAATTCATTGCGGATGGCCGCACCTATGACGCCGTGCTGAGGAATCTCGAATTGATCGGGGAAGCCGCGAAGCGGGTCCCCGATGATGTTCGGGACCTTCACCCCCAAGTCGAGTGGCGAAAAATCGCGGGTTTGCGCGATGTGTTGGCCCATGCCTATTTCGGCGTGGATGATGAAGTGCTCTGGGATCTCATCCAAGCGAAAGTTCCTCAACTCGAAACTCAAATCCGCGCCGCGCTTGGCGTTCCGTGAATCCGCTCGCCGCCCATGTTCGGGCTTGCCTCGCTGAAGGCGCCCTGTCCGCCGCCGAAGTCATGGCGCTCGCACTCTACGATCCGGAGCACGGCTACTACCGGCGCTCTGAAGGGCCGTGGGGCTTCGAGGGCAAGGACTACTACACGGCCCTCGACCTCGGGTCGCTGTTGGGACAGACGCTGGCGCTGCGGCTGGAAGCGGCCTGGGAGCGCCTGGGGCGTCCGGCCGAATTCACGGTGCTGGAGCCCGGCGCGGGGCGGGGCTGGTTGGGGCGGGATCTGCTCGCGTCGGCCTCCGGCGCCTTCGCGGAGGCGCTGCGCTATGTCCATCGCGACGACAACCCGGCCGCGCGACGGCACGCGGAGGAGGCGCTCGCGCCCTGGCTCGCTTCGGGCCGCGCCCGCTTCCTTTCCGAGCGCGATGTCATTCCACCCTTCACCGGCGCGGTGCTGAGCAACGAGCTCTTCGACGCGCTGCCCGCCCAGCCCTGGAAGTGGGATGGCGAACGGTGGGTGAAAGAAGTCCTCACCGCGAATGGTCCGGAATGGCATGCTTCGGACGAACGCGAACCGCAGGCCTGGTTCGAATCCGTGATGACCGCGAAGGGCGAGACGCTCGAAGCGAGCGATGGCAGCGTGTGGTGCGAGGCTTTGCCCGGCGTCGTCGCGTCCCTCACGGGCGCGCTGAGACGCGGCCTCTTCCTCGCCATTGATTACGGCGACAGCGCCGAACGCCTGCTCGCCAAGGGTTCCGACCTCCGCCGCTTCAAGGATCATCAGGTGGACGGCAAGTGGTGGGAGGACCTGGGCGAAAGCGACCTCACCGCCGATGTGGACTTCACGCGCCTGCAAGCCTTGCTCGAAGGCACGGACCTTGGCGAGGCGAGTCATCAGGAGCTTTCAAAGTGGACCCGCGCCCACGCGCCGCTCATGCGGTGGGAGGCGGAGTGGCAGGAGCTGCCCGCCGCCGACCGCATGAAGCGCATGGAGAACCTGCTCCAGCTCACCTTGCCCGGCCTCATGGGCGCGCGTTTCCGCGTGCTGGAGGCGTGGCGCGATTAGCTCAAGTACAGGCGACGAATCAGTTCCGGCCCATACGCGAAGCCGCCGCCCATGAGGAGCATCGCGAGGCCGATCAAGACCATCACGAAGCCGACGCCGAAGAGGCTGCTGAAGAGCAGGAGGACGGGGTCTTCACCCGCGCGATCCAGGCCAGCTTCACGGTCTCGCCCTGCCGCGCCGCGGGCGGATTCTGCGCCCAGCTCGTCGTCAGCGTGCCGGGGTTCCCGACCGGGTCCGTGTAGGCCACGCGCAGCTTGTAGCTGGTGCCGCCCTTGGAGCCGCGCACGGGGATGAGCTCCGTCACCTGTCCATTGATGACGGGCCGACCATCCACCTTGCGGTGGGCGCGGAGGAGGAGCCAGCCGCCGAGACCCGCCAGCGCGAGGCCGATCAACGCGAGGATGAGCGAGCCCTTCACGGCGTGTCCTCATGCTCGTGGACGCTCACCTGGCCGCCAAAGCCTTCGTGGGTGATGGTCACATCGTAGGCGTAGGTGCGGCCGCAGCCTTCCAGCGTCCACAACTCCTGCGTGGTGCCGGTGCCCTGCTGCACGATGCGCGCGGACACGATCTTGGCCGCGGGGCAGTCGCCGTGATGCATCTGATGCGTGTCCATCACCTCTGATTCGACCTCGGCGCGCATGGGGCCGGTGGCGGAAGTCTGGATCGCCGACGGCCCTTGGCAGGCGAGGCCCAGGGCGAGAACGGGAAGGACAAGCAGGCCACGCACGGAGCCTCCGATGGGTGCCCCCAGGCTACCCCAGGAGCTTCGCCTTCCACTTGGGATTGAGGGCGGCCACCTGAGCCAACGCGCGCGCCTCCTCGGGGTCCTCCGCCTTGCGCCACCGAGCCTGGAGCGCGCGGACCACGGTCCATTCCGGGTGGAGCCGTTCCAGCAACCGGAGTTCCTGCCCCGGCGCCACCAGCCCTTCCCACAGCACGCGGAAATACCAGCCGCCCCGCCCCGCTTCGAAGACGCGGGTCACGATATCCTTCCGCCCATGCCGCCGCGCGAGCGTCGCGCAGGGCACACGCGCGCAGGAGACCTGAAGCTCGGTGTCGCCCAAGGCGAAGCGGTCGCCGATGCAGACGGTCTGATCGGACAGGCCTTCGATCAGCAGGTTCTCGCCGAAGGCGCCGCGCTCATCCGTGAAGCCTTCCGCCCTCCAATCCGCGTAGTGGGAATCGGCGTAGGCGAGCACCGCCTGCTCCGGCCCGCCGTGATGGACGGTGTCGCCGACCGCGTCGCCTTCGAAGCCCGTCCGCGTCAGGCGCAGCGCGTGGGCCACCGGCTCCTTGTGGATGGCGCTGCGCCAGCCGTCCAACTGGCGGACGGGGCCGGCGCGGAGCTGGAGGAGATGATTCACTTCGCGCCGTTCTCGGCGGGAGCGTCCTTCTTCATCTGATCCTGGAGCACTTTCAGCGCCAGCTCCATGCCGTAGCGCTTGCCGGCCTCCTCCAGTTCGCCGGACAGCGTCGCCTGCTTCGAGGCGAAGGACGCGCCTTCGGGGGAACCATAGAACTTCAAGGCCGCCTGGACTTCCTCGTTGGTGAAGTGCTTGGCGTAGACCGGCACGATCGCTTCCACGAAATCATCCGCGTTGAAGGCGGCCTTGAAGGCTTCCAGGAATCCGGGAGGCATGGAATCCGCCTTGGCCTTCTGCGCTTCGAGCCCTTTGAGGAAGCCGACCTTGACCTGCTCGGGATACTTCATGGCGAGCAGGAGTTTCTTGACCTGCGCGTGATCGGCTTCCGGCGCCGGTGCCGGAGCGGGCGCCTGGGCGATGAGAAGGGCGGGGACGAAGAGCGGAACGAGGACGCGGCGCATGGGGACTCCTGGAAGTCCCCTAGCTTGGCATCAGTTCCGGTTCGCCTTCCACCATGCTTCGCCCTCGGCCACATCCTCGGCGATCTGTTCGCGCAAGGCGTCGGGGCCGTCGAATTTGCGCTCGCCGCGCAGGCGATGGAGGAAGCTCACCTCCAGGCGCACGCCGTAGAGATCGCCCTTGTAGCCCGGAAGATGCGTTTCCACGGTCAGCTTGCGGCCTTCGAAGGTGGGCTTCTCGCCCACATTGGTGAGGCCTAGGCGCGGACCGTCGAAATGCCCGCTTCGCGCTTCCGTCACATAGACGCCGCCCGCGGGAAGCTGCTCCTGCTCCCAGGCCAGGTTCGCGGTGGGAAAGCCCAGGTGCCGCCCGCGGCGATCGCCTTCCACGACGATGCCCGTGAGCGTGTAGGGATGGCCCAGCAGGCGCGCGGCTTCATCCGCCTCGCCCGCCTCCAGCGCCTCGCGCACGCGGGTGGAGCTGAGTAGACCGCCATCCGGGGCGCGAAGGGCGTGGGCCTTCACTTCGCAGCCATGGCCGAAGGCCCAGGCGCGCAGCAGCGACAGATCGCCCGAGCGGTCGCGGCCGAAGCGGAAGGCGCGGCCCACATGGAGTTCCACCGGCTGCAATGCCTTGGCGAGTCCTTCCAGGAAGGCTTCCGGCGCGAGTTCGGAGAAGGAGCGCGAAAAGGGAATCACCCAGGCCAGATCCACGCCGCAGGACTTGAATGCCGCGAGGCGCTGGTCGAGCGTCATCAGGCGCTTGGGTTTCCGCTCGGGCGCGACGACCACGGCCGGGTGGGGATCGAAAGTGACGACGGCGCTCTTCACGCCCCGCGCCTCCGCGGCGCGCGCCGCTTCCGCCAGCAGCTCCCGGTGCCCGGCGTGGACGCCATCGAAATTGCCGAGCGTGACGACGACGGGGCCCGCCTTGGGCGCGTCTTCGAGCGCGTGGCGCCAGATCTTCATGCCGCCCCCTCGCCTTGCCGCTTCGGCCACACAAGGCTGGCGATGACGCTCAGCGCGAGGATGCCGAGGATCACCACCAGGCTCCAGGTCACGGGCACTTCCACGAAGTCCTCCCCGCACATCTTCAGACCCACGAAGGCGAGGATGAAGGCGAGACCGGTCTTGAGGCGGTGGAAGCGATCCATCATCTTGGCCAGCAGGAAGTAGAGGCTGCGCAGGCCCAGCACCGCGAAGATGTTGCTCGTGTAGACGATGAAGGGGTCTCGGCTCACCGCCAACACCGCCGGGATGGAGTCCACCGCGAAGATGAGGTCCGTCACCTCCACGCTCACGAGCACCAGCAGCAGCGGCGTGGCGAAGCGGCGGCCGCTCTTCACGCTCCAGAAGCGCTCGTGGCCGCCGCTCTCATCGTAGGGCACGCAACGGCGGAACAGGCGGGTGATGAGGTTGTCCGTGGGATCGCTCTCGGCCTCGCCGCCGAAGAGCATCTTGAGGCCGGTGAAGATGAGGAAGGCCCCGAACACATACATCATCCATTCGAAGCGGTGCAGCAGGGCCGTGCCCGCGAGGATCATGGCCGCGCGCATGAAGAGCGCGCCGAGGACACCCCAGTAGAGGACCCGGTGCTGGTGCCGCAACTCCACCCGGAAGGCCGCGAAGAGCAGGACGAACACGAAGAGGTTGTCCACGCTGAGGCTCTTCTCCAGCACCCAGGCGGTGAAGAACTCCAGGCCCGCCTTGGAGCCTTCGGCTTTGAAGATCACGGCGTTGAAGGCCAGCGCCAGGAGGATCCACGCGGCACTCCAGGCCGCCGCCTCCTTCACCGAGGGCGCGTGGGCCTTGCGGTTGAACACGCCCAGGTCGAGGGCGAGCATGGCGAGGATGAGGAGGTGGAAGCCGAGCCAGGCCCACCACGGGGCGGCCTGGGAAAGGGCGTTGATCAAATGGCCTCCATCCCTCTTAGTTTACGGGTGATGGCAAGATGTATCGCGACACTCTCGTACCTTAAGATAGTCGGCCCTGAGAAACCACCAGCCTCAGCACTGGCGCGGTCTTGATGAAA
>CAYYJN010000036.1:0-19826 GCA_964472275.1 uncultured Solibacteraceae bacterium
TGAAGGCGGAGGCCGGCGACGCGATCCTGCTCACGCGGATGGGCGACTTCTACGAGATCATCGGCGAGGACGCGGTGAAGGCCGCGCCGGCGCTGGAGATCGCGCTGACCGTGCGCGGGCGCGGCACGGAGTCGGAGGCGCCTATGTGCGGCGTGCCGCACTTCGCGCTCGAAGGCTACCTTCCGAAGCTGCTGGCCGCGGGTTTCAGCGCGGCCATCGCCGAGCCCACCGCGAAGCCCGATGAAGTGAAGGGCATCCTGCCCCGCGCCATCATCCGCATCATCACGCCGGGCACCTGGTTGGACGACGATGGCCGCTGGCTCTGCGCGCTGCATCGCCTTGGCTCCGCCTGGGGCCTGGCGCTGCTCCAGCTCGCCTCAGGCCAGCTCCGCGTGGTGCCCGGCGAAGGCGAGGAGGCGCTGGCCGCGACCCTGGAGCGCCTGGGCCCCCACGAACTGATCCTCGCCGAGGACGCCGTCTCGCCCCTGCCGGAGACGCCCGCCACGCGTTTGCCTCTGTGGCGCTTCGAAGCCTCGCGGGCGCGGCAGCAGGTGCTCGCCTTCTTCGGCTGGAAGCATCTGGAAGGCGTCGGCCTCGATCCCTTCCCAGCCGCGCTCGGCGCGCTGGCGGCGCTGCTGGACGAAGTGGAGCGCACGCAAAAGGGAAAGCCCGCGCACCTGCAGGGCGTCTCGCTGGAGCTGGGCGCGACGGGGCCGTTGCTGGACGCGACGAGCGCGCGGCACCTCGAAGTCTTCGCCAACTCCCTCGACGGCTCGAAGGTCGGCAGCCTCCTCGCCCTCCTGGACGGCTGCCGCACGCGCATGGGCTCGCGCCTCCTGCGCGATTGGCTGGATCAACCGCTCCGCGACCGCGATGCGCTCGAAGCGCGCTGGCGTCAGGTCGCGTGGCTCACGGACGATGGCCGCCGCGGCCCCATCCAGAATCTCCTCAAGGGCCTCCCCGACTTCGACCGCATCCTCGGCCGCGTGGCCCTCGGTCTCGCGACCGCTCCGGAGCTGGCTAACCTCCGCGAAGGCCTTTCGCAGGCTTCGCGCATTCCCTCGCTCCTCGATGAACTCGGCTTCCTCGAAGACGCGGCTTCCCTCGGCCTCTGGGAGCGCGGCACGCCCATCTGCGCGGACCTGCGCGACGAACTCTCGCGCGTGCTCGCGGAAGCGCCGCCCCTCGATCTCGAAAAGGGCGGGACCATCCGCGAAGGCGTGGAGGCGGAGCTGGACGCGGTGCGCCGCCTGGCCGGGGACGCCAAGCAGGTGATGCTGGAGCTGGAGGCGGAGGAGCGCGAGCGCAGCGGCATCGGCAGCCTCAAGATCAAGCACACGCGCGTCTTCGGCTACCACTTCGAAGTGACGAAGTCGAACCTGGGCGCGGTGCCGCCCCACTTCATCCGCAAGCAGACCCTCGCCAACGCCGAGCGCTTCACCACCGAGAAGCTCATGGCCTTCGAGCAGCGCCTGCTCAGCGCCGAGACGGATCAGATGAAGCTGGAGGCGAAGCTCTTCAAAGGGCTCCTCGACACGGTGCTCGCCGCCCGCGCCGAGCTCACGGCCTTCTCCCAGGCCCTCGCGCGGCTGGACCTGCTGGCCGCCTTCGCCGAGAAGGCCCGCCACGGCGGCTGGACGCGGCCCCAGCTCGCGGACGACCGGGGCCTCTCGCTATCGGCCGCGCGGCATCCGATGCTCGAAAGCCGTCTGGGCCGCGAATGCATCCCCAACGAGCTGGAGCTGCCCGAAGCGCAGCCCATGGCCGTCGTCACCGGCCCGAACATGGGCGGCAAGTCCACCTTCCTCCGCACTGCCGCGCTGCTCGTCGTGCTGGCCCAGACCGGCTCCTTCGTGCCCGCCGAAAGGATGGCCTTCGGCCTCGTGGACCGCATCTTCACGCGCATCGGCGCTTCCGACTTTTTGCAGAAGGGCCAGTCCACCTTCATGGTGGAGATGACGGAGACCGCCCGCATCCTCAACCAGGCGACGAGCCGCTCGCTGGTGATCCTCGACGAGATCGGCCGCGGCACCTCCACGCGGGACGGCCTCGCCCTCGCGGAAGCCATCGCCTTGCACCTTCGCGACCTCAAGGGCGGCGCGCCGCGCACGCTCTTCGCGACCCACTACTTCGAGCTGACTTCGCTGGGCGAGGATCCGCGCATCCAGAACCTCCATGTGGAAGTGCAGGAATGGGAGGAGCAGCTGCTCTTCCTCCACCGCATCCAGGAAGGCCCCGCGGACCGCAGCTACGGCATCCAGGTCGCGCGCCTCGCGGGCCTGCCGAAGGCCGTCATCCAGAAGGCGCGGGCGATCATGGCGGCGATGCCGGAGG
The DNA here is from genome assembly GCA_964472275.1 of uncultured Solibacteraceae bacterium. Lineage (GTDB taxonomy): Bacteria > Acidobacteriota > Holophagae > Holophagales > Holophagaceae > JAFDVN01. The sequence continues at coordinate 2,335 of CAYYJN010000036.1, forward strand.
CGCATCTGGAACGGGCCCCGGACCTCGGGCCTCGGGCCTCGGGCCTTGAGCCTCGGGCTCCGGTACAACAACCGCTGTTCCTGGAGCCGGACCCGGACCCCATCCGCACGGAGCTGGACGGACTGAACCTCAACGAGATGACGCCGATGGAGGCGCTGGTGTGGTTGTCGCTGAAACAGAAGCAGGGCCGTTAGGCGCGCCTCGCCCAAACTCCAGTCTCCAGCCTGCTTCACCACCGATGAAACGCCGGATGCCCTTCCTTCACGGCGACGAAGGTGCCGCGGCAGGTGGCGCAGATCTGGCCGCCGGCTTCCAGGGTCGCTTCGATGAGGGCGCGGTCCGCGCTGGATTCGGCGACGACGGCGCGGAGGGTGATGAGTTCGCCGCTGGGCGTGGGGCGCTTGAGCTTCACATGGAAGTCCGCCGTGACCGTGCAAGGCGGCGTGGTGGCGCCCGCCTTCGTCATCAGGTGCCACGCGGCAGTCCAGTTGGAGTGGCAGTCCAGCAGCGCGCCGATGATGCCGCCATTGAGCATGCCGGGGAAGGCTTCGTGGTGCGGCTCGGCGCGCCATTCGGCGATCACGGAACCATCGCCGGTTGGAAAGCTGCGGATGCGCAGACCCTTGTCGTTGGCCGGGCCGCAGCCGAAGCAGGCGTTGTGGAGCGCGTAGCGTTCCTGGAGGCTCGGACCGTTCATGCGGGACACCTGAAAAACGACCATCCGCAGATTACGCCGATTGCGCAGATGAAGGCCGGGCATTCGTGCGGCGCGATGTTCTCATCCCTTTGTGGCTATCCAGAGGAACTCGCGTCCGGCGCGGCGGGGATGGCTTCGCGTGGCGTCAGCGAAGAACCGCAGGTCGAAGCCCGCGCCGCGGATGAGCGCTTCCATCGCGTCGCGGGCGATGGCGAAGGGCGGGCCGACGCGGTCGCCGGTGTCGTGGAAGGCGGCGCCCATCCAGATGCCGCCGGGGGCGAGGCGGTCCCGCGCCACGGCCGCGTAGGCCTCGCGCCGCGCGGGCTCCATCGCCACGAAGCAGGTGTGGTCGAAGACGGCGTCGAAGGGCTCCGTCTCAGCGGCGAACCAGTCCTCCAATCGCCAGCGCACCACCTCGCCGTAACGGGCGCGGGCGCCTTCGATGGCCAGCGGCGCGATGTCGAACGCCTCCACGCGGAAGCCGCGCCGGGCCAGATCGGCGGCGTCGTGGCCGAACCCGCAGCCGGGCACGGCGAGGCGGGCGCCAGGCGCGAGATCCACCTCCGCCAGCAGCTCTGCCAGAAGCGGCGTGGCCCCGTCCATGTCCCAGCCGGGACGGGCCTCTGCTTCATAGATGCGGTTCCAATCCTCGGCGCCTCTGAACATCGTTCTAGAATGACCGCATGAAGCTGCTCCGCATCAACCATCTCGGGATCGCCTCGCCGGGCCTTGGCGACGCCATGGCGCGCATGGAGCGGCTCTTCGGCCGCGACGCGGACCACATCGAGGAAGTGCCCGAGCAGAAGGTGAGGACCGCCTTCTACGGGGTCGGCGAAAGCCATCTGGAATGGCTGGAAAGCACCGACTCGGAAGGCCCCATCGGCAAGTTCCTGGCGAAGCGCGGCCCCGGCATCCACCATGTCTGCTTCGAGGTGGACGACATTGACGCCGCCTGCGCGGAGCTCATGGCGAAAGGCGTGAAGATGATTGATCCCACGCCTCGGGATGGCGCCTATGGCTGCCGCGTGGCCTTCATCCACCCGAGCGAGATGGGCGGCGTGCTCGTGGAGCTGAGCCAGTCGGAAACAGGTCATGCGTAGCCTCGCGCCCTTCCTGCTCACGGCGATCCTCGCGGCGGGCGATCCGGCGTCGGCGCTGCTGAAGCCGCAGGCTCCGAAAGCCTACGCCACGCTGCGCGACCTCACGACGAAGATCGGCCCGCGCCTCGAAGGGTCCGCGAAGGCGCACGAGGCCCACGCCTGGGCGACGCGCCGCTTCAAGTCGCTCGGGCTCGAAACGGGGCAGTTGAGCTTTCCGCTCGCGCACACCTGGCATCGCGGCGCAGCCAAGGCGGAGCAGGACGGCCACCCCATCCGTCTCGCCCAATGGGGCTGGACGCCGCCCACGGCGGGCGCGATCACGGCGCCGCTGGTGCTGCTGCGCTCGGCTCAAGATGTGACGCGTCTGAAGGACCGACTGAAGGGCGCCATCGTGCTCGCGGGCGCGCCCAGCACGCGCCTGGACCCGCCCGAGATGGCCCCGCCCTTGAAGGAGCACCGCGCCCCCGAACTGGAGGAGGGCTTCCCGGTCGAAGATGTGATCTCGTCCCTGAAGGCCGCGGGCGCCCTCGCCATCCTCACGGATTCCGGAAAGTCGAAGGGCCTGCTCAACATGAACAGCCCCTGGAAGCTCGATCCCCGTGGCCTGCCCATCGCCTTCGTGGCCCATCCCGATTACGAACGGCTTTGCGCGGCGACAGGCACGCTGACGCTCGACCTGAGCGGCGACTTCGGTCCCGCGGGGAAGGGCTTCGACACCTGGGGCGAGATCAAGGGCTCCGAGCATCCTGAGCAATGCGTCATCCTCGGCGCGCACTTGGATAGTTGGGATCTGGCGACGGGCGCCACCGACAACGGCGCGGGCGCGGCGGCCGTGCTGGAGGCGGCGCGGCTGCTGGTGAAGACGCATGCGAAACCGAAGCGCACGATCCGCTTCATTCTCTTCGGCGGCGAGGAGCTGGGCTACCTCGGCTCCACCGCCTATGTGACATCGCAGCCGCTGGACACGATCAGCGCCGTCTTCGTCATGGACACCGGCGCGGGCGCCATCAACGGCTTCGCGCTCCAGCACCGGCCGGAAGCCGCGAAGATCCTCATGCCGCTCTTCGCGCCGCTCGCCAAGCTGGGCGTGACGGAAACGGATCTGCGCGACGAAGGCGGCACGGACCATGTGCCCTTCGACCGCGCGGGCGTCCCCGCCTTCTGCGCCGAGCAGATCCAGCATGACTACGCGGCCATCCACCACAGTGAAGCCGACACTCTCGCCCACGCGCGGCCCGGCGAGCTGGAGCAGGCGGCGCGGGTCATGGCCTACACGGCGCTGGCGGTGGCGAACCTTCCCGCGCCCCTGCCCCGCGAGCGCGGCCCGATCACGAAGGAAGTCACGAAGGACACGCCCTGATGGCCAAGATCAAGTTCCGCTCCAAGCTCTACTTCAGCATCGGCGTCTGCACCGCCCTCGGCGCGGGCATCGGCGCCACCTTCGGCAACCTCGCCATCGGCGCCGGTCTCGGCGCGGCCCTCGGCGCCATCCTCAGCGCCGCGCCGAAGCGGTGATGTGAACCAGAAGCCAAAAAGGACAAAAGAGTAAGGGCCATCAACTGTGATGAACGCTGATGAACACTGATGAACACTGATGGGACCAATCACCGTTCATCACAGTTGATTTAGTTTTCTGCGCGATCTTCGCGTTTCAGCCCAGGAACCCCGAATACCAATGCCACAGGGCCGGGCCGTAGAAGACGACGGCGGGCGTGGCGAGCGCCAGGAAGCAGCCGAAGGGCAACATGCTTTGGCCCTTCGCGCGGCGTAGCACCATGAGCGGGATGCCGACGGCCGCGCCGAGGGCCGCGCCGCCGAAGAGGATGCCGAGCATCGGTCCCCAGCCCCAGAAGGCGCCGAGCCAGGCGAGCATCTTGAAATCGCCCATGCCGAGCCCATCGGTCTTGCGCAGCGCCTTGTAGGTGGCGTTGAGGAGCCAGGGGCCGCCGTAGCCGAGGGCGAGGCCGATGAGGCTCGCCTCCCAGGTGACGGCTTCGCCGAACAGCGTCCACTTGGGCGCGGGCTGGAGCCCGTTGTGCCAGAGGCTCGCCTGGAGGAAGTCCGTGAGGCCGCGGCCCGCTTGAATCGTGATCAGCTTCTCCGCGAAGAAGACTTGGGGCAGCGTGAAGAGCACGCCGAGCGCCATCAGCGGGAACTGGATCACATCCGGCAGGATCATCTCCGTAAAATCGGTGAAGAAGAGCACCAGCAGCGCGAAGCCGCAGATCACGGCCTTGAGCCAGATGAGCGTGCCGAAGGGGAAGAGCCAGATGGAGCCCGCCAGGATCACGCCGCCGAGCGCTTCCACCAGCGGGTAGCGGACCGGGATGCGCCAGCCGCAGGCCGCGCACTTCCCCCGCAGCCAGAGCCAGCCGAGGAGCGGGAGGTTGTGCCAGGGCTTGATGGGCGCCTTGCAGGACGGGCAGTGGCTGCCCTTCGTGACCACATTGCGCTCGGCCTCTTCTTCTTGAGGCAGGCGGTGGATGAGCACATTGCAGAAGGAGCCGATGATGAGCCCGAAGGGCAGCAACACCAGGGAGAGCAGCCAGGGCGGCAAGTCGAGGAAGGGCATTCCCTAGCTTATCGGGCCTCGGGCCGCGGGCCACGGGCCTCGGGAAAAGCGGCAGAATGGAGGGCTGGAGGTCCCCGTGCGCCGCTTCGCCCTGTCCGCCCTGCTTGCCATCCCCGTCCTCGCTCAGGCCCCGGCGGAAAAGCCGGTCGTGAAGATCGTCACCAACTACGGGGCGATGACCGTGGAGCTGGACCCGAGCGCGGCGCCGAAGACGGTGGCCAACTTCCTCCGCTATGTGAAGGAGGGGCATTACAAGGGCACGATCTTCCACCGCGTCATTGACGGCTTCATGATCCAGGGCGGCGGCATGGATGAGGATTTCAAAGATAAGCCCGCGCACGCGGGCATCGTGAATGAAACGGCCTCGGCCCTCGCGGCCGGACTCCACAACACGCGGGGCACCATCGCCCTCGCGCGCACTTCCGATCCCAACAGCGGCGGGGACCAGTTCTACATCAACCTCGTGGACAACTCCGCCTCCCTGGATTCGGGGCAGTACTGCCCCTTCGGCCGCGTGCTTTCCGGAATGGAAGTCGCGGACGCCATCGCCAAGGTCCGCACCGGGTTCCAGAACGGGATGCCCAATGTCCCCGACTACCCGGTGCGCATCAAGGCCATCCAACTGGTGACCACCGCTCCGTGACGCGGCGCCCGCTCGTTCGACCCGCCCTGGTGTGGCTGCTCGCGGGGCCCGCCATGGCGGTGGCCGTGGTGATGGCCGCCTGCGTCGCGGTGTTCCGAGGCAAGCGCAAGGGCTTCTGGACCATCGCGCCGACCTACATCCGGCTCATGGCCTTCGCGTTCGGCATTGAGCGGAGGCTCGAAGGCTGGGAGTCGCTGCCAGAAGGAATCCGCAACGGCGCGCCGGTGATCTTCTTCGCCAACCACGCCTCGCTGCTGGATCCGCCGCTCCTCATCTCCACCCTGCCGGATCACCCGGTCTTCATCGCGAAGAAGGAGCTGGGCCGCGTGCCGGTGCTGGGCCAGGCCATCCACCTCGCGGGCTTCATCCTCATTGACCGGGCCCACCAGAAGAAGGCCCACGCGAGCCTAGAGGACGCCGCCCTCCGCATCCGCGCGGGGCAGAGCGTCGCCATCTTCCCCGAAGGCACGCGAACCATGGACGGCTCGCTTCAGCCCTTCAAACGCGGCAGCTTCCACCTGGCGCTGGAAGCGGGCGTGCCGCTCGTCCCCCTCGCCATCCGCGGCGGCCACGAGATCCTGCCCAAGGGCGCGTGGCGCACGAGGGGCGGGCCCTACACGCTCACCGTCGGTGAGCCGCTGGATCCGGCCCGCTTCCATGATCCCGAATCCCTTCGATCCGCCGCCGAGGCGAAGTTGAGAGGGATGCTGAACGAGTCAGCAACGCGCGCTCTTGACTAACGGGCCGCAACCGCGAGTGCTTCTCGACGATGGGAGGCCAGCAAAGGGATCAGCAACGCGTCTCTGGACGCCACCTGAGGCAGGAGCATTCGCGTCTCTCGACCAGCCGTAGGATCTTCGCCCACCTTGGCGGCGAAAAGGCGGAGGCTGGCCCACAAAGCGGCTCGGGTTCCGGGCCGCTCGAAGACGAGTTCCGGCCCGCTTGGCTGGCCTTCGCTCGGGAAACGCCGCGCCAGTGCACGAAGGGAAGAGGGGAAGGTCCCATCCCGTTCCAGCCACCCTTCCGTGGGCCAGGCGAGGGCGGCACTGCGGGTGAATGGGACGGAAAGCTCCACCCGTCGCAACGCCAACTCCACCTTCAGCGCTGGCACCTGCGCGATCCATGCTTCGTCCGCGGAAGTCCTTCGCAGCGAGGCTAGCGCGCGCAAGTGCGACTCTCCACGCGCCAGCGCCGCGGTGTCCGAACGGCCATCGGCGCGAGCATCCTGGACTCGCAGCAAGGCCGCCTTGATGGCATACCCGTGGATGCCGCTCGGCCGCCAGTGGGATCGTCCATCAGACAGCGCCTGATCCAAGTCCAACAGCACCTTCGCGGCTGAGGCGCGGTGCCGGATCCGATGCTCCGCGAGCGCGAGCAGTCCCCAAGTCCGAAGCTCGAGGCGGCGGGCGGCGAACATCGCGGCCCCCTCGGTCCGTTGGCTCAAGGTGAGAATCGCCTTGATCTCGGGTTCAGGATCCCGACCTTCCACCTCCGCCCGCCACGCGGCATGAAGGTGGAACCAGGCCGCCATCTGCTCAAAAAATTGGTACTGCGGCTCCACCCGCATCGCCGATTCCACGGCCTCACGGGTTGCATCCTCCTCCGCGTCGGTGGCCTGGCCTCGCTCCACATGGAACTGGTAGCGGCGGAGCTTCGCCTTCGTGAGCTTTTCGAGCGCGATGAGTCCGTGGTGGCTGACCGGAGGGACCAGCTTCAAGAGGGATTCGCTCGCGGCGACGCTCTCTTCGATCGCGACCTCTGGATCCTGCCCGGCTTCCCACTGGTAATCCACCGCCCTGGAAAGGGTGGCGGCCAACAGGACCCACCCGTAGTCATCATCGGGATCGTAGCGGGTCGCGAGACGCGCCTCTTGAATGGCGAGCCTGTTGTCCTCTGGGCCGTGGGCCCGTCGCCAAAGGACATACGCGCGACAGCAATGCCCCCGGGCACTTTCCGAATCCACTCGCAGCAGTTCCTGGGTGATCCGGTCCGTCTGATCCAACAAGTCATCCACGGTCTGGTCGCGGTACACGCCGCGATCGTTGTGACTGAAGATGAGTTGGCAGGCGAGGCCTTCCAGCGCCCTCGGATCACTCCTGCCCACCAGCGCGGCCGCCGTGTAACTCGCGCGAATGGCTCGTTCCTCGGATTCGCTCGAAGGCCAATCCTTGGCGGCCACGGCTTCGATGTAGCGTTGCTGATGGATGGCCCCCGCCAGGAGATTGGCCTCGTAGGCGGAAGGGTTCTCTCGCACCGCGATCTCCGCCAGGTTCAACGCGCGGGTGGCATCGCCTCCCAGCCAAGCCCGAAGAGCATCCGTGTACGCCGGGGCGGGGCTCGCGAGCCGCCCGTTCTCGAGGTTTTGTAGGGCGGGAACCTGAAGCCCGGCCCGAGCCTCACGAAGCTCCCGCTCCCGAATCTCTGGTTGCTTGAGTTGCGCGACCACGCGCATCCGGCGCTGGTAGAGCTCGGCCTGCGCAAGTCCCAGCGCGAGCGACGCCTCGGGGGTACGCGTTCCGAGCGCCCATGCGCGCTCCAGGGACTCCTTGGCGCGAGTCCATTCCCCCAGCGCCATGTGACCTCGCCCCAAGGCGAGGTGCGCGGGGCCGGTCGCCTTGGACGGGAGGCTGTCCATGAGCGTCTGGATATTGGCCATCTCGCCCCGGATCGCCTCCTTGTCCGGACCAAGATCGTGGGGCGGCAGAAGGTAGGCGACGCGCATGCGTGATTCCGCGCTCCGGGAAACGGCGCCCATCTGCACGGCCACTTGCGAAGCCCGTTCCAAAGCGAAGCGATTCCGCACCACCTGGATGACGAGCAATCCAAGGAGAATCGCCGCGAAGCCGAGGCTACCAACCACCCATGGCTGTCGCCGGGCACGCGACACCCAACGCGCCAGCCGCGAGGGCCGTTTCGCGGCGATGGGCTCTCCACCGAGAAAACGGCCAAGCTCATCGGCCAGTTCCTTCGCCGTGTCGTAACGACGCTCCGGCTTCCGCTCCAGGCATTTCAGCAGGATGGTCTCGAGGTCCCGCGGAAGCCCGGGGTCGAGGCCGCGTGGCGCGGCGACTTCCGATTCCCTCAGTTGACGGAGGATTCCCGCCGGGCTTGACGCGTCGAAGGGGGGGCGCCCGATCAGGATCGCGTGCAGGGTGGCGCCAAGGCTGAAAATGTCCGACCGCCGATCCACCCGCGCTGACTCTCCATCCGCCTGTTCCGGGGACATGTAGGCCGGTGTGCCAAGGGGCATTCCCGTTCGCGTGAGGCCGGGCGCCGCCTCATCCCTGACCAGGCCAAAGTCGAGCACCACGGGGCGCAGGCCACCTTCCTCGGAGCGCGAAACCATGATGTTGGCGGGCTTGAGATCCCGGTGAACCAACCCGAGGCGATGCACCGCGTGGAGGGCTTCCGCGACCGCGCGCATCAGCATCACCTTCTCAGTGAGGCTTAACCGCAAGGCTGCGATCGCGAGCGTCTCCCCTTCGAGATGCTGCATGGCGATGAAGGGTTGGCCATCGTGATCGCCCACTTCGTAGACGCGGCAGATGTTCGGGTGGTCCAGCCGCGCGAGGGCTTGGGCTTCCAGCAACAGGCGCACGAACGCTTCATCCCCCCCACGCCGGACGAGCTTGAGGGCGACGGTGCGGCCCAGCGTCGAATCCCGGGCGAGGAGGACCTGTCCCATCCCGCCTTCGCCCAGGGAAGCCTGGACCAGGTACTTGCCGATGCGGCGCCCCTCCATGGAAGGCTCAGCGCCACCCGTCTGGGGGCTGGGAACAGGGGAGTCCGAGGTCATGGGATGTTCAACAGGGTAGCAATGGTTCGGGAGCGCGCGGCCTTGGGACGCGGCGGTCGGTTTGGTATCTTCGGGCCATGGCCACTCGCGGTCCCTACGACTCCAGCCAAGCATCCGATTTCGAACCTCGGACCCTGGGGGACCGCGTCAAAAAGCTCCGCTGGCACATGGGGTGGACCCAAAGCGATCTGAGCCAAGCGGTGAACACCGATCAAGCCATCGTCTCCAACTGGGAGCGGGACAAAGCGAAGCCCTCTGGCGCGGCGCTCGCGGCGCTCGCCCAAGTCTTCGGCGTGACACCGGGAGCCCTTGAGACGGGTGAAGGCTTCCACCTCCCCTCTCCTCGGCGGAAGGCGGAAACGGGAAGCCACACCATCTCACTCCCGGAAGGCGGAACCCAGCCCATCACTTGGGTGGACCTGTCCTCCGGGCGCGATCGCGGCTTGGAATTCCAAGAAGCACTCGCGCAATTGCTCAAAGCCACCCAAGCGGGGCGCCGCGTGTGGATGGTCGTGGATTAGAAATTCATATTTAGAAATATGTGATTGACATTTTTTAAGGTCGGCCCACCCTTGGGGTGAGCCTGGTCCCGTCCATCTCTTCCAGGCCCCCTTTCTCCGGAGCCTTCCCATGTCGCGCACTCTGCTTTACCCGCTGCTGGCGGGCTTGACTGTGATTTGCCCTCTCCAGGCCGGAGACAAGCCATCTCCAATTCCCGCCGCGCCGAAGGCGATCTTCGGGGATAGCAGCGCCGCGCCGCTGGCGCCGACGAAACGCGTGGCCATCTCCAGCTTCGTGGTTTCCTTCCAGGCCTCCATGGGCAAGACGATCCAGACCGGGAATTTCGGCAGCTCCGTCGCCAAATACGGTCTAGGCGCGCTCCTTCGACACGATAAATCCGAAGCCACGGGCTCCACCATCATGGATGTGGATGTGGAAGTGGAACGAAAGGTCGTGACCACGCTCTACCAGCGCCTGCAAAAAGATCTCACCGAAGCTGGGTTCGAAGTCGTTCCCGAGACGGAAGTGCTCGCGGCCGACGCCTACAAGGCCCTCATCAAGGAAGCCGCCTACGCCAACTACTCCCGGTGGCATGACACCAAGGGAGACACCATGCTCGTTTCCCCAGACACGCTCACTCCGTATCAGGTCTACACGCCCGAGCTTGGCGACTTCTATAGTTATGACTTGCACAGCTATCGCAAAGGCTGGATCAAGACCTTCGGCGGCAGCAGTACCGAAGGCGGACCCACGCCCATCAAGGGATCCGCGGTCTACAAAGTTCCCGATTTGGAGGCCAGCCTTGCCCGCCAGCTGAACGCGCATGTCCTCAAGGCCACCTATCTGGTCACCATCGGCGACATGGACATGTCCGCATCCCATCAGTATGGAATGAGTTCTTCGGATGGCGGTCGCACGACGGACACGACGATTGACACGAAGACCCACGCCGCGGTCAAAGCGGCGATGGGTCTCCGCGAAGGGCAGACCCGCCTCGCCTTCCGCACCGCGAACGGGAAAAAGGGCTCTCCCTACAAGCTCAACAAGGTGCCCTGCGCGAAGGATGGCGATGTGGTCGTCACCATTGACGCGCCTATCCAGGGGCTGAGCGACCTGCTCTCCCTGAAGGAAATCGGGAAGCTCGAGGGCGAGATCACGGTGACCGACAACGCCGCGTTCACCGACCGTCTCGTGGACCTCATCGAGTCTCAGCAGAAGGCCATGGTGGAACTGGTGAAGCGCTGATCCCGCTCGCCCGCCACGCGCCCTCGAACCTCTCTCCATCGCTCCTTAACGCCCCGAATCGGAGTCACCCATGAAGGCGATCCACGCAGTCCTCATGCTTCCTTGCCTCTGCCTGCCCGCGCAATCCCCCGCTCTCCCGCAAGCCCCCCCCACGACACCCAAGATTGACGGCAGCACCCCCATGGACACGCTCACGGCTCTCGCCGGGTCGGGCAACGCCGATGCCCAATTCGTGCTTGGCCTCCGTTATCACACCGGAACCGGAGTGCCTTCCGACGATGCGAAGGCCGCGGATTGGTGGCGCAAGGGCGCGGATCAGAAACACTCCGCCTGCGAGTACAACCTCGGTGTGCTCACGATGACTGGGCGCGGGACCACGAAGGATGAAAAGACCGGTGCCGATCTGGTTCGAGCGGCGGCGGAGCAGGGCTACCATCCCGCCGAGCTCTCACTCGGACAGCTGCACGAATTCGGGGATGGCGGCTTGAGCAAGGACCTGACGGAAGCCGTCCGCTGGTACCGCAAGGCCGCCGATGGTGGCGATCCGGATGCCCAGTACCGCGTGGGCTGGGCCTACCAGCAAGGCAAGGGCGGCCTCGCTCAGAGCCCCGCTGACGCGGTGTATTGGTTCAACCTGTCGGCCCGCCAGGGATTCACCACCGCCATCCTGAACTTGGGGCGTCATTACGAGGAAGGGCTCGGCGTCGCGAAAGATCCCTTCAAGGCCTTCAGCTATTACCTCAAGGCCGCGGAGAAAGGGAACGCCTCCGCGCAGCAGAAGGCCGGGTATTGCTACGGCACCGGCCTCGGGACTTCCGTGGATCTCGCGCGCGCGCAGTACTGGTGGGAGAAGGCCGCCGCCCAAGGCGACCGAGTGGCCGCGAGCAACCTGGAGCAGTTGAGGGCCATGAAGCGGCGGCGCTGAGCGATGTGGCGAAGGATCTTCCTCCCGATGGCATGCCTGGTGGTGGCCCCGCCATGCCTCCAGGCGCGCCAAACCTACTACAGTCACTTGGGCGAACAAGGTTCGAAGATCTACTACGAGCAGCACCTCGCCGCGGAGCGAAGGCTCGATCAGGCCAATCAGCAACAGGCCCTGGAAGATGCCAGGAACCGGCGCGGCCTTTATGGCCCCGCGCCGGCCTCTGATCCCACCGCTCCCTTGAGCTTGCTGGCGGGCACGCTGAGCTCCCTCTCGAAGCGCCTCCAGGCCAGCGCGCCCAAACCGCAGTTGACCATCGCGCAAAAGCTGGCCCTGATCCGCGCCAAGGCGGACAAGGGAGATCTGGAGGCCAAGGTGGATCTCGCCTGGGTCTACGCCAACGGCTACCGGGATAAGAACGGCTTCGAATTTCCCAAGGACGACACGCTCGCCCGCTACTGGTCTCTTCGCGCGGCGGAAGGCGGCGATCCCTCCAACCAGATCGAGGTGGGCATGAGGCTCCTCTTCGGCATCGGAGAACCCGCCTCGCCCCAAGAAGGGGCGGCCTGGATCCAGAAGGCATCGGACCGTGGTCACGCCGATGCCCGGTTTTTGTTGAGCCTTCTCCTGGACTCAGGCAAAGGCGTCGCCAAGGACCCGACCCAAGCGAAGTCCCTGCTGAAATCCGCCGCGGAGCGTGGCAGCGCGGGGGCTCAAGAAGCCCTGGCGGAGCATTACTACTTCGGCGAGGGGTGGGCCAAGGACGACGCGCAGGCCGTCCACTGGTTCACCTTGGCGGCATCCCAGGGACTGGCCTTGGCTCAATACAACCTGGGCGCGATGCACCTCAAAGAACGCGCGGGAGTGGAAGGATGGGACGCCTTCAAGGCCGCCCTCACCTGGTTCCAGAAAGCGGCGCGCCAAGGCCAGATGGATGCTCAGTACTCGTTAGGCTTCATGTACGCCAGCGGCATCGGAACCGACTCCAACCTTCCCGAGGCGGAATTTTGGTACACCCAAGCCGCGGATCAAGGCGACTCGCAAAGCCAGAAGGCGTTGGCGGAGCTACGACGGTTGGCCCACTGAATCACGAAGGGAATCCGGCAGGTACTTGAGGCGGCTCGACGAAAGGCCTCCGGGGAGCTTTTTGCTAAGCTCGCCTAAGCCATCCGCCCGCAGGGTCGTATCGCCCCTGTGCCGATCTTGTTCCCGGAGTTCCCGTGATCGCGTTTGACAGCCTGGAGGTCCGCTACCCCGGCGCGAAGGAGCCCGCCCTCAAGGGCATGAGCCTCGCGTTGGAGGAAGGCATCGTCGGCCTGCTGGGCCCCAACGGCTCCGGCAAATCCACGCTGCTGAAGACGCTGCTCGGCCTGCTGGAGCCCTCGGCGGGCGGCGGCTCCGTGCTGGGCGTGGGTCTGGGCTCGCCGGAAGCCGCCAAGCTGCGGGGCCGCATCGGCTACATGCCCGAATACGACGCGCTCATCGAGGACGCCACCGCCTACGAGCAGGTGGCCTTCTGGGGCGAGCTGTCGGGCTTGGAACCCGAGGCCGCCCGGGACCGCGCCCACGAGGTGCTCTACTTCGTCGGCCTGGACGAGGCCCGCTACCGCGCCGTGAGCGGCTACAGCACGGGCATGCGCCAGCGCGTGAAACTGGCCCAGGCCCTCGTCCATTCGCCCGAACTCGTCTTCCTCGACGAGCCCACCAACGGCCTCGATCCCGATGGCCGCCGCCGCATGCTCGAGCTCGTGATGAAGGTCCACGCCGAGCTGGGCACGGGCGTCATCCTCGCGAGCCACCTGCTGGGCGATGTGGAGCGAGTCGCGGACCAGCTCGTGATCCTCGACAAGGGCCGCATCTCCGCGAGCGGCTCCATGGCGGGCCTGCGCAAGGCCCTCTCCAAGCGCGTGGAGCTGCGTTTCCTCGATCCGCTCACGCAGGCGCAGGAAGGCGGGCTCGCCGAACTCGGCGAACTTCACGAAGCGCGGAACGGCTACTACGACCTGGAGCTGAAGGACGCCGATCCGCTCGGCCCCTTCCGCTGGGCGGAGGATCGGGGCGCGGTGCTCGTGCAGGTGACGCCGCGCCACGACCGCCTGGATGAAGTCCTCCTGCGCGCGCTGCACCCGGAGAAGGCCTGATGCCCATTTACGCTCCAAGCCTTCCGCCCAAGCCGGATCTCTCGCTCGGCCAGCACCCGGCTCTCGTCATCGCGCGCTTCGACCTGCGCCGCGTGCTGCGTCAGAAGATGGGCCGCTTCTTCGGCTTCATCTTCACCTTCATGCTCATCTGGCGCCTGGGCTATGTGTACCTCTACTACCTGAAGGACCAGAACGCGGTGATCGGCAAGATGATGGAAGCCGCCGCGCCGGTGCTGGCCCAAGGCGCCGCGTGGCACGCGGACATGATCGGCGGTTGGCTCACCTACCTGCTCTGGTTCCTCGTCGCGCTCGTCGGCGGCGGGCTCGTCGCGCGGGACACGCTCTACCGCGTGCGGCCCTTGATGTACGCGCATCCCGTGAAGCCTTCCGATTACTGGCTCGCCAAGCTCGGCCTGTCGTCGCTGGTGCCGCTCGTCATCCTGCTGCTCTTCGCGCTGCTGCCCTGGTTCCTTTCGGTGGGCCTCACGGGCCTGCACGGCGTGATGTGGGCGAGCACGCCGCTGCGCCTCGTCCCGGCGGCGCTCATCATCGCGCTCTTGATGGGCTCGGTGGCGAGCGGCGCGTCGAGCCTCGCGAGCACGCCCCGCGCGGGCATCGCGTGGGTCATCGGCGTGGCGCTCGGGCTTGAGGCGCTGGGCGGCATGCTCTTCGGCCTGCTCGGCAACGGCGCGTGGCTCGCCATCTCGCCCATGAGCCTCACGGCCCAGTGGTCCAACCTGCTCTGCGGCGCGCCCGGCGGACGCTTCGGGTGGGGACCGGCGGTCATCGGCACGGTCGCGCACTTCACGCTATGGACCCTGCTGCTCCGCAACCGGACCCAGCCTTCGGAGGCCGTGCTATGAAGGGGCCACGGACCACGGACCACGGACCACGGGCCTCGGAAATCGCGCGAGAGCGCTGCGAAACACCGGAGGTGGCGCGATGACGATCAGGCTCGAACGCGCCTCTCTGCGCTACGGCGCCGTCCTCGGCCTCAGCCCGACGACCTTCGAGCTGCCTGAAGGCGGCGGCATCGTCGGCCTGCTCGGCCCCAACGGCGCGGGCAAGTCCACGCTGCTCCAACTGCTCTCAGGCCTGCTTCCCCCGAGCGGCGGATCGGTGGAGATCTTCGGCGAAGCGCCCTATCGCAACCCGGCCGTGCTCGCGAAGCTCGGCCTCGTCCCTGAGGGCGATCGCCTGCCCGTGGGCCTCAAGGGGCGCGGCTGGCTCCGCATGATGGGCCGCCTCTCCGGCCTCGACGGCGCCGCGCTGGAGACGGCGATGGCGAAGGCCCTCGACACCGTGGGCATGAGCGACCGGGCGGACCTGCCCTTCCCGCGCATGTCCAAGGGCATGCGCCAGCGCATGCGCCTCGCCCAGGCGTTGCTGCACGCGCCCAAGCTGCTCATTCTCGACGAGCCCTTCAACGGCCTCGATCCCGAATCCCGCCTCACGCTCATGGAGCTGCTGCGCCGACTCGCCGATGATGGCGCGCGCGTCATCGTGTCCAGCCACATCCTCACCGAAGTGGCCCAGCTCACGGACCGCATCCTCCTGCTCTTCCGCGGCCGTCTGCTGGCGGAAGGCAGCGTGACGGAGATCCGCCAACTGCTCGACCGCCATCCGGTGGAGCTGCGCCTCTCCGGCGAAGCGCGCGCGTTGTCGCGCTGGGCGGTGGAGCAACCGGAGCTGGTGGCGTTGCGGCTCGAAGACGCGGCGGCCGTCCTCAGCATCCGCAACCCGCGCGACTTTCTGCCGCGCCTCCAGCGTGAAGCCGCGAAGGGCGGCCTTCCGATCACCGGACTCGACCCGCTGGACCTCAACCTCGAAGCGGTCTTCCAGTATTTGACGAAGGACCACGCATGAGCGCCGTCACGCCTTTCCAGACCGCGCGCGCCCTCGCCGCGGGCTACGCGCCGCGGGTGCTCCAGCCGCGGGGCTGGGTGCTCGCCGCCCTCGTCATCGCGCCCGTGGGGCTCGCGCTGCTGATCTCCGGACTGGCCGCGATGCAGGGCCACGCGTTGCCCGCGAGCACTGCCCTCATGGTCTTCCACCTCATCCTCGCCAAGGCGGTGCTGCCGATCATGGCGCTCATCGCCGCGTCGGCGGGCATCCGCGAGGACCTGGAGCAGCGCACCCTGCCGCTGCTGCTCACACGGCCCGCGCCCGCCTGGGCCATGCCGCTCGGCAAAGGCCTGCCATGGTTCGCCTGGGGCGCGGCCTGGCTCATCATCGGCGCGCTCGCCTTGCAGATCCTCGGCGGCGACAGCGACCTGCTCCTGGGCCGCGTCGCCGCGCTCACCGCCGCGTGGTGGGCCATGCTCGCCTTCGTGTCGCTCTTCGGGCTCCTCTTCAAGCGCGGCACGCTCTGGGCGGCGCTCTGGCTCTTCGGGTGGGAAAGCCTCACGGCCGTCTTCCCGCCTTTCCTCCAGCGCCTCACCTTCACCCACTACATCGAAAGCCTCGCCGGCAGCCGCGGCCACAGCGTCAGCGCGACGGAACTCCTCGCCCAAGTCCAGGTGAACACCGCGCCCGGACTCGCCTTCCTCATCCTCGTCCTCGTCGGCCTCGCCTTCTGGGCCGCCTGCGGATGGAAGCTCCACGCCACGCCGGTGGGGCTCGCGGGCGTGGAGGCGGAAGGCTGAACCGGGCCTCGGGCTCCGGGCTACGGGCTACGCGGCTGGTCCTGCCGGAATCAACCGTGTAGCCCGAAGCCCGGAGCCAGTAGCCTGAATGGATGCCCGAGCCCTTCCGCTCCGCCCCGACGGGCGGCCCCGAGATCCTCATCGAGACCTTGCCCCACGCGCGCAGCGTGTCGCTCGGGTTCTGGGTGCGGCGCGGGTCGCGGCACGAGGCGGCGCACGAAGAAGGCCTCGCCCACTTCCTGGAGCACACGGTCTTCAAGGGCACGGCCAGCTTCCCCACGCCGGACGCGGTGGCGGAGGCGACCGACCGGCTCGGCGGCCATGTGGACGCCTTCACGGGCAAAGAAGTCGCCTGCTTCTACGGCCGCGTGCTTTCCGACCAGTTGCCGGAGCTGACGCATCTGCTGGGCGAGCTGGTCACGAGCCCGCGTTTCGATGACGAGGAATTGAAGCGCGAGCGCGGCGTCATCCTCGAAGAAATCGCCATGAGCGAGGACCAGCCCGACGACTGGGTCAGCGAGCTCTTCTACATGGATTTCTGGAAGGACTCGGCGCTGGCCCATCCCATCCTGGGCCGCCGCGATCAGGTCTCCGGTTACGGCGCGGAATCCGCGCGCGCCTTCTTCGAGTCCACCTATCGCGCGGGCAACCTCGTCATCGCCGCGGCGGGCGCCGTCACGCCGGAAACCTTGCTGCCGCTGCTGGAGCCCATCCTCGCGAAGCTGCGGAAGGGCGGCGGCGTGGACGCGAAAACGGAAGCCGCCACGCGCCCCTTCCTGCTCAACGCGCCGAAGAAGGGCCTGCAGCAGACGAACCTCGTCCTCGGCTTCCCCGCGCCCTCGCACACGGACCGCGACCGCACGGCGGTGTCCTTGCTGAGCCACATCCTCGGCGGCGGCATGGCCTCGCGCCTCTTCCTGGAACTGCGCGAGCGCCGCGGTCTCTGCTACCAGGTGGGCAGCTTCCACACGCCCTACGCGGACACCGGCGCGTTGCAGATCTCGGCTGGCTGCGCGCCCGCGCAGGCGCGCGAGCTGGTGTCCCGCGCCATGGCCGAATGCCGGAAGCTGCGCGCGACGCTCGTGCCCGAGGAGGAGCTGGAACGCGCCAAACGGCAAGCCAAGGTCGCCCTCGTCTTCGGCCAGGAAAGCGCCAGCAGCCGCATGTTCTCCCTCGCCCACCAGGCCCTCCACTGGGGCGGCCCCGTGAGCCTGGACGCCCAGCTCGCCG
>CAYYJN010000037.1:0-19748 GCA_964472275.1 uncultured Solibacteraceae bacterium
GGAGTGGCGCGGCTTTCATCGTCTCACTCCCGAGTTTGCTTCCTAAGACCCAAAGCGATTACGCGGAGTGAGGCGGAGTAGCGGAGGGCAGCGGAGAAATGGCTTTTCCTCCGCTGCCCTCCGCCTCTCCGTTGCCCTCCGCGTGGTTATTTACCGGAAGGTGATCAGCGTGGCGCCCGCTCCGCCTTGATTCTGTGGCGCGTCTTCGATTCGTGAGATGCCGGGGTGGCCTTTGAGGGCGGCGCGGACGGCGGCTTTGAGTTTGCCGGTGCCGTGGCCGTGGACAATCCTCGCGAAGCGCGCGCCGCCACCGATGCAGCGCTCGACGAAGCGGTAGACCTCGGCGTCCACTTCGTCCGAGGCGCGGCCGATGAGGTTCAGCTCGTCCTGGATGTCTTCGGCTTCCACCTGGAGCCGCACCCGGCCCTTGGGGCGTTCGACCTCCTTCGCGCCGATGGGCGTCAGCTCGCTGAGGCGGCATTCCAGGCGGCGGCCGTTGGGCGTGAGCAGGACGACGCGGTCCCCTTTCCGCTCGACGACGCGGCCTTCGACGCCGAGACCCTTGTGGCGGGCGTGGTCATCCACTTGAAGCTCGGCGGGTTTGGCGGAGGCCTTGAGCGTTTTCGAAAGCGGCCCGAGCTCGGCGGCGGCCACCTGCGCAAGCGTCTTCACGCGCTCGTTGGCGTCGCTGCCGAGGCGGTCGGGATTCGCGCCGGGCGCCTTGGCCTGCTGCTTGAGTTCCTTCACGAGGCGCTTGCCTTCGTGGTCCAGGAAGTCGAGGACGCGCTGCACGCGATCCTGACCTTCGCGGGCGAAGCGTTCCTGGTCCTCGCGCAGCTTGGCTTCGCGCTGGGCGAGGATGTCCTTGTCGTGGTTGGCGCGGCGCAGCATCGTCTCCAGGCGCTCGGATTCCTCCACGAGGCGCAGGCGTTCGGCCTCGAGCTCTTGCAGGAACTCGCGCCAGTCGCGCTCCCGCTCGCCGAGGGTCGCTTCCGCCTTTTCGAGGATGGGCTTCGGCAGCCCCAGCCGCGCGGCGATGGCGAGGGCGCGGCTCTGGCCCGGCTGGCCCACGAGGAGGCGGTAGGTGGGCGCGAGCCTTTCCTCATCGAATTGCACGGAGGCGTTCTGGAATTTCTGATGACGCAGCGCCCAGCGGCTGATGTCGCCGAGGTGCGTGGAGCAGAGCACCCAGGCGCCGCGCCGCGACAGCGAGTGCAGCACGGCGATGCCGAGGGCCGCGCCTTCTTTTGGATCGGTGCCCGTGCCCAGCTCGTCCAGCAGGACAAGGCCGCCTTCCTTGGCGTCATCGAGAATCGCCTTGAGATGGACGACATGGCTGCTGAAGGTGCTCAGCGAGCCGACCAAGGTCTGATGGTCGCCGATGTCCGCGTGCAAGCTTGGCAGCGGCGGGAAGGCCGTGCCCGCGGCGGCTGGCACAGCGAAGCCGCTGGCGGCGAGTGCCCAGACCAGGCCGACGGTCTTGAGGACGACGGTCTTGCCGCCGGTGTTGGAGCCGCTGACGACGAGGCCGGGGCGATCGGCCTCCATGACGAGGTTGAGCGGAACGACGGCGTGGGGTAGCGCGTTGAGGCCCAGGCCCTCGCGCACGGCGGGCAGGAGGAGCGGATGCTTCGCCTCCAGCAGGCAGAGGCGCGCGCCGCCGTCGGGCAGGAGGCCGCCGCACACCGCGCCCCAGCGCAGGCAGGCCAGGGCCGCGTCGGCTGAGGATTGCAATTCCCTCCACCGCACGAAGTCATTCACGCGGGACCGCAGCTCGGCAAGCAGCTCGCGCAGGAAGGCCTGCACGGCCTCGCGGTAGGCGGCGTCCGCCTCCACGAAGGCGTTGTTGAGGGGCACGGCCTCCATGGGTTCCATGAAGACCGTCGCGCCGCTGCCGCTGCGGTCCAGCACGAGGCCGCCGACGAGGCCGCGGCGGTCGGAGCGCACGGGCAGGCAGTAGCGGCCGTTGCGCTCGACGATGGAGAGTTCGTTGAAAGCTTCGGGCGCGGAGCGGAGCGTCTTCTGGAGTTTGGCTTGCACGGCTTGGAAGGCGGACGCTCGCTCGCGGTGCAGATCCGCGAGGCCAGGCACGCGCATGGGGTCCAAGTTGCCGTCGCCGTCGAAGGCCTTGGCGAGTGTGTCGGCGAGGGGCGAAGGGTCCGGGAGCAACTCCGCGTTCACGCGCAGGCGATCAATGCCGAGGTGCGTGCCTTCGGGCGCAGTCCGTTCAGCGGGCCAATCGAGCCCGGCCAGCGACGCGCGCAGCGTCGCCATCGCGCGCAGTCCATCGCGGAGTTGCCGCCAGTGGCTCGGCTCCAACCAGCCTGTGGGATGGAGGAGTTGATTCAGCGCCTCGTCCATGCCCTGCACCGGGAAGCGGCCCGGCTCCAGGCGCCATGCGGCGTCGAGCTCCACCTGGTGCAGGCGGCGCAGGCCCGCGCGACCGTCCCAGGGACCGGCGTCGGCGAGCAGCGCCCGTCCTCCGTCCGTCCGCGCGTAGGACGCGACGAGGGTGAGGACCGTTCCGAATTCGAGGGAAGTCAGTTCAGGATTCATGTGATGAAAAAGGCCCGCCGGAGCGGGCCTTCAAAATGGTTGTGCCTTTTGATCAGGCGCCGAGGATGCGGCGTTCCTGGGCGAGGCGCTTCAGGGCCTTCTTGCGGGCGGCGAGCATCTTGCGCTTGCGCTTGGCGGAGGGCTTCTCGAAGTGCTGGCGCTTCTTCAGCTCACCGAGGATGCCGGACTTCTCGCACTTGCGCTTGAAGCGGCGCAGCGCGTTCTCGAAGGTCTCATCTTCTTTGACTTTGACGAGCGGCATGGTTGGTTTCCCCCCCTTCTGCGTGGAATCGCCCGGGCGGAGCCCAGGCCGAAGGGAAAGGTTACCTCGGGAAGGGGGCATGATCCAACGAAATTCTTGCAAGACGAGGCGTTGAGCGGCCTGCCCCCTCCGAGTATCCTGCTTTTTCCACGCCCTTTGGACACCCGCATGGCGCCCCCCTACCTGCTACTCGTGGACGGTGATCCCGTCCGGACCCCGGGTCTCCGCCGAGCCCTGGAGGCCGATGGCTGGGCGGTGGAGGCGGCCAAGGGGGATGAGCTTCCGCCCTTCATCCAGCAGGGTTGGAGGCCGGATCTGCTGGTGGTGGACCCGGAGCATGGGCCGGGCCGCTTCGACCTCGTCCACCTGCTGCGTCAGCGCGATCCGCACCTGCCCATCCTGTTGATCACCGAGAGCGAGGCCCAGCGCAGCATTGGCCTTGGCGTCCAGGGCTTCCTGGAGCGCGCCCAGGCCGATGGGGATCTCACCGCCTCCCTGCGCCGTTTCCGCCCGGATCGTCAGGGACGATTGGAATCGGAGGATCTCTTCGGCGATCTGCTGGAAGACCTGGAGGACGACGCCCCGGTGGAGCTGCGCACCACGCCGCCGACCTCGCTGCCAATCCCGACGCCGCCCACGCCGCTGCCCATCCCCGCCCGAGCCTCTGAAGAAGAACCCCTGCGCCCGCCGCCGCTGCTCAAGCCCGGGCAGGTGCCGAGCCAGATGGCCCAGGCCATCCCTCAAGCGACGCCGACCACCTCAGGCCAGATCCGCGCCCAACTCTCGCCTTCGGAATTGTCCCCGGCCCTGCCGCCGAGCGGTCCGATCTCGGGGCAGCAACCGGCCATCCGCAAGGATGAAATCACCCTCAGCGGCATCTCGGGCGTCCACGATCCCTTCGATTGGAACGACGACCAGGTGGAAGTACTCACGCCCACGCCCGACCCGGCGCTGCTGGTCGCCGAGCGCATGCCCGAAGCCCCGCCGCCTCCGCCTCCCACGGGCGCGGAGGAATACGGAAACTATTTCCTCGTGGAGAAGATCGCCGTCGGCGGCATGGCCGAACTCTTCAAGGCCCAGCAGCGCGGCGTGCAGGGCTTCCAGAAGATCGTCGCCATCAAGCGCATTCTGCCGCACCTCGTGGACAACGAGGACTTCGCCACGATGTTCATTGACGAGGCGAAGCTGGCGGCCCAGCTCACGCACCCGAACATCGTCCAGATCTTCGATCTGGGCAAGGCGGGCAGCTCCTACTACATCGCCATGGAGTATGTGAACGGCCGCGACCTCCGCACGCTGCTCCGCAAGGCGAAGGAATACGGCAAGCCCTTCCCGGAAGCCATCGCCGCCTTCGTCACGATGAAGGTCGCGTCGGCCCTCGACTACGCCCACCGCAAGCGCGGCTTCGACGATCGCGAGCTGAAGCTCGTCCACCGCGATGTGAGCCCGCAGAATGTGCTCATCAGCACCGAGGGCGCGGTGAAGCTCGTGGATTTCGGCATCGCCAAGGCCGCGACGAAGGCGAGCCACACCGTGGCCGGCGCGCTCAAGGGCAAGCTCCTCTACATGAGCCCCGAGCAGGCCCTCGGCCAGCCGCTGGACAACCGCTCCGACCTCTACTCGCTGGGCCTCGTCCTCTTCGAGATGCTCACCGGCGAGCGCTGCTTCCAGGCGGATTCGGAGATGGGCGTGCTGGAGAAGGTCCGCATGGGCAAGATCGGCGACCTGCGCGCCATCAATCCCGAGATCTCCCCTGCCATGGCCGACATCGTGAACCGCGCGCTGCACAAGAGCGTGGAGCAGCGCTACGCCTCGGCCCGGCTCCTGGAGCGCGATCTCCGCGACCTGCTGATGAAGCGGGGCCACATCCCGGCGGAACACGACATCGCCGAATACCTGGAGGCCGTGCTGCTCGGCCCCAAGGAGCGCGTCGAGGAAGTGGTCCGCAGCCGCTTCCCGCTTCCCGCGGCCCTGCCGCCGCCTCCGGCTCCCGTGCCGGGCGCGACCCAGGACGGCGTGCCGACCCTCTTCGGGCGCTCCATGCCGCCGACGCCGTCCCAGCCGCTTCCGCCCCTGCCGCCGCCGCCCCAGTCCGCGCTGGAGCCGCTGCCCGAAGCGCCCAAGATGGAGACTTCCAAGAACCTCCCGAGCTGGGCCCTGCTCGTCGTGCTGGCGGCCATCGTCGGCGTGGCCCTGCTGGCCTGGTACCTCTTCCCCGCCGCCCACTGACCGGGCCGCGCTACACTCCACTCCAACAAACCTCCGAGGCGCCCCATGGAACTCACCAAGGACCAGAAAGATTTCTACGAGACCACCCGCACCCGTTGCAAGGACGAGGTCACGCAGATCAACGGCACCATCAAGACCGAATACACGCGCCTCACGCAGGAGATCAAGCGCGTGAACGAACTCATCCAGACCCTCGAAGGGCGCAAGCAGGTCATCGGCCAGATGTACGGCTCCGCCAGCGAGATGATCGGCCAGGACAACGACCTGGACCTCAGCAGCCCCATCGCCGAAGGCGGCGAGCTGGGCGACATTGATCTGTAATCAAGTCGCCCACGCAGAGGGCAGCGGAGGGGCGGAGGGGAGCAGAGGCCAAAGCCATTGCTGGCAGGAGCTGTTCAAGAATGCAGTTCTGCGCTCTGACAAATAGACCTTCGGTGAACGCGGTCTAACGGAGAAGCTTTTCTCCGTTGCTCTCCGTTGCTCTCCGCTGCCCTCCGCGTAGTCGCTGATTTCTTCGCGGTGGTGGGCCTACTTCCCCCGGAACAGCGGCGCGGCGCAGCGTTGGCAGTTCACGAGGTGGTGGGGGTTCTTCTCGCCGCAGTGGCTGCAGATCAACTTGCGCTTGCGCTGGCGCGTGATGAGGCGCAGGTAGAGCACGCCCGCCACCAGCGCGAGCAGCGCCATCTTCATGCCGCCGGAGATCACATAGCCGCGCTTCGTCGGCGGCTTGGCCGGTTGCTCCTGGAGTTGAAGCGAAGGCTGGGCCATGGCTTAGCTGTCCACCTTGAGGATGGCGAGGAAGGCCTCTTGCGGGATCTCTACGCTTCCGATGGCCTTCATCCGCTTTTTGCCTTCCTTCTGCTTGTTCAGGAGCTTCTTCTTGCGGCTGATGTCGCCGCCGTAGCACTTGGCGAGCACATCCTTGCGGCGGGCCTTCACATTGGTGCGGGCGATGATCTTGGCGCCGATGGCGGCCTGGATGGCCACATCGAACATCTGCTGGGGGATCACATCCTTCATCTTGCCGCAGAGGGCGTGGCCCAGCGTCGTGCTCTTGGCCCGGTGGACGAGGATGGAAAGCGCGTCCACCGCCTCGCCGTTCACGAGGATGTCCATCTTCACGAGGTCGGACTCCACATAGTGCTTCATGTGGTAGTCGAAGCTGGCGTAGCCCTTGGAGATGCTCTTCAGCTTGTCGTAGAAGTCGAGGACGACCTCGTTGAGCGGCAGCTCGTAGACGAGCATCACGCGGTCCTGGCTCACGAACTCCAGCTTCTGCTGGATGCCGCGCCGCTCCTCGCAGAGCTTGAGCAGGCCGCCCACGAAGTCCGAGCGGGTGAGGATCGTGGCCTCGATGATGGGCTCCTCGATGCGCGCGATCTTGTTCAGCACCGGCAGCTTCGACGGATTGTCCACATCCACCTCGGACTCATCCGTGAGGTAGACCTTGTAGCGCACCGAAGGCGCCGTCGTGATGAGATCCAGATCGAATTCGCGCTCCAAGCGCTCCTGGACGATCTCCATGTGGAGCAGGCCGAGGAAGCCGCAGCGGAAGCCGAAGCCCAGCGCCGTGGAGGTCTCGGGCTCGAAGGTGAAGCTGCTGTCGTTGAGGCGCAGCTTCTCCATGGCGTTGCGCAGATCCTCGAAATCGTCGCTGCTCGTCGGGAAGATGCCCGCGAAGACGACGGGCTGGATCTCCTTGAAGCCCTTCAGCATCTCGGTGGCGGGCTTGGTCGCGTGGGTGAGCGCGTGGGTGATGGTGTCGCCCACCTTCACATCCGCGAGCTGCTTGATGCTCGCGACGAGGTAGCCCACCTCGCCCACGGAGAGCTGGGACTGCTTGCTCATCTTCGGGTCGAAGACGCCGACCTCGTCCACGCGGTATTCGGCGCCGTTGCTCATGAAGCGGATCTGCTCGCCCTGCTTGATCGTGCCGTTGACGATGCGGATGAGGCTCACGATGCCCCGGTAGGCGTCGTAGTAGCAGTCGAAGATGAGCGCCTGCAGCGGCGCGGCGGCGTCGCCCTGGGGCGCGGGGATGCACTCGACGATGCGCTCCAGCACCGCTTCGCAGTTCTGGCCGGTCTTGGCGCTGACATTGACGCTGTGGGCCGTGTCCACGAGGCCGATGACGGTGTCAATCTGGTGCAGCACCTTCTCGGGGTCGCTGCTGGGCAGGTCGGTCTTGTTGAGGACGGGGAAGACCTCCAGGCCGTTCTCCAGGGCCAGGTAGGTGTTGGCCAGGGTCTGGGCCTCGACGCCTTGCGTTGAATCCACGACGAGGATCGCGCCTTCGCAGGCGGCGAGGCTGCGACTCACCTCGTAGGTGAAGTCCACATGGCCCGGCGTGTCAATGAGGTTCAGGGTGTAGGTCTGGCCATCCTGGGCCTTGTACTTGCAGGTGACGGCGTGGGCCTTGATGGTGATGCCGCGCTCCCGCTCCAGATCCATGTCGTCCAGGATCTGGGCCTGCATGTCCCGCTGGGCCACGGTCTTGGTCAACTCCAGCAGGCGGTCCGCCAGCGTGGATTTGCCGTGGTCAATGTGGGCGACGATCGAGAAATTGCGGATGAGCTTGGGGTCGGTCAACGCGTGGGCTCCTACGGCCGAACCTTCAATGGTATCGCGGGGCGGGGCCGCTGTCCGATGCCGATTGCAGAAGGGCCGCCAGTCGGGTCCAATGGAAGCACGAACCAGAGGGGTGACCGGTGATCGAGCCCAGGCCCAGCAAGGTGCTGGTGGTGGATGACAACGCCATCATCCGGCGCCTCCAGGAGGCCCAGCTGGAAGCGCTCCACATGCAGCTGGTGGCCGCGACGGACGGAGCGGAGGCCCTGGAGCTCGCCAAAGGCCTGCAGCCGGATCTGATCCTGCTGGATGTGGTCATGCCCGGCATGGACGGCTTCCGCGTCTGCGAGGCGCTCAAGTCCGACCCCGTCACGCGGGATATCCCCGTGATGGTGGTGACGGCGCTGGGCAAGGACGCCCAGGACCGCAGCTTCGCCGCGGGCGCCGACGACTTCATGCGCAAGCCGCCCAACACGCTCCTGCTCCGCGCCCGCGCCATGATGCATCTGAAGATCCGCTGGTCGGGGCTCGCGCCCAACGCCGCCTCGGCGGGCCCGCTGCTCCTCGTCACCGGGAATTCCGAACTGAGCGTGTCGCTCCTCTCGGCCTTGCCCACTCAGGTGAAGCTGCTGCGCGCCGCCACCGTCGGCGAGGCGAAGGCGGCCCTCGCCCAGAAACCGACCGCCATCATCCTTGATCTGGAAGTGGAAGGCGCCTCGGCCTTCATCCCCGTCCTTCGGGAAGCACGACCCCACGCGCCCATTCTCCTCGCGCACTGGGCGGAGGATTTCACGGTGCTGGAAGAAGAGCATCCGGCGGTGGACGACTACCTGGAATTGCCGGCGCCGCCTTCGGAGGTGCGCCATCGCGCCCGCCTCCTGCTCCGGTTGGCCGCGGCGGTGGCGCGCTCCCGGAGCTAGGGTGCGGGCCGTCGCGCTGGCCTTGCTCCTCGCCGGGAGTCTGCTTTCCGCGGGCGTCGCGACGGGACGGGTGCTGACGCCGAGCGGCGCGCCGTTGGCGGGCGTCCGCGTCTATCCTGACCGTCCGCGCCATCTGGATCTCGTCGCGCCGCCGCCCGTGGCGGTGACGGATGCCGAAGGCCGCTTCCGCCTCGCGCTGGATGGGAAGGACGACCTGCTCTGCGTGGAGAAGGACGGCTGGCAGCGGGACTTGGTGCCGGAGCCCGAGTGGAAGACTGACATCCACCTGCGACCCGCGCCGGAATACCGCGTGGAGAAGGTGTTCGTCGTGCGGCTCCAGTTCCGCAAAGCGAAACCCGAAGTGTCCGACGCCGAATTGAGGAAGCTGCTCTTCAGCCGCGAGCCCGGCGTGTCCAGCGCCGCGAACTACCTCTACGAAGTGAGCAAGGGCAGCCTCGCCCTGGAAGAGGGCGCGTGGCGCCCCATGGAAGACCCGAACCACGACGAGGCTTCGGACGCCGCCAAGTACGACATCGCCGACGCGGTGATCCTCGGCCTCAAGGGCGCGCCCCTCGGCGATCTGGACCGCGTGGACAACCGCACCGGCGCCTTGAAGCCCGATGGCAAGCCGGATCACCTCTGGATCATATGCCCGGGCCTGCCCCAGACCATGACCGGCGAGGAGCATGACCTCAAGGCGACGAGCCTGCTCCGCCCCTTGCCCTGGGCGCCGTTGGAGCGATGGGGCGCGGTGGTGATGACGGAGACGGTGCCCCTCGGCAACATCGTCCACGAAGCCTTCCACGAGATGGGCGAGGAGCGCGTGGATGATCTCTACCTGGGCTGCGACGACCCGCTCACCGCGGGCATCTGGGATCTCATGGATGTGGGCCAATACCGCGGTTGGGATCGCAGCCACTACGATCCGCCCTTCGCGGGCGACACGGGCTACAGCCCTTCGCAGCCCGGCGCGTGGGTGCGGAAGGACCTTTGGTATTGGGGCCGCTTCCACGCGACGGTGGGCTCGCTGCGCCTCGACGCGCGCCTGGGCCAATGGACCGGGTGGATTCGCCCGCTGGAACGCGCGCCCGGCGCGGATCCGCAACAGGTCGTGGTGCCCGATCCGGCCGTGCCCGGCGCGTTCTGGACCTTCGAAGTGCGCCGTCCCTGGGGCTTCGATGGCGGCCGGGTCGGCTTCCGATGGGGGCCGGGCTACGAAGGCCTCATCGTCGCCCATGTGAACCCCGACCTCATCGGCGAAGGCGAGCCCCAAGGGCCCGAGCGCGTGCTGGACGCCCATCCCGGCACGGCGCAGCCGCCCCAGCCGCGCTTCACCTGCGGGCGCTGGGAACTGGATGACGCGGCCTTCAACCTTGGGCCTGGCGAGAATCCAACCGGTTCGGATGGGCGTTTGAAATTCCAGGTGATCGCCACGGACGCCGCGGGGCGCATGGAAGTGCGCATCCAATTGAGCTCTCCCACGCCCCATCGGAGGAAGCGATGATGATTCCGCCCGCGTTCGTCCAAGCCGCCTCGCCTCAAACCCAGATCGCCGCCGCGCTGGATGACTTCCACCTGGCCGCGTCCCAGGCGGACGAGGCGCGCTACTTCGGTCACTTCGAGGATGACGCCGTCTTCCTGGGCACGGACGCCACCGAACGCTGGACCAAGGCTCAGTTCCAGGCCTACGCCCATCCCTATTTCGCGAAGGGCAAGGCCTGGAGCTTCCGCGCCACGCGCCGCGCCATCACCGTTTCATCGGATGGAAGGACCGCCTGGTTTGATGAGGATCTCGCCACGCCGAATCTCGGCCCCTGCCGCGGCTCGGGCGTGTTGGTGCTGAAGGACGGCGTCTGGAAGATCGCCCAGTACAACCTCGCCTTCACGGTGCCCAATGGCGTCGCGAAGGATGTGAGAGCGCTGATCGAGGCCTTCAGCCGGAAATGAATAGCCCCAGCCAGAGCCGGGGCTTCTTGTCCTTCGCCAGACTCATCCGAGCGTCAGGCGAAGCGTGCCCGCCAGGCCCGGACGCCACGCGCGAAGTTTCCAGGTCCGGATCGCGCGGGCGGCTTCTTTCGCCGTCGAAAAGCTTCGGTCGAAGGTGGCCTTGGTCACTTGGCCGGTGGCGTCCACTTCCACCGTCACGACGGTTCCGGATGGCAGGCTCGCAAGCGCCCGATCCCGGAGCTGCGCCTCCACTTCCGAATGGAGCGCGCGCGTGGGCTGACCCGCCAAGTCCCAGCTCAGAGCCTTCAAGGTGATCGTGGGTGCGGGAGGCGGAGGCGGCGCCATTCCCTTTGCCTCTTCTCGCGTGATGGTCATGCGCTTGGCCGCGAAGCCGCTCGGCTCGGCGAGCATCATCGCTGCCGGAGCGCTGACGGCGTTGCCGCCGCCCAGCGCCATGTCGGACACGCCCTCGGGCAGGGGCAGAGGCTGCACGACGCGCGTGGATTCGCCGCCCGCGTTGCGGACTTGGGTATCCACCGCGACGAAGGAGGTGTGCGCCGTCAGCAGGTGGTAGCGCAGGCCGAGGTCGGTGATCTCTTTCGTCCGTTCCGGTGTCTCGCCGAACTGGGCGTAATCGGAAAGGGCGCGGATGCGCTCCCGCGCCCAAAGCTGACGCAGGGCGGAGTTGGCGTCGCTCGGCTTCACATCGCCCACCTGGAAGACCTGATTCCAGTCGCCGCGTCCGGTGCGGCCTGAGATCGTGATCGTGCCCTTGGCTTCGCCCTTCCACTTGCCGAAGCAGAGCACGGGCCGGTCGGCGAGCACATCGGGCAGCGCCTGGGGTTCCAGATCGTAGAGGTCGAAGCCTTCGGCGCGGAGCCGGACGCCGCACAGCGCGGGCGTGCTCACATAGGCGCGGAAGCGCTCAGCGTCCGCGGCGGCTTCGGCCTGCTTCGTCACGACGAAGGGTTCGCCCTGGCCCGCGTGGGCCATGCCTTCTATGAGGTGGCGGTTCACGGAAGAGCCGATGCCGAAGGCGAAGAGGTTCGCGTCGCCCAAGTGTTCGCGGATGGTGTCGAAGACGGAGGCGTCCGCGGATATGTAGCCATCCGTCGAGACGGCGAAGGTGCGCGAGATGCCGGGGATGCGCGGCAGATCCAAGGCCCGTTGGAGCGCCGCCCGCAGTTCCGTGCCGCCGCCGCCGTTCTGGGATCGCACGAACGCGAGGGCGGATCGCAGGTTCTCATCCGTCGCGGGCCGGGACTCGGGCGCCCACAGGGCCGACGAGCCTTCGAAGACCATCACATTGAAGCGGTCCTGGGGCCGCAGGCCCTGGATCATCTCCTTCATGAGCGTTTTTGAGACTTCCAGCGGGAAGCCCATCTGGCTCCCCGACACATCCATGATGAAGATGAATTCGCGGGGCGGCATGTCGGCGGGCGCGACGCGCTTCGGCGGTTGCGCCATGAGCAGGAAGAAGTTCTCATCTTTGCCTTTGAAGAGCAGGAGGCCGGAGGCCACCTTCGCGCCGGAGAGCTGGTAGTCCAGGATGAAATCCCGGTTGCCGCCCTTGGCTTCGGAAGGATCGAGTTTCACCGTGGCGTCGTCCGCGCCGTCGTAGGCGATGGAAGTCTTGTGGGTCACGCAGCTCATGCGTTGGATGGGCATGCCCGCGTCGAGCTTCACTTCCAGATCCAGCGTGCTCATGGGCGCTTCGCCCGCATGGGTGTAGGGATTGGCGACCCAAGCCTCGCCCGTGCTGGACTCGGTTCCGGGAACGCCCGCGTAGCGCGGCCCGACGACCGTGGGATAGACGAAGCGGTAAGTGCCTTCCTCGGGCCGCAGCAGCTCGGAGTAATCCAGCTCCACCTTCACCGTGTCGCCGGGCAGGATGTTCGCCACGCTCATCTGGAACACATTGGGCCGTTGCTGCTCCAGGAGCGAGGCCGTGCGTCCTTCCTGCCGCGCCTGCTCATAGGTGGCGCGGGCCTGACCGCGTTCCTGGATCTGGGCCTCGATGGTGCGCTCGCCGATAGTCATCCTCAAGCCATGCACGGCGGCTCGGGTGGAGCCGGGAAAGAGGTAGACGGCCTCGATGGGTTTCTGGCCCGTGTTGCGGTAGACCTGAGTGACTTTCACATCCGCGATGACGCCCGCGATGGCCGCCTTCACGGAGGTGGATTGGAGCGGCAGCGCTTCAATGGAGGCATCGCCCTTCACCCAGAAGTAGGGCGATTGGGTGGTGTCATCCGCATCCTGACGCGGCGGCGCGAGGTGGCGCGGGGATGGCGGCATCAGCGTCAGCGCCATCGGGGAGGCCGCGCCCGCCATTCCGGCGAGCAGGGCGGCGGTGGTCCACAGGCTTCGCATGGGTTCCTCCTCAGTCGGCGCGGGTGCGCCTCAGGGGGGAATGCCGCCAAGCCGGGCGCCCTTTCAGATCAGGGCGTTTTTTCTTCGGGAGGGAAGACGCGGGCTCGGAAGCCGGGGACAGACCCATCCGCGGGCAAACGCGCGGGGTCGGACACGGGCGCTTGCAGCCAATAGAGGTCGAGCGGCGCGGCACCGCTTGGCGCGAAGACGCTGTGGCCCTGATCCGACGATACGGGCGCGAGAACCCGCGTTCCACCCGGATCGCGCTCCACCAGGTAGAGGTGGCCGCCTGGTCCCCATCGCACGGTGAGGCGCGGATGGCCGGAGGCGTCTTCATCCCAGACCCAGGTGGGCGCGGCGGGAAGGGCTTGCGCGAAGAAGGCGAGTCCCTGGGGTTCGCGCATGGCCTTATTGGCCTCGGCGCGGGGCTGGGAGGGCGCCTGATCCGCGACCGCTCCCATCGTGGCTCCGGCCGACACAGCGGCGGCAGGCGCAGGGGCGGGCGGAGGAGGTGGTGACGGAGCGGCGGCTTCCTTGCGAAGCCTGGGTTGGGGTTCCAGGCGCGGAACCCGTTTCGCGAGTTCATGCGGCGCGGCGGGCGCGGCCTTGGCCGCGGGAGCTCGCTCCTCCAGCGGCGCAGGGACGGAAGGCTGAGGCAGCACCTGCTCGGGGTGCTGCCGCTTCAGCATCAGCGTCGCGCCGACGGCGACCAGCAGGCTCGCAGCGAGGGTCATGGTGGCGGGGCGACGCCAGAAGGGGACGACCGTGGGCCTCCCATCCAACACGGCGAGCAGGCGCGCCTTCACGGCCGGATCCGCCAGCAGCTCGCGCAGGCTCTCCTCGTCCGCCAGCGCGTCGAAGATCTCTTGGTCCGAAAGCGCGGCGGCGAAGAGCGCCTGCCGCTCCGCTTCGCTCAGCGTGCCGGTGGCGTATCCGCCCAGGAGCCGCTCGGCTTCGCGCGCGTTCATGTCCACCGGCCTCCCATCTCCTCCAGCAGCCGCTTCCGGCAGCGATGATCCCAGGTGTAGATCGTGTTGATGCTCTCGGCGCTCATCAGGACTTGGATCTCCGCGAAGCCCTTGCCCTGGAGCTTGAGGCGGAAGAGGTCGCGGCAGCGGTCGCCGAGCCGCGCCAGGGCCGCGAGCAGCCGCTCCACCGCCTGGGCGCGTTCGGCCGCGGCTTCGGGATCCGGCTCGGTGGAGGCGAGGGCCTCCACTTCCGATTCCAGATGCTCGCCGTGTCGGAAGGCTTTGCGCCGCGCGGCGGCGAGCTTGAAGCGGAGGATCTGGAAGCCGAGGGGCACCAGCTCCTCCATCCGCTCCACCGCCCCGTACTTCTCATGGATGACCACCAGGACCTCCTGCGCCAGATCCTCGGCGCTTTCCCTCCCATGACGGGATGCCGCGTAGGCGACGATCCTTTCACGCAAGGCGGAGAGGATGGCCGCGCGGCCGGGGTTGGGAAGGGCGGGCTCCATCCGATTCATCCTAACGAAGCGTCAACTTGAGCGGATTTCCGGGTCACTACCTTGTAGCATGAGGCATCCATCGAGGTGCCCATGTTCCGTACCGCGCTTCCCTTCCTGCTCGTGGCGGGCCTGTCGGCCCAGGCTCCGCTCGCGGACGCCTACCGCCCCGCGGCCACCCAGCTCCTCCAACAGGCGAAGGACGAAGGCGCGAAGCACGCCTACGACACGCTGGAATACCTCTCCGACGACATCGGCCACCGCATCAGCGGTTCGAAGGAGCTCGTCCGCGCCGAGGATTGGGCGGCGGAGCAGATGAGGGCCGCGGGCCTTCAGAATGTCCACTTTGAAGAGGCGCCCGTGCCGCACTGGGCGCGCGGCGCCGAATCCTGCGAGCTGCTCACCCAGCAGGCCGGACCTCTCGACATGATCGGCCTCGGCGGCAGCATCGGCACGCCGATGGAAGGCATCACGGCGGATGTGGTCGCGGTCAGCGGCTTCGCCGAATTCGCCAAGCTGCCGGACGCGGCGGTGAAGGGCAAGATCGTCCTTTTCGACGCGCCCTACGAGGGCTACGGGAAGACGGTCATGTACCGCTACGCCGGCGCGAGCACGGCCGCCAAGAAGGGCGCGGTGGCCTGCCTCATCCGCACCGTGGGCAGCGCTTCGCTGGGCAACCCGCACACCGGCGCCATGGGCTATGAGGCGGGCGTTCCGCAAATTCCGGCGGCGGCGCTCTCCATCGAGGACGCGTCGCGGCTCCACCGCCTCTGCGCCAAGGGCGAGACCGTGCGCGTGCGCCTGAAGATGGACGCGAAGATGCTCGGCACGACCACCGGGCGCAATGTCATCGGTGAGATTCCCGGTTCGGAGAAACCCAAGGAAGTCGTCATCCTCAGCGGCCACCTGGATTCCTGGGATGTGGGCCAGGGCGCGCAGGACGATGGCATCGGCGCCATCCTGAGCCTGGAGGCCGCCCGGAGCATGATCAAGGCGGGGCTCCATCCCAAGCGCACGGTGCGCGTGATCTTCTGGACCTGCGAAGAGTGGGGCGGTTTCGGGGCGAAGGCTTACGCCGCGGCCCACAAGGCGGAATCGCCGAACATCGTCGCGGCCTTCGAGAGCGACAGCGGCAACGGCCGCATCCAGGGCTTCTCCGTGGATCTCCACGGCGAAGAGCGCGGCCCCGGCGAGGGCAAAGGCGGCAATGACGCGGACCTCAAAGCCGTCCAGACGCTGGACGCCATCGCCCCGTTGCTTCCCGAAGGCGCGCGGAAGATGCGCTCCGGCGAAAGCGGCGAGGATGTGGGCTTCCTCATCCCCAATGGGGCGGTGGGCATCGGCGTGGGCCACGACTACACGCGGTATTTCGATGTCCACCACAGCAAGGCGGACGCCTTCTACCACATCAATTACGACGACCTGCTTTACAACCTCCAGGCCTATTCGGTGATGGCCTATGTCCTCGCCGACATGCCGGGCACGCTGAAGTAGGCGCGCGGCTGGCGGCCATCGCGGGGCCGCCTTATTTACGGATAGACCCTCAGGGCGCGACCTTCTCCAGCGGCAGCCACCAGGCGCGCGTGTCCAGATCCAGCAGGAGCGCGCCGCCCTGGGGCTGGAGGCTGCGCGGCAGCGGAAGCGGGAAGTCCGAAGGCGCGCCCAGCGCCGCCCAGCGGGCCTTCCAGTCAACGAGCGTCAGCGCGTTCACCTTCGGATCCCACACATAGACGCGGTCCAGCCCGCCCTTCAGGTAGTCCATCCACGGCGCGGGATCGAAAGGGGCTGGAGCCTCCGCCGCGGCTGAGGGCGCGGGGGCGGGCGAACTGCCGGTGAGCGCGGCCGTGGCTGCGAGCGCGGGGCTCGGCGCGTCCACGGCGACCGCGTGCGGCGCGACGGTCAGATCAGGCGTCGCGAGCCGGAACCAGAGCCGCCCACGCGAATCGGACCCCACGAGGCGAAGCAGGGCCAGATCCCGCGCGCGATCCGTGGGTGCGGCGAGTTGCGTGAGGGCGATGGGCGCGATCGTTCCATCGGCGGCCACCTTCGCGAGTTGGCCCGGGCGGGGCTGCCAATACACCGCGTCGCCCGAAGGCGCGAGTACGCCGAGGGAGCCAGGGAAGGAAAGCTCGTTCGGGTCGGGCAGCGGCGTCAGCGTCCACACGCCCCCGTTGAGCATGGCCATGCCGCCGGGGTGGGTGAGCATCATGCGTCCGCCCGCGAGCGGCAGCACTGCGTCGAGCACGCTCACGCCATCCGGAAGCGGCAGGGCCTTGAACGATGCGCCTGCCGACCAGCTGACGCGACCGAGGTTCGCGGCGTCCCACACCAGACAAGATTTTCCACCGGGTTCCAGCGCGATGCCGGTGCCGGTGCCCTTCACGCTCCAGCGCGTGGCGCCGTCCGGTCCGACCGCCATCAGCCAGGGCGCGCTTCCGCCGCCGGTGCCATCCGTGTACAGCAGGAGCAAGGTGCGATCCGGAAGCACGGCCGCGTCCTCAAGATTCGCGAAGCGGAAGAAGGCTTGGGGGACATTTTCTGGAACCTGCAGCCGCAAGGTGCCCATGAACTTCCCATCGTCGAACCAGCCGACAAGCTGATCGCCCGTTTGCGTGAGCACTTGCGCGATCACCTCGCCATCCGTCAGCGCGGGCAGGAAACGGACGCTCCGCAGCGGTTGGTCCGCCGCCGCGTGGAGTTGGAAGAGCGCGCCGCTCCCCGCGGGGGACGCGGTGAAGAGCGCGCCGGTGGCGGGCGCGGCGGCGGGCGCCTGACCGCGCTGGCGCTTGCCGAGCTGGTAGAGGCCAGCCGTCGCCGCGCCCGCGACGAGGAGGGTGAGGATCCAGGGAAGCGCGCGTTTCATGCGGGGTGGCCCTCCAGGGCGATATGGGTTTCCAGCGCCGCCAGCGCCCGCGCGCGGTGGGCCGCGCCCTTTGCGGCTTTCACGCCCGCGCGCCCACCCGCGCGTTTCGCTGTGCGGGTGTCCACTTCGCCTTCCGGCAACTCCGGGAGGAGGCCGATCATGGCGTTGGTGGGGCCGAAGTCCTTGAGCGAAGCGTTCGCGAGGTAGTGCAGCAGCGCGCCGAGCATGGTCTCGCGGGGGAAGGAGCGCGCGCTTCCAGTCCGCAGCGTTTCGTCCAGGAATCGCGCGGAGGCGAGCCCGCCCGCGGCGCTTTCCAGGTAGCCTTCCACGCCGCTCAATTGTCCGGCGATCCAGAGATTCGGGACGCCCTTCACGGCGAGGGTCGCATCCAGCACTTTGGGCGCCAGCACATAGGTGTTGCGGTGAATGGAGCCGAAGCGGACGAATTCCGCCTGCTCCAGGCCGGGGATGAGCCGCAGCACCTCCTTTTGGGCGCCCCATTTCATGCGGGTCTGGAATCCGACGAGGTTGAAGTGGTCGCCCGCGAGCGTGTCCTGACGCAACTGCACGACCGCGTAGGGCCAGCGCCCCGTGCGGGGATCGTCGAGGCCGATGGGTTTCATCGGACCGTGGCGAAGGGTTTCGCGGCCCCGCTGCGCCATTACTTCGATGGGCAGGCAAGCCTCGAAGTAGGGCGTGTCGAAGTCGTGCAGCGGCGCCATCTCCGCCGCCAGCAAGGCGTCGAGGAAGCGGTTGTAGTCGTCCTGGTTCAGCGGGCAGTTGATGAAGTCCGCGCCGCCCTTGTCGTAGCGCGCGGCCTTCCAGGCGATGTCCATGGCGATGGAGTCGCGCTCCACGATGGGCGCGATGGCGTCGTAGAAATGGAGCCGCTCGGAGCCTGTCACCCGCGCGAGCCATTCCGCGAGGGGATCCGCCGTGAGGGGGCCGGTGGCGACGAGCGTGGGCTTCGACAAGTCCGGCTCCGCCACCATCGCGGCCCGGATGGCAATGTCCGGATGCGACGCAAGCGCCGCGGTCACCGCCTCGGAGAAGGCGTCCCGGTCCACCGCGAGGGAATTTCCCGCGGGCACGCGCGTGGCTTCCGCGCAGCGCAGGATGAGCGAATCCATGCGTCGCATCTCGGCTTTCAGGATGCCGGTAGCGGAGTTCGGATCATCACTCTTGAAGGAGTTGGAGCACACCATTTCCGCCGCGCGACCCGTCTGGTGCGCGGGCGTCAGCGTCCCTGGGCGCATCTCGAAGAGTTGCACCCGATGCCCGCGCTGGGCGAGCTGCCAGGCCGCCTCCGACCCCGCCAAACCCGCGCCGATGACCTGGATTTCCGCCATGGAATTCATTCTAGGGCCGTTGACGGCACGCCATTCCACCGCGCGCAAAATCGGGTGTTGACCTTTCCCACCGGCGTGCTAAATTGATCCTTCCTGCGGCTTGAGGGCTGAGGGTGTGCGAGGCGCGGCCTTGCGGGCGTCTTTGAAAACCGGATGGAGAGAAGATGAGAGCCTTGCGAGGTTTGGATTCAGGTCCGAGCCGTCGCAGACGAAACCAAAAGATAAGAACCGAGCCAGGCCTGGGGTTGACGCGAGTCAGTTTCGGGATGGGTCGTTCTGAACGGATTGAAACTTGAGAGTTTGATCCTGGCTCAGAATGAACGCTGGCGGCGTGCCTAACACATGCAAGTCGGATGTGCCCGCAAGGGTGCATGGCAGACGGGTGAGTAACGCGTGGGGAATCTACCTTTTAGTGGGGAATAACGCTCCGAAAGGAGTGGTAATACCGCATGTGACCATTGGCTGGGATGTTGATGGTGAAACCCTGGGACCTTCGGGCCAGGGGCTAAAAGAGGATCCTGCGTCTGATTAGCTAGTTGGCGGGGTAACGGCCCACCAAGGCGACGATCAGTAGCCGGCCTGAGAGGGTGATCGGCCACACTGGAACTGAGACACGGTCCAGACTCCTACGGGAGGCAGCAGTGGGGAATTTTGCGCAATGGACGAAAGTCTGACGCAGCAACGCCGCGTGGGTGATGAAGGTCTTCGGATTGTAAAACCCTGTCGCCAGGGACGAAGGCGCTTCGGTTAATAACCGGGGTGCTTGACGGTACCTGGAAAGGAAGCCCCGGCTAACTCTGTGCCAGCAGCCGCGGTAATACAGAGGGGGCAAGCGTTATTCGGAATTATTGGGCGTAAAGGGCGCGTAGGCGGTTTTTTAAGTCGGATGTGCAATCCCTGGGCTCAACCCAGGAACTGCATCCGAGACTGGAAGGCTAGAGTACTGGAGAGGGTGGTGGAATTCCTCGTGTAGCGGTGAAATGCGTAGAGATGAGGAGGAACACCAGTGGCGAAGGCGGCCACCTGGACAGTAACTGACGCTGAGGCGCGAAAGCGTGGGTAGCAAACAGGATTAGATACCCTGGTAGTCCACGCCGTAAACGATGAACACTTGGTGTGCCGGGAGTTGACCCCCGGCGTGCCGGAGCTAACGCGTTAAGTGTTCCGCCTGGGGAGTACGGTCGCAAGGCTGAAACTCAAAGGAATTGACGGGGGCCCG
>CAYYJN010000038.1:0-19710 GCA_964472275.1 uncultured Solibacteraceae bacterium
GAAGCGCACCCGCAGCGTGCCCATCCACAGCTTGAGCAGGTGCGCGCCCAGGAAGGGCACGAGGCGGAACTGAACCCAAGTGGAAAGCGGCGAGCCCAGGGGCCGCCCGCGTTCCTTGATGTCCACGAGCGCCACCGGGACCGCCTAGGACACGGCGCCGGGCAGATCCGCCCGGGTGATGGGGTAGACCTTGCCGCAGTAATCGCAGCGCACCTCGATGGGGTCGCCTTCGCGGAAGAGGTCGTCCCGCTGCGCGCCGCTGAAGCCCGCGAGCGTGGCGACCAGGGTCTCCTTCTGGCAGCGGCAGCGGTAATCCAGATCGGCGTCCGAAAGCACCGTCGCGCCCTTGCCTTGATTGATCCACTCCAAAAGGAATTCCGGCGTGCGCTCCCAGTTGGGCACCACTTCGAGCCCTTCCAGCGCGGCGACGAGGCGCTCCAGGCGCTCGGGCGGGCAATCGGGGAGCGGCTCCACCAGCAGGCCCCCGGCCACGCCGCTGTCCTCTTCGCACCAGAGGGTGAGGCTCGCCTGCACCTGCTCCGATTGCTGGAGGTAGGCCTCCACCTGCTTGGCGAGATCGCCTTCGACGAGGTCGAGGTTGCCCACATAGGGCGCGCCCTGGGCGTTGGAGCGCATCACCTGGAGCAGGCCCGGGCCGGAGACCCACGCGTGCTCGATGGGCTCCGCCGCCACATCCAGCACGCCCCGGAGCGTGCCGTCCGGCCAGGAATCCGCGACGACGGCCTTGGCGCGGCCCGAGCCTTTGAGCAGGATCTGGAGCCGCTCGTGAAACCCGCCGCGGCTCTGGAGCAGCGCCACGGCCGCGAGATTCTCCGTGAGCGCGGCGCATGCGCCCGCCTCCAGGTGCGGATGGCTGCGCCGCACGCCGTCCCAGAGCGGCGTGGCTTGGAGCGCGGCGAGGCGGATGTGGCGGTCTTCGGTAAGGGCCCGGAGGAGGCGGGCTTTGGGCGCGTCGTTCATCCCTCCAGTTTAGACGGGGCCGTGAGAGTCTGAAGCCATGGCCACTCCTTCCCGCCGCGCGGTGGCGCGGGCCCTCCACGCGGTCTTCGGCCGTTCTGAGCGTGTGCCCGAGCGCTGGGACCAGAACCTTTCCGGGGCGGACGCGGCCCTGGCCCAAGCTCTGCTGGGCGCGTGCCTGCGCCGCTGGGGCGCCATGCGGGCCTGGGCGCGGCCCAAGCTGAAGGACCCCGCGCGCGGCCTGCCCATCGGGAGCCAGGTGGCGCTGGCCATCGGCCTCGCCCAGCTCGCGTGGCTCGAAGGCGTCGCGCCCCACGCCGCCGTGAACGAGGCGGTGGATTTGGCGGCGGATGGCGAGTTGGGCTTTCCCGTCCACAAGGGACTCGTGAACGCGTTGCTGCGCAAGGCCACGGCCGATCCGGGCGCGCTGCGGGCGGCACTGGAGACCCTGGCGGACGCGGACCGCACCGACTTCGTGGAGTGGATTCTCGAAGCGGCGCTGTCGCCCCGGAAGCAGGAGGCGAAGGCCTCGGAAGCCTGGGCGCGGCTCCGCCACCCGCCGCGACCGGCCTTCCGGGTTCTGCGCGGCGAAGCGCCCGAAGGGCTCGTCCCGGATCCTGGCCTTGTCGGCTGCTGGCGCCTGGAGCCGGGCGCGCCCTGGCCCATGGAGTGGCTCCGCGCGGGCGCGGGCATGGTGCAGGATGCGAGCTCCCAGGCCTTGATGGCCTTTGAAGAAAGGACCCACCCCGTCCGCGTCCTCGACGCCTGCGCCGCGCCGGGGGGCAAGACGACCTCCCTCGCCCAGCGCTTCCCCGACGCCGCGCTCACGGCGCTGGAGCGCAGTCCCACGCGGGCCGCGCGGCTGCGGGAGAATCTCGCGGCGCGGCGCGTGAAGGCCGAGGTGGTGGAAGCGGACGCGGCGGAATGGCTTGGGGCGAACGACCAGGCCTTCGACCTCATCCTGCTGGACGCGCCGTGCAGCGGCAGCGGCACTTTGCAAAAACATCCCGAACTCGCGTGGATCGGTGGGGAGCTGGACTTCCGCGATCTGGCGAAGCGCCAGCGGGCCTTGCTGGAAGCGGCCTGGCCGCGGCTCGCGGCGGGGGGGCTGCTTCTCTACGCCGTCTGCTCCTGGCTTCCCGAAGAAGGGCTCGGGCATCGCGAAGCCTTTGTGAAGACCCATTCGGACGCGCGCTTCGCCGCGATCTGGGAGCCGCGCTTCGGTCTGGATGACGCGCCGTCCAGCGTGTTCCTGCCGGATCCGCTGACCTGGGAAGGGGAGGGCTTCCAGGCCTTCGCGCTTCGGAAGGCCTGAGCCTCGCGCCGCGGGGTATCATCGGGCATCCCGGAGGATCCATGCGCACCTTCGCCGCGGCCCTGGCCGCCCTCAGCCTCGCCGCTCCGATGGCCACCCCGCTCGCGGCGCAAGCGCGGCCCGCGAGCGCGGTCCCGAAGGTGTCCGAGGCGGCCATCCGCGCGCACCTCGCCTTCCTCTCGGACGATCTTCTGGAAGGGCGCGGGACGGGCCAGCGGGGCGGCGCCCTCACCATGCTCTACCTGCGCACCGAGCTCGCCCGCATGGGCCTGAAGCCCGCCAATCACGGCTCCTACCTGCAACCGGTGCAGATCGCCGGGGTGCGCACCGATCGCGCCGCGACGAAACTGGAATTCACCGGCGGCGCGGAGCCGGTGTCCTTCACCTACGGTCCCGAGATGGTGGTGGGCACGGGCACGACGAAGGGCGACATCGCCTTCGACGCGCCCCTCGTCTTCGTGGGCTACGGCATCAGCGCGCCCGGCGAGAAGTGGGACGACTACAAGGGACTCGACTGCAAGGGCAAGCTCCTCGTGATGATGGTCAACGATCCGCAGCCGACGGCGGCGGAACCGAACCGCTTCGGCGGCAAGAGCCTCACCTACTTCGGGCGTTGGACCTACAAGTACGAAGAGGCCGCCCGGCGCGGCGCCGCGGGCGTCATCCTCATCCACACGGATGCCTCGGCCACCTATCCCTGGAGCGTCGTGGAGAACAGCAACGGCGGCGAGCGCTTCCAGCTCACCGGCACGGGCGAAGCCCAGAACGGCATCCAGGGCTGGATCACCAACGCCTCGGCGGAGCGGCTCTTCAAGGCCGCGGGCCTGGATCTGGACGCGCTTCGCGCCAAGGCCGAGACGCGCGACTTCCATCCCGTGCCGATGAATGTGCGGATGAAGGGCGACCTGGTGAGCCAGGTGCGGATCATTGACCAGGCCAATGTGGCGGGCCTCGTCCCCGGCACCGATCCCAAGCTGAAGAGCGAAGTCGTGATCTACACCGCCCACTGGGACCACCTGGGCATGGACCCCGCGCTCATCAAGGCGGGCAAGGATGGCATCTACAACGGCGCGGTGGACAACGGCACCGGCACCGCGACCGTGCTCGCCATGGCCGAGGCGGCGGTGAAGCGTCCGGCGAAGCGGAGCCAGATGTTCCTCTTCGTCTGCGCCGAAGAGCAGGGCCTTCTCGGCTCGGCGGCCTACGCCGCGCACCCGCTGTGGCCCGCGGACAAGACCGCCTGCGATCTGAACCTGGACGCCATCAACTGGGTCGGCCCCACCCGCGACATCGGCTTGCCTGGCTCGGAGCGCACGACGCTCGGAGCCACCGGCGCGCAGGTGGCGAAGGCCATGGGCCTGAAGGTGGCCAAGGAGCAGCCCGACATCGGCGGCGGCTATTTCCGCAGCGATCACTTCAGCTTCGCCAAGGCCGGCATCCCCGCGTTCTCCATCGAGAGCGGCAGCGATTTCCTCGGCGACACCAAGGCTCAGAAGGCGAAGAACGACAGCTACGATCAGCGCTACCACCAGCCCAGCGATGAATACGATCCCGCCTGGGATCTGGGCGGCACCGCGCAGATGGGCCAGTTCACGCTGGATCTCGGTTACGCCGTGGCCGACGCGGCGACCCTGCCCGCGTGGAAGGCGGGCGATCCCTTCGGCGCCGCCCGCGCGAAAGGCAAGTGATGGCCTGTCCCCAATGCGGCTCTGAAATCCTCGGCTCCGTCGCGGACCACTACCTGCAGGAAGTCCGCAAGCCCGGCGCGGACCCGCGCGAGCTGGACCCGCTCGCCCCCCCTTCCCGCAAGGCGGTGCTGCACGGCGTCATCTTCGGCTTCCTCGTCTGGATCGGCGTGCTCGCGCCCTTCTTCGCGCCGGAAGGGACCATGCTCCGCACCAGCGTGCCCATCTGGATCCTCGCGGTGATCTGGGCGCCGCTCTTCTGGCGCGGACGCATCCACGATCGGAAAGCGCAGGCCGCCTACCGCGCCCGCCGCTACTGCTCGAACTGCGGCTGGCACGAGTAGGTCAGCTCCAGCCTTGATCGGCGACGAAGGCCTCGACCTTCGCGCGCACTGTGTCACGAATGGCGCGGACGGCTTCCAGTTCCTGTCCGTGCGGATCGGGGAAGGGCCAGTCCTGGCGGGCCATGCCGGGCACGACGGGGCAGTCCTCGCCACATCCCATCGTGATGAGCCAGGTCGCGCTCTCCGCCCGTTCCGCCGTGAGCGGCATGGGCACGGCATTCGAAAGGTCCAGGCCCGCTTCGCGCATCACCATCACGACTTCGGGATGCACCCGCGCGGCAGGCCGCGTCCCGGCCGAAATCGCCCGGGCTTTGGCGGGGTCGGCGAGCGCGTTGAAGAAGGCCGCGGCCATCTGGGAGCGCCCCGCGTTCTGGACACAGGCGAAGAGGATGGTTTTCAAGGGGTCTCCACCGAGTGGTGTTTGAAGAGCCACTGGGCAAAGCCGGTGGCGAGGATGGCTGCGGCCAGTTCCACCGCCATGAAGGCGGGCGCGTCCATGGGGCGGATGCCAGCGAAAGTCTCGGTGAAACTCCGCGCCAGTGTGAGCGCGGGGTTCGTGAAGAAAGTCGAGGCCGTGAACCAGTAGCCGCCCGTCACGAGCGCGGCGACGGCGAAGGGTGTCCTCCGCGCGTCCAGGCGGTCTAGGAGCAGAATCACGATGACGAGTCCGAAGGTTCCGATGGCCTCGCTGAACAGGTGAGGTCCGCTGTTTCGGGAATGAGTCGAGGTCTGGAACAGGCGCAGACCGAACATGGCGTGGGTGGCGAACACGCCGAGCAGCGTTCCGAGCGTCTGAGCGAGCGCGTACGCGCCCGCGTGGGCGCGGCGGAGTTTCCCGGTGAGCTGAAAGGCGAGGCTCACGGCCGGGTTGAAGTGCGCACCGGAGACGGGGCCGAAGGCGAGGATGAGCGCGAGCAGGCCCGCGCCCGTCGCCAACGCGTTGGCGAGGAGCGCGAGACCGTCGTTGCCGCCGAAGAGGCGCTGGGCCATGATCCCGGACCCCACCACCGTGGCGGCGAGCAGGGCCGAACCCAGCGCTTCCGACGCGAGGCGGCGTTTCAGGTCGAAGGGGCGGATCACGCGGAACAGCCGCAGACGCCGGTTTCGGCCTTCGTCGTGACGCAGGCCACCGCCGTGGAGCAGGAAGCGGGCGCGGCGTCCACGCAGCAGGCGCCGTCATTTCCCTTCATGCGGTCCGCATCCTCCAGCACGACGAAGACCTCCCAGCGGTTGCCGTCCGGATCCACGGTCCAGACCTTGTCCTGCTTGGCGTAGCAGCAGGTCGTGCCCGTCTCGACGAGGTCGAGGAGGCCTTCCGCCTGGAGTCGCATCCGCGCGGCTTCCACGGCGGCGGAGGAATCCACCTGAACGCCGAAGTGATTCACATTGCGGCCTGAAGGCGCGTGTTCCACGAGCGCGAGGTTGAGCGCGGGGGAGATTAGGTCGAATTTGGCGTAGCCGGGACGCCGCTTGAGCGGCTCCGCGCCGAAGAACCGCTCATAGAAGGCCACGGAGGCTTCGAGGTCGGAAACATCGAGCGAGACATGGGGTTTGAGGATGCCGTGCATGGGATCTCCTTGATTCGATGGATGTGGAAATAGTGAATGAAAAAAACTCAACAACAGCTCTTGCCGCCGCCGCAGCAATCCTCCCAGAGGTAATCGGTGAGCTTCCTCAGCTCCGCGAAATCGGCGCGATACCGGATGAAGGTGCCCTCCTTCTCCGGAATCAGGAGGCCGGTGGAGGCGAGCGTGTCCAGGTGATGGCTGAGGGTGCTGGCAGGAATCTTCAACACGGCCTGGATCTCCCCGGCGGGCGTCCCCGCCGGGTCGCCGCGCACCACGAGCCGGAGGACGCCCAGGCGGGAGGGATGCCCCAGGGCCTTCATCCGCTCCGCCTGCTTGTCCACCTGTCGGGCCACGGTCGGCCTCCTGAACCTGATTCTAGGAATATCGAATCAGGGCGCAAGCGAATAATTCGACAAAGATCGAATCAATCTTTCGCCAAGGTCAAGATGACGATCTCCGGCGGCGCCTGGATGCGGAAGGGCAGGCCCACCACGCCGAGGCCCCGTCCCACGAAGAGGCGGGGGCCATCCGGCCCGTGAGGGTGATAAAGCCCGCCCGTGTAGGGCCCGAGCATCCGCGCGCTGGAGACGCCCGGAAGGAGGTTGATCTGCCCGCCGTGAGTGTGGCCGGAAAGCACGAGGCGCGCGCCCGTCGCCAGCGCCGCGTCCACCATGCTGGGACGGTGGGCGAGGCAGAGCCGGAAGGCATCCGGCGGGATGCCCCGCGCGGCGGTCGCGGGCTCGGGACCGGGACCATAGCTCACGCGGTTGAAGCGTCCGTTGCGCGCCATCGGGTCCTGGAGTCCGATCAGCGCGAGCCGTGCTCCATCGCGTTCGAGGAGCGCGTGAGCGTTTTC
This sequence comes from uncultured Solibacteraceae bacterium, assembly GCA_964472275.1. Taxonomy (GTDB): domain Bacteria; phylum Acidobacteriota; class Holophagae; order Holophagales; family Holophagaceae; genus JAFDVN01. The sequence continues at coordinate 6,747 of CAYYJN010000038.1, forward strand.
GAGCGGAACGATGCCCGCGGCGGCGAGGTCCCGCCAGATGGGGCGCGGGTCCTCGAAGTAGTCGTGATTGCCCAGCGCCGCGAAGGTCCCCAGCGGGGGGCGCAGTCCAGCGAAGGCCGCCAGTAGGGGCGTCAGTTCGGACGGTTGGCTATCCACGAAATCGCCGCCGAACAGCAGGAGTTCGGGTCGTTCCTGTTCGGTCAATTCCCGCCAGCGGCGCAACAACCCTTCGCCGATGAGGGGGCCGGAATGCAGGTCGCTGAGGTAGGCGATCCTCGTCCCGTCCAGGCCTTTCGGCAGATCCTGAAAGGCCAGACGCAGGCGCGTGATGCCTGGATCGCCGTAGGCCTCGCGGGTGCCAGTGGCGCTGGTGGCCGCCGCGGCGCCGACGCCCAGCAGGCCCGAGGTGCGGAGGAAGGCGCGGCGACTCGCGCTTTCCGGGCCTTCCTCCTTGCGCAGGATCTTCTCCCGAACGCGCCAGAAGAGGAGCGTGAGCGCGGACCAGAGGATGACGAGGAGCGCGATCACCTGGAGGTAGAGCCCGACGCGCGCGAAGGGTCGCAGCGCGAGCGCCGCGGGGCTGTGGAGGCCGAGCGTCCGCAAGGACACATAGGCCAGCATCGGCAGGTTAAGGATGAGGAGGAGGCCGTTCAGCCAGCGCCACCACCCTTTGCGCAGAAAGGGGTGCAGCGCCTTGGCCATGCCGCCTTGGAGCGCCAGGACCAGAGCCAGGAAGATGGACAGGGCCATGGGCTTGAGTGTGGCGGAATCAGGCGGGGCGCGAGGATCGGATTGGGGTTGACAGAGGGAATGTTTATATTGAGACTGAGTCTCGATGTTGATTGTGTCCCCACCTCCCGCCCTCACGCGTCCAGCTCCGAAACTGGATCGCGAGACGCTCAGCATGGGAACCCGGCTCCGCCTCCACATGGAAGGCGAAGGGGATCTCGGCGCGGCGTCGGAGGCGGCCTTCGAAGAAGCCGCCCGCATCGAGGCGGCCTGCTCCACCTGGCGATCCGACAGCGCCTGGAGCGAATTGAACGCGTCGGGGAAGGCCGAGCTTTCCCCGGAATGGATTCAGCTCCTGAAGGAGGCCAAAGGTTGGTCGGCCCGCATGGGGGATGCCTTCGATCCGGCCCTGGGTCGTCTGGTGGCGGTCTGGGGCGCGCGACACGGCGGCGCGAGGCCTTCGCCGGAAGAAGCGGCGGCCGCTCGTCGCGCCAGCGGCGTGTCCCACCTGACCCTGACGGGCACCACCGCCACCTTGAGCGATGGCGCTTGGCTTGAAGGCGGCGGCTTCGTGAAGGGCTACGCGCTGGACCGCATGGCGGGGATTCTCAAGGCTCGGGGCGTGGCGTCGGGCCTGCTGGACTTCGGCGGGCAACTGCTGGCTTTTGGGCGACCGCGCCAGGTGTCCATCGCCGATCCAATCCAGCGCGACCACGCGCGCATCCGGCTTCCGCTTCGCGACGCTTCGCTCGCGTGCAGCGGTGACGCGGTGCGCGGCAAGCATCTTCTCGACCCGCGCACGGGCCGCCCTTGCGAGGCCTGGGGCGAAGTGGCCATCGTCGCCCCGCGCGGCTTCGAGGCGGATGTCCTCAGCAAGCTCTATGTCCTCGGCCCCGATGCGGGCCTCGCCTGGGCGGACGCCCATGGCGTGGCCGCGGCCTTCCTTCCCAACACTGGCGCGCCGCGGCTGAGCCGCGCGTTCCGCGCGCTTCACCCCGTGCTTCTTTCGGAGAAACGATGAAACCGTCCCTTCTCGCCCTCGTGCTCGCCGCGGGTCCGCTCGCGGCCCAGACCGCGCCCGATCAAGCTCCTCCGAAGACGGAGACCCAACGCATCCAGGAACTCGAGCGGAAGGTGGACCTCCTTTCCCAAGCGCTCGAAGCCCAGCAGACCGGCTCCGCCGCGCCCGTCGCCGATGGCGGCGCCGGCAGCTACGGGCTTGGTTCCGCGGCCAGCAAGGTCTACGGCGCGAACGGCCTTTCGGTCGGCGGCTACGGCGAATTCCTCTACCAGAACTTCGACAAGAAGCTGCAGGACGGGACGGTGGACCCCAAGAACGATCAGTTCGACACCTTGCGCGGCGTGTTCTACATCGGCTACCACTTCAACGAGCGCATCGTCTTCAACAGCGAGATCGAATTCGAGCACAGCGGCTACTCCGATGAGCATCCGGAAGGCGAGGCCATCATCGAGTTCGCCTACCTGGACTTCCTCGTGAACAAGGCCATCAATGTCCGCGCGGGCCAGCTGCTCCTGCCGCTCGGCTTCACCAACGAGATCCACGAACCCCCGGCGGTGCTCAGCGCGGCGCGGCCCTTCGTGGAGCGGAGCGGCGGCATCATCCCCACCACCTGGCATGAGAACGGCGTGGGCCTGCATGGTGACCTCCCCGCCAACCTAAGCTACCGCCTCTATCTGGTGGAGGGCCTGAACGCCGCGAAGTTCAGCGGCGAAGGCATCAGCGATGGGCGGCAGGATGGCAACAAGGCCATCGCCAACCGCTTCGCGCTCACCGGTCGCCTGGATTGGAAGCCGCTACCCGGCACGACGGCGGGCTTTGGCTTCTACAAGGGATCCTCGATCTACTCGGCTCCTTATGGCGCCCCCATCGCGGACACGACGATTCCCACGACGCTGCTGGAAGGCCATGTGGAGTACAAGGCCATGGGCTGGCAGCTGCGCGGCCTCTACGCCCGCACCACGCTCGGCGCGGCCGACTTGGGCGCGCTCGGCGCCGCGGATCCGGCCTACCAGGCGGGCACCCGCCAGTGGGGCGGCTATCTGGAGGCGGGCTACGACGCGCTCAGTTTCACCGGCTCCAAGCAGGCGCTCATCCCCTTCGTCCGATGGGAGCGCATGAACACGCAAGCCCGAGTGCTGGATGGCGTCGTGCCCGATGGCGCGAACGACCAGAGCATCGTCACCACCGGCCTGAGCTGGAAACCCATTCCCCAGATCGCCGTGAAGGGCGACTACAGCTGGGTCAAGAATGCCGCGAAGACCGGCCGCAATCAGCTCAACTTGGCGATTGGCTATGAGTTCTAAGTCCACGCTTCTCGCCGTCCTCGCCGCCGCGTTCCTCCTGGGTTGCGGCGGCGAGGACGGTTCCACCGCCGCGGCGAAATTCTCTCAGCCCTTGGCGATTCCGCCGGTGTTGACCCCGACGCAGTCCGGCGGGGTGGACCACTACGACCTCACCCCCGCGGTGTCGTCCAAGTCCTTCACCCCCGGCATCGCCACGCGGACCTACGGCTACAACGGCATGGCCTACCTCGGGCCCACCCTCCGCCTCACGAAGGGCCACCCCGCGCAGGTGACGATCCACAACCAGCTCCCCCCCGATCCTCCGGCAATGGGAAGCATGCCGGGCATGATGGCGGGCGAGACTTCCGTGCATCTGCATGGGCTCGAAGTGGCTGACACCGCCGACATCACGCCCATGGCGGGGATGGGGCTCGCGCCGGGCGCAAGCGCCAGCGGGTCGGTGTTCACGCCGGACCAACCCTCGGCGACGCTTTGGTACCACCCGCATCCGCACATGGACACGGGGCGGCAGGTCTACATGGGTCTCGCGGGCATGATGATCCTGGACGATTCCGCGGACGCCGCGTTGAACTTGCCCAGGACTTACGGCGTGAACGACCTGCCCGTCATCGTCCAGGACCGTCGTTTCAAGGCCGATGGCGACTTCGATTACCTGACTCGGCCTGAGGACATGGAAGGCCAGATGGGCGACCACATCCTCGTGAACGGCGTGGAGTCGCCCTTCGCCTCGGTCGCGGCGACGCGCATTCGCTTGCGCCTGCTCAACGCGTCGAATCGTCGGTCCTACCTTTTCGCGATGAGCGATGGCCGCGTGTTTCAGCAGATCGCCACGGACGGGGGGCTTCTCCCGGCTCCCGCGCCGGTGACCGAGGTGATGGTGCCCGCGGGTGGGCGCGCGGAGATCGTCGTGGATTTCAGCGGCGACTCCGGCACATCGCTCTACCTCGTGAGCCGGAAGTTCACGGAAGCACCCGGAGCGGGTGGGGATGGGGACGAGGCGGGCGCGCTCCTGAAGGAAGGCGCTCCTTTCCCGATCATGCAGTTCCGGGTGGGAGCTTTCGTGGCCTCCTCGCCCCTGCCCGCGCACCTGGCGACGCTGCCCGCGCTCGACCCGCAGAACGCCACCGTCACGCGGCAATTCGATTTGGAGCGCGGGGGCGACGACACCATCAACGGCCTCACCTTCGACATGGCCCGTGTGGATCAGGCCGTCGCCCACGGCGCGACGGAGATCTGGTCCGTCACCAACTACGCGTCGGACATCTCCCATCCCTGGCATGTGCATGGCATCCAGTTCCGGGTGCTGGATCGCTCAAGCGGCCCGCTCGCGCCCAACGACCAGGGGTGGAAGGACACGGTTCGCGTCAACCCCGGCGAGAGGGTGCGGATGCTCATGCACTTCGATAAGCAGGATGGGCTCTACATGTTCCACTGCCACATCCTGGAGCACTCGGACATGGGCATGATGGGCCTCTACCAGGTGACGCCATGATCCGCCTCCGCATGCTTCCGCTCTTCGCCTTCGCGTCCTTGCTCCAGGCGCTCCCGACGCAGACGCAGGCGCTCCAGCTCGCCTTCCCCGGCTGCGCCTTCACGCGGAAGGAGTTCTTCCTCACCGAGGCCCAGGCGGCGGAGGTGAAGGTGCTTTCGAAGGCGGAGCTGCCGGGCCTGTGGTTCGTCGGCTACGAGGCCCGCAAGGACGGGAAACTGATCGGGGTGGGCTTCTTCGACACCCACCGCGTGCGCACGGAGCATGAAACCGCGCTGGTGGCCGTGGGCGCGGAGGGGAAGGTGCGGCGGGTGGAGGTCATCGCCTTCCGCGAGCCCCAGGACTACGCGCCGCGCCAGGCCTGGGTGGATCAGTTCCAAGGCGAGGCACTGGATGACAGGCTGTCCTTGAAACGGGACATCCGGCCCCTCGCCGGCGCGACGCTCACCGCGAACGCGCTCACCGACGCGTCCCGCCGCGGCCTCGCGCTGTGGAAGATCTTCTATGGGGCCGCGCGATGATCGCCTGGGAGCGGCGCGCCCTCCATGCCACCGCCGCCGCGACGGTGGTGACGGGGGGCGTCTACGGCTGGTTCCGCTATTTCGGCCAGCGCATGGGCGACTTCGGTCCCGAACCCAGTCCCTGGCAAGGGACCTGGCATCACGCCCATGTGCTCGCCGCGCCGCTCCTGCTCTTCATGCTCGGCGTCGTCCTGCGGGGGCATCTGCTTCTTAAACTTCGCGCGGGTGGGCGTGAAGGCCGCCGCACGGGCCTCGTCCTCGGCCTCCTTATCGCGCCCATGGTTCTCGCGGGCTTCGGCATCCAGGTGGTGACGGACGAGAGATGGCATGTGGCGCTCGCCTGGATCCACGGCCTCTCCGCCTCCGTGTTCACCCTCGGCTATCTGATCCATTTGGCCGCCATCTGGCGCTACCGGCGTCTCGCGGACGAGGAGGCCTGATGTTCGCGTGCGTGTGCAACGCGATCCGCGAATCCCAGGTGATCGCCGCCCGCGCCGCGGGGTGCGGGACGCCGGACGAAGCGATGGCCTTCCTGGGGGTCAAGCTCGAGTGCCGCGCCTGCGTCGAGCATGTGATGGACCTGCTCGATTCTGGCGAAGGTGTTGCCCCGGCGCGGCAAGCGTCCTAGGCTGGGACGGTTTCGCGGAGGCGTTCGATGAAAGGCGATCCCGGCATCCTGAAGGCGCTGAACGAAGTCCTGAAGAACGAGCTCACGGCCATCAACCAGTACTTCCTCCACGCCCGCATGGCGAAGAACTGGGGCCTGAAGAAGTTCGGCGAGCGGGAGTACAAGGAATCCATCGAGGAGATGAAGCACGCGGACCGCATCATCGAGCGGATCCTCTTCCTCGAAGGCCTTCCGAACCTGCAGGCGCTGAACAAGCTCCGCATCGGCGAGAACGCCCTTGAGGCGATGAAGGGGGATCTGGCCCTGGAGCTGGACGCGGTCAAGGTGCTCCGCGCCGCCATTCCCGACTGCGAGGCCAAGCACGATTTCGGCACCCGCGACTTGCTGGCGGAGATCCTCCGCAGCGAGGAAGAGGGCATTGACTGGATCGAGACGCACCTGGATCTCGCCGGAAAGATGGGCGAGCCGAACTTCCTCCAGTTCCTCGCGGGCGAACTCGGCGAATAGACCCGGCGGGCCTGCCACAATGAGAAGGTGGCCCGCATCCGCATCCTCCCTGACCATGTCGCGAATCAGATCGCGGCGGGCGAGGTCGTCGAGCGCCCTTCGAGCGTTCTGAAGGAACTGCTGGAGAACGCCCTGGACGCGGGGGCCACGCGGCTCGAGGTGGCGTGGGAGGAGGGCGGCAAGCGCCTCATCCAAGTGGCCGACGATGGCCACGGCATGGGCCGCGACGAGCTGTATCTCGCGCTGGAGCGGCACGCGACCAGCAAGGTGCGGTCGGCGGAGGACCTTGGCCGCCTCTCCACCTTTGGCTTCCGGGGCGAGGCGCTTCCGAGCATCGCGTCGGTCTCGCGCTTTGAACTGTGGAGCGCCGAGAAGGAGGGCGAAGGCAGCCGCCTCCGGTGCGAATTCGGCGTGGTGAAGGGCGTGGAGCCCGCGCCTCGCTCCAGGGGAACCACGGTCACGGTGAAGGATCTCTTCGCCACGCTGCCCGCGCGCCGCCGCTTCCTCAAGTCCACGGACACCGAGCACGCTCAAGCCTGGGCCACGCTGGCGCGCATGGCCCTCGCCACGCCGTCCGTGCATTGGACGATCCGGACGGATCGCGGGGCGGTCATGCAGCTTGCGCCCGTGGCGGACGCGGGCGCGCGGCTCGGCGCGCTCTTCGGCGAGAAGTTCGCGAAGCTCGTGCCGTTCCGCAACGGCGATGGTGAGTGGAATTTGCACGGATTCCTGTCGCCGCCCTCGCTCAGCTTTCGGGATCGCAACCACCTCCATCTCTTCGTCAACGGCCGCGCCGTGCGGGACCGCCTCCTGCTGGCCGCCCTCGCCGAAGGCTGGTCCGGCGCTTTCGCCAAGGGCGCCTATCCCGCGGCCGTGATCTTCCTGGACCTGCCGCCGGAAGAGGTGGATGTGAATGTGCATCCCACCAAGGCCGAAGTGCGCTTCCGCCACACCCAACGCATCTTCCCTTGGGTGGCGCGGGCGACGGGCGAAGCGTGGCGCGCGTTGCAGGGCGATCTCGCCTCCGTCCTGGAGCTTCCACCGAAGCCGGAAGAGGCTGAATTCGACCTCGTCTCCCGCGCCCGGGAGGCCGAGCATCCGCGCCTTTGGAGCGGCGAGGGGATGGAAGCCTTCGCCGCGCTCGCGGAAACTGGACTCGACCGCAGCTACGACCTCGCGGCCGAGACCATGGGCGTGGCGGAGCCGGGCGAAGACGGGCTCCTCTACCTCGGCGCGTTCGAGCGCACTTATTTGCTCGTGGAGGTTCGTCCCGGACCTCACGCAAAATCGCCCGAGCTCTGGATCGTGGATCAGCATGTGGCCCATGAACGGGTGCTCTTCGAGCGCACCTTCCTGCGCCGGCACGCGCCCGCCATCCAACCGCTGATGCCGCCGAAGGTGGTGCAGATCGGCCCCGCGGCCCTGGCCCGGCTCGCGCCGTTCCTCGACGAGTTGAACGCCGCGGGAGTCGAGGCGGAGGCCTTCGGCGCGGACGCACTCGTCGCGCGCGGCCTGCCGGATTTCCTCGCCGACCGCGATCCGCAAAGCCTCATCGAGGATCTGCTCGCGCGCTTGGAGCGTGGCGGCCGCGCGGACTTGGACGCCTTCCGCCGCGACCTCAACGCCGAACTGGCCTGCCGCGCCGCCATCAAGAAGCATGAGCGTCTCGCGCCGGAGCTCGCGCTCCGCCTCGTGCGCGACCTGCTCGCCTGCGAAACGCCCAACACCTGCCCCCACGGGAGGCCGATCCTCAAGAAGCTCACCCTGGATGATCTGGAGCGCAGCTTCGGGCGCAGGGTGTAGGGTGGACTGAGACCGGAGAGACCATGCGCCGTTGGAGTTCCATCTTTCTGCTCGCCGCCGCGCCGATGGCGCTTTCGGCCCAGGGCGCGCCCCAGTGGCACGCGCAGGTGGGCGCGGTGTGGAGTCAGCCCAAAGGCGATCTGAGTGAAGTTTCGGACAAAGCCGGGTGGGGTCTCATGCTCGGCACACAGGCCATGGAGACGCCCCAGGGCGCGATGCGCTTCTTCGCCGAGTACCGACGCTTCTCGCTGGAGGCGGGCGGGCGCTTCAGCCTGTCCGACGCGGGCGTGCTGCTCACCGGCTCGGTGGCGGGTCCGGTCTACGGCTTTCTCGGCGCTTCCGCCGAGCGCATCCATCTTCCAGCGCGTGACGCCGCGATCAAGCTCGGCGGCCGCGCGGGCCTGGGCTGGACCATGACCCGGCACTTCAGCCTGGAAGCCGCCTACACCACCGCCTCCCTCGATCACCGCAGCGTCAACGCGGTGGAAGGCTCGCTGGTCCTCACTTTCTAGGCGGAGCCCTCGGCGTTCTCCCACGCGACGCGCTCGGCGGCGAAGTCGAGGCCGAGGCGTTTCGCCGCCGCGTAGAGGGCCGGGCGAGCGAGGCCCAAGGCTTCCGCCGCGTCGGCGGCATGGAAGCGATGGCGGCGCAGGGTGTCGAGAAGCAACTGCTTCTGGAAGGCGCGGGTGGCTTCTTCCCAGGCGCGGGATTCGAACTCGGGCTGGGCGAGTTCCGGGAAATGGGCGGCGGTGAGCGGGCCGTCGCCGCAGCGGAGCAGGGCGCGTTCCAGCGCGTGGCGCAGCTCGCGGAAGTTGCCGGGCCAGGGCAGGCGAGCGAGGGGACGATCGAGCCCAGGCGAAAGCGGCGGCGCGGCGCGTTTCATGTCCGCCGCGGCGAGGGAGACGAGGCGCGGCAGCAGCCAATCCAATTCATGACGGCGCTCGGCGAGGGAGGGCAGCGCGAGCACGGTGCCTTTCAATCGGAAGAGCAGGTCGCGGCGGAAGGCGCCCCGGGCGGCCAGCTCCTCCAGCGGACGATGGGTCGCGGCGAGAAAGCGCACATCCACCGTGATGGCCCGATCGGATCCGACGCGGCGCACCTCGCGCTCCTGCAGCACGCGAAGGAGCAAGGATTGGAGGCGCGGCGAGAGATCGGCCACCTCGTCCAGGAAGAGCGTGCCGCGATGGGCGGTTTCGATGGCGCCCTTGCGATCGCTCGCCGCGCCCGTGAAGGCGCCCTTCGTGTGGCCGAAGAGTTCGGACTCCAGCAGGCTTTCGGCGAAGGCCGCGCAATTCACCGCGACGAGCGCGCCGGGCCGTTCCGAGCGCCGATGCAGCTCCCGCGCCGCCAGTTCCTTGCCGCTGCCGCTGGGGCCGAGGATGAGCACGCTGAGTTCCGAGGGCGCGACGCGCTGCAGCTCGCGCATGACGGAAGCCATGGGTTCGCTGCCATCGGTGAGCAGCCATTCGGAGGACTCGGGCGGCGGGGGCGCCGCCTCTTGCATCCGCGCGAGCCACGGCCCCGCCAGCGCGGTGGCGGGTGGAGCCGCGAAGGGCGCATCCGGATCTTGAGAGAGGATCAACGCGCCGACGGGCGAGCCGTCCCACGCGATCGGATGGCTCCACCAGGCTCGCGACCCCTGCCGCACCACGGGCGCCGCGCCGCCTCCGCGCACGGCGCTGATCAACGCGGGCGGCGGCGCTTCGCCTTGGCCCATCGCGCCATCCTTGCCCCACACCAGCCAGGCGTCGCCCGCGAGTGAGGCGAGCCAGCGCCGCAGCGCCCGCTCCGGCGCGGGCGTTTCAATCACGGCAGAAGGCCATAGCGCTCGGAGCCGCTCCAGCAAAGGCTCCGAGGCGGCGCGGTCGGCGAGCGATTGAAGCGCGAGGAGCCGGTCGGGACGGCGCTGCTCCGCGCGGCGCTCCAGAAGGAAGAGGCCGCCCAGCAGGCAGGCGAGGCGATTGGGCATGGCGCCGAAGCGCGTCCAGTGGTCTTCGCCCGCCTCTTGGCCGTCCTCCTCGCCGCGCGCCGCGCGATGGAGCGCCCACAAGTAGGCCGTTTCCGCGTCGGCCTCCGCCGGACACGGCCCCATCACGGGCCGGAGCCAGGCGTCGAGGAAAGCGCGGCGCGCATCCAGCGGGATGTGGGGCAACGCTTCGCGCACCCACTCCCGGTGGTCGAGCGCGACGCCGAGATCGGCGCGCAGGGACCACGCGGGCGTGAAGTCGGGATGGGTCTCAAGCAGGCGACGGGCATGGCGCGCCGCGCGATCCAGCTCGCCTTCCGCCGCGAGCAGCATCAGCTTCCATTGGGTGTCCCAGGGCTCGGGCTGAGGTCCGCGCGCGGCGAGCCACGCGCGCAGGCTCGGCAGGTCGCCCCAGAACAGCGCGGGGAAGCAGGCGTTGGCCGCCGCGCGCTGAGTCCAGGCCCGCGCGTTCAACCGCGCGAAATGCGCGTGGGAAAGCGTGAAGGCGCGCAGGCTGCCTTCCATGTCCTGGGCCGTGAGCGCGCGCAGGCCTTCCGCCATCCAATGGAAGGGATCGGCGCACGGATGGGCCGCCACGCCGAAGGCGGGATAGCCCGGCGATCCCTTCGCGGCCTCGCCGCCCCAGCGCATGCGGAGCCGGTCCCAGGTCGGATCGCCGCAGGCGGGCGGCGGCGCGGGGCGTTCCGTCTCGTGAAGATCCGCCGCGACGGAGGCCTCCCATCCCGTCGGCACGCGCGATGGCATGCGGCCGCCGAGGAGCATCGCGCGCGCTTCATCCGGCTCATCGCCGAAGGCGAGTCCGCGCGGGCGGAAGGGCGCGACACCGGCGGGCGAAAGACCCAAGCCGCGTCCCCAGGCGCGCAGACGGGGATCGAGCATCCAGGCGCTCTCAAGCTCCACCAGCCAAGGCGCGCCGCGGAAGGGCTCGAGGGCTGGGGGCAGCGCTTCCAGCAGGAGCGGTTCGAGGTGGGGACGGAGGGTTTCCCAGGGCAGGTCGAAAGGGGGATCGCCGCTGGGGAGCAAGCGGCCTTCCGCGTCCAGATTGGCAAGGAGCGCCTCGGCCCAGCCTTCGGGAAGCGCGCGCGAAAGGGGCGCGGGCAGCAGCGGTTCCAAAAAGGGAGGCAATCGAATGGCGCCGTCCTGCACGGCGGCGAGGCAGGGCAGCCAGCGGAGGCGCGTGTCGAGATCGAGGAGCGCCGTGGCCGCGGCCATCCAAGGCGCGGCGTCGCCCGCGAGCAGGGCCTCCCACGCCCACGCGCGCAAGGGGTCTTCGCGTCGGCCCGGCAGGTGCGCGGGCGCGTCCGCGCTGCCATGGCGGAGCAGCGCGACGAAGGCTGGATCGGGCGCGGCGTCGAAGCCGGTGATGGCGCCCGGGAGCGGGCCTTCGGGACGGCGGCCGGACCATGCCGCGCGCGGCCAGCGGCCTTCGTGCCCACCAAGGGCCCAGGCCTGGGCCAACGCGGCGAGCGCCCAGGCGGTGTCGCCGAAGCGCCGACCCTTCTCCAAGGGCCATGGCGATCGCCAGTGGCCCAGCCAGGCGGCGCGAAGGCCCGTCATGGCTCCAGCAGCCGGTGCCAGCTGCCCCAGAAGTCCGGGAATGTTTTCGCGACGCAGTGGGGATCGCGCAGGCGTCCGCCGCGCCGCAGCCCGCCCACGGCGGCCGCGAAGGCCATGCGATGGTCGGCGCGGGGATTGAACGGCTCGCGCGCGAGATCCGGCGCTCCGGTCGCCGGGGTGATCTTCAGCGTGTGGTCGCCGATGACTTCGGCCTCGCCGCCCAGCCACCGCACCAGTTCGGCGGAGGCGTCGAGGCGGTCGCATTCCTTCAAGGGGAGCGTGTGCAGGCCCGTGAGGCGCGAAGGCCCCGGCGCCAGCGCGGCCGTGGCCGCGAGCACGGGACCGAGATCGGGGCAGTCCGTCAGATCGGCTTCGAGGCCCTGCTTGAGCGGACCCCACAGGCGAAGGTTCGGCCCGGACACCCAGGTGTAGCCGCATCCGGCGTTGGCGAGGATCTGGGGCAGGGCGCGGTCGCCCTGGCCGTCATCCGGATCCAACGGCCCCAGCTCCACCGCGCGTCCCGTCACCGCCGCGGCGCAGATCAGCGCGGCGGCCCCGCTCCAGTCCGCGGGCAGGTCGAGGTCCACCGGATGGAGCTGGCCGCCAGGGATTGTCCAGGTGTCCACGGTGATGGCGGAGGGGCGGGGCGCTTCGATGAGCTGGGGCGCGGGGTAGCGCGCGGCTTCCAGACGCGCCGTCACGCCGAACCGCGCGAGCCATTGCTCGGTGAGCGTGAGGTAGCTCGGGCTCGCCACCGCGTCCCAGGACAGTTCGCCCCCTTCGGGAAGCGCGGCCGCGGCCAGCGCGAGGCCCGTGAGGAATTGACTGGAGAGGCTGGCGTCCACGGAGGCCTTCAGCCGCACGGGTGGGTTCGGGCATGGATGCAGCACGCCGCCGGAAGCCTTGGGTTCCCATGCCGCGCCCAGCTCCCGGAGCGGCGCGAGCAGCGGTTCCAGCGGCCGTTCGAAGAGGCGTTCGGCGCCGGTCAATTCGACGGGCGCTTCCGCCTGAAGCGCGAGCCAGGGCAGGAGAAAACGCAAGGTCGTCCCTGAGGCGCCCAGCCACAGCGCGCGGCGGGCGTTGGGCCGGGAGCCGCCTTGGATGCGCCAAAGGCCGAGGCCTTCCTCAAGGCCGATGCCGAGGTCGTGCAACGCGCCGCGCATCCAGCGGGTGTCCTCAGAGTCCAATCCGTTGCGAAGCGTGGACTCGCCCGGCGCCAGCGCGGCGAGCAGCAAGGCGCGATTCGTCGCCGATTTGGAACCGGGCAACGGCACGGTGCGCAGGGGCGACCCCATGGGCAGGGTGTCTTGAGGAAGTGACAGGATCACCTTGCCAGCTTCACCTTGCCCATGCGCGATCGCAAGCTAGATGTCGCTGCCAACGAGGTTGTTCAGCCTGGTGATGGGGGGCTGACCACC
>CAYYJN010000039.1:0-19584 GCA_964472275.1 uncultured Solibacteraceae bacterium
GTCACCCGAAAGGTCACTCGCCGTGAAAGTCCTGATTACCGGTGCATCTGGATTCATCGGTAGACACTTGGTTCCCCACCTTCTCGGGCTCGGCCACGAGGTGGAGGCATGGGGGCGGCAGGAACTCCCAGCGGGACCGGGCCTCACCCGGCATGCGCTCGATTTGTCAAAGGATCCCCTTCCCTCGCCTTCGGATTCTGCTCCCTGGAACGCCGCGATTCATCTCGCCGCCCATTCACGCCCTTCCCTCGCGTGGTCCGCGGACTTGGTGATCGAGAACCTCCATCTAACCGCGCGGGTGCTTCAGCATGTGGCTGACCACGCGCCTGGATGCCGAACGCTCCTCGCCTCCAGCGCCCATGTCTATGCGCCTTCCGAGAATCCTCACCTGGAATCGGACGCTTTGGGCCCCAAGGGGCTCTACGGGCTCTCCAAGCAGCTCTGCGAAGACTGGGCGCTGTCCATGAAGGACGATCTCGATCTCCAGATCGTCCGGGCCTTCAACCAGATCGGACCAGGGATGCCGAAGGGACTCCTGTTCCCCGACATTTTGCAGAAGCTCTCCACCCTTGGGACTGAAGCAGGGTCACGACTCACCATGAACGGCCGCAATGACATCAAGGACTTCCTCGACATCCGCGATGCGCTCAAGGCCTACGAAGCCCTGCTCACGGCGGTGGCTCCGAGTGGCTCTTCCTGGAATCTATGCTCGGGCAGACCTGTGTCGGTATCAGCCTTCATCCAGGCCACTCTCGCGTTGAAGAGTCTGAATCGCGAGGTGGTGTTCGCCTCCGCTGAGACCCAACGGATGCTCGGAGACTCGAGCCGCCTCCAGAAGGCCACAGGCTGGAAACCCCTGTACTCCCTGAGCGAGTCCCTGACATACGCCATGGAGGGGCACCACCGTTAAGATCGCCATTTTCGCGAATCCCAGCTCATCCCCCATTCCCAAGGAAGGGCTGAAGCAAGGCTCCTGGGTTAATATCAAGGCTTTCCGGAGTTCCCATGTCTCAGCCCAAGATCGCCCTCGTCACCGGTGTGACTGGACAAGACGGAAGCTACCTTTCTGAACTGCTGCTGGAGAAGGGGTACCAGGTGCATGGCATCGTGCGCCGGGCCTCCCTCTTCAACACGGATCGCATTGACCATCTCCATGTGGGCGGCCATCCGAATCCGAACTTCTTCCTTCACTATGGAGATCTTTCGGACGCGGGCGCGCTGCGCAATGTCCTCGACGAAGTGCAACCCGACGAAGTTTACAACCTCGGCGCCCAGAGCCATGTGCGCGTGAGCTTCGACCAGCCCGAGTACACGGTGGATGTGACGGCCGTCGGCGTGATCCGCCTTCTTGAAGCGATCCGCAGCTACATGAAGCACAACAACAAACAGATCCGCTTCTACCAGGCGGGCTCCAGCGAGATGTTCGGCTCCGCCAAGCCCCGCCAGCACGAGGGCACCCGCTTCGAGCCCCGCAGCCCCTATGCCTGCGCGAAGGTCTACGCCCACTACCAGGTGGTGAACCACCGGGAGAGCTATGGCCTCTTCGCCTGCAACGGCATCCTCTTCAACCACGAGAGCCCCCGACGCGGCGAGACCTTCGTGACGCGCAAGATCACTCGCGCGGCCACGCGCATCAAGCTGGGCCTGCAGGACAAGCTCTTCCTCGGCAACCTCGACGCCAAGCGGGACTGGGGCTTCGCCGGAGACTATGTCGAAGCCATGTGGCGCATGCTCCAACAAGATCAGCCGGATGATTATGTAGTCGCCACCGGCGAAGCCATCACCATCCGCGACTTCCTGGACTTCACTTTCGGCGCCCTCGACCTCGACTGGAAGCGCTTCGTGGAGATTGATCCGCGCTACTTCCGCCCCGCCGAAGTGGACCACCTCGAAGGCGACGCCTCCAAGGGCCGCCGCATCCTCGGCTGGGAGGCCAAGACGGACATCCGCACACTGGCGAAGATGATGGTGGACTCCGATCTCAAACTGGCCCAGCGCGAAAAGGTCTTGCTGGAAAGCGGCCACGCCGATCCCCAGCGTGCGGGCTATCGCTGACGAGGGAGCCATGGGCCTTAAGGTTTACCTCAAGCGGGCCGAGCGGCGCGTCCTCCGTCCGCTCGGTCGGCTATTCCGCAAGCGCCCCCTGGCCCCAGTGATCGCGGATCCGGAAATCCTGGAGCGACTCGCGCGGCTTGAACGACGGACCGAGGCGTTGGAAGCGATGGTCCGAGAGGACCTGGGCCTGCGTTATCTGCAGGCGGACGAATCGAGGGAGCCCGAACGCCATCCGACGGTCTGATCCCATGAAACCCTCCGGAACCGTCAAGACCGTGCTGGTGGACCTCCGTTGCTGTCAGGTCAATCAGGACCGCGGCATCCCCGCCTACGCGCAAGAGCTTCTGCTGCATCTCGGCGCTGGGAGCCCGGAGCACCGCTATCTCTGGTTCATCGAAAAAGGGAAGCCTCTCCCTCCGCGCGAGGCGGAGCTCTCCACCCTCGGCCAGTGGCGGACCGAAGCGCAACTACGCTCCGATGCTTCGCTCCAGGTAGACGCGCTGCTGTCCACCTGGCTCTTCATGGATCCAGGCGGTCGCGGAGAGGCGTTCCTCCTCCCTCCCTGGTTGAAGACCCACTCGCCCCTCAAGCTCGGTATCGTCTATGACCTGATCCCCCTGCTCTTCCCTGAGCGCTACCTCCAGCCAGAAGCTGCGCGGGGCGCGTTCCTGGCCGCGCTCCGCCAGATGAAAACCTACGACCGTCTCTTCGCCATCAGCGAAGCCACCCGACGGGACGCCATCCGCCACGGAGGCATGGACCCCGCCCGGATCATCACCCTTCCGGGTGGGATTGACGGGCGTAAGGCGCGTCTCTTGGATCGAGCTTCAGCCCCCAATGTCCCCGCGGCTTTGGGTTTGGGGCAAAACTACTTCATCTATGTCGGAGGCGAGGACTGGCGCAAGAACATGGACGGGCTCGTCCGGGCCTTCGCGGCCTTCCGTTCGGCCTCGCCTGCAGTGGACGCGCCCCAGCTGGCCATCGTGTGCAAGATGTCCGAGCAGGGAAAACGCCAGCTCATGGACCTTGCCGCCTCGCTTGGGCTCCCTACGGGAGCCGTGGTCTGCACCGGACACCTGCCCGACGACGCCTTCATCGCCTTGACCCGCGGCGCGGAAGCGATGGTCTTCCCCTCCCTCTATGAAGGCCTGGGGCTACCCATCCTCGAAGCCTATGCGAGCGGCGTCCCGGTCCTCGGCTCCGACAATTCCTCGATCCGGGACCTCGTCCATCCGCGCTGCCGCTTCGACCCCAGCTCTGTCGAATCGATCGCCGAGGCGCTGGCGCGCTTCCGCCGCGAACCTTCCTTGTCGGAGGCGTCCCTGGCATTCGGGCGCGAAGCGCTGTCCGCCCTTAGCTGGTCCAAGTCCGCGGAGATCGTCTCCCAATCCCTGGCGGAGCCTCGATGCCCTGCCCATCGGCAGCTTCCGCGCCCGCGGATCGCGGTCGCCGGCGTCCTCCCTCCCCAGGACACGGGCATCGCTGCCTACACCTTGCGCCATCTCCAATCGGCGGATTGGGGCACGGATTTCTTCACCGAGAGCACACCTCGCCTCGCGGCGGAAGGAGACCAGGAGTTGCGTTCCGGCAATCGGGTCCTTCCGCAGGAGATCATGCCGCTCGCGCTGCGCCGCGGAATCCACAGCCATGCCGTCTTCGTCCTGGGCAATTCGCCCCATCACGCGGGCGCGCTGGAGGCGCTGCTCGCCACGCGCATGGAAACCACCACTTCCCGCTGGGCCTACCTCCATGAGGCCGACATCTGGGCCCTCATCGCGCATGTGCTCGGGGCTGCCTCCAATCGCCTTCTCCCTGAAGTCGCGGATCCGGGGCCATCCTCCGCGCCTGCGTGGATCCGGCGGGCGCTCAAAACCTTCCCTGGCCTCCGGCCAGGGCTCCAATTCCTCCGCAGGAAAGGCCGGTTGGATGGGCTGCTGGTCAATTCCATCGCCTGCCGTGATCTCATCCGCGCGGCCCTGGGCCCTGAGGCGGAAGGATGGTCCATCCGCACGCTCTTCCTTCCCATCGCCGAACCTCCCCACTTCCCCGCGCGGGCCGGGAGCAGGGCGTTGACCGTGGGCTTCTTCGGCGTCCCAGCGCTCAACAAGCTCCCGAAACTGGTGGTGGGCGCGTTCGACCTGCTGCGGCGAGAGACCGAGGCGAACCTCGTGCTGGCAGGATGGGGCATGCGCGCGTTCTGCGAAACGCATGGGCTCCTGGGTCGCGAAGACATCACCTGCCTCGAATCCCCTTCTGACGAGGCCTTGGCGCACGCCATGGCCTCAGTGGATGTGGCCGTCCAGCTCCGCGTCCCCACGATCGGGGAAACCTCCGGTGTCGTCGGTCAGCTGCTCGCTTTGGAAAAGGCGGTGATCGTCACGGGAGAAGGCAGCTACGCCGAGCTCGAAGATCCCCGGGTCCTCAAGGTGCCCGCCGATGTCACCGCGCCGGAGCTGGCGACTCGCATGGCCCAGGCCAACCGGCAGGATGCCGCTGGAGGCCGAGAAAAGCTTCTGGCCACCTACGGCGCGGAAGCCTATGAAGCGCGCCTAGCGGAGGTCCTTGGGCTCCGCGCGGAGATCTCCGGAAAGGTTGGGGCCTAGCTTGCAGATACAATTCCAAGACATCGCCATGCCCAGATTCAAGGAACTTTCCGCTCGATGATCAGCTACGGCTACAACTTCGAAGATGTCTACATCCAGCGCCTGTTCCAGGGCAAGACGGACGGCTTCTACCTCGATGTGGGCGCCGCGGATCCAATCGAAGGGTCAGTGACCAAGCACTTCTACGATCTCGGCTGGAGCGGGATCAACCTCGAGCCTCAGGACGCCTACTTCAAGCGCCTCCAACGGGAGCGGCCGCGCGACATCAACCTGCAAGTCGCGGCCGGGACGGAGGAGGGGGATCGGACCTTCTACAGCCTGGACGGCAAAGGCGGATCCACCTTGGACATCGTCAACGCCGAGAACGGCGCGGCGCTCGGCTTCCAGGTCACCCCGATGACGGTGCATCTGACGACGCTCGCGAAAATCTGCGAGGCTCACGCCGTTCGGCCCATCGACTTCATGAAAGTGGATGTGGAAGGCTGGGAGCGCGAAGTCTTGGCTGGAGCCGACTGGAAGCGGTTCCGGCCTCTGCTGGTGGTCGTGGAGGCGACAAAACCCTTTTCGGCTGAGCCCTGCCATGAGGCATGGGAGCCCATCCTGCTGGCGGCCGCGTACCGGTTCGTCTTCTTCGACGGCCTGAACCGGTACTATCTGCGCGAAGATGACATCCATCTGGCCAGCCTCATCGCCGTTCCGGCGAATGTGTTCGACCGGTTCGTCCCCTACGCGCAGTTCCGGGCCACGGAAGAGCTCGCGAAACGCAACAAGCGGAGTGGGCTCTACATGTTCTTCCGCCGTCTCGAGAGCCGTTTCCGCCATCGTTTCCTGAAGAAGCCAGTGTCCTGAAGGGATTCTGGCCGCCCCGTCGAGGACTTATGCGCATGCCCCACGCTCTCCCTCTTCTAGCCTTCCATTTGGCGGCCCAAGCACCCTTCTTCGCCACACGAGATGCCATCCAGGCCGAATGGTCTCGCAGGTCTCCCATTCCATCCCATGAGCAGTTCACGCCTTCCGACCGCGCGCGTTACGAACTCTCCCTCGCCCGCATTGGCGCGCCCGGGGCCCCTGAGCTGCTTCCGCCGGAGTTGGCGCGGCCGACGAAGGAGGCATGGGAGAAGCTGGCTCGTGAGGCGAAGACGCCTGAGGCGCGCTTCAACGCGCTTTACTTCCTGAACCGCTTCAAGGCTTCGGACGCGCTGGTGGCGCTGGATGGACTAACGGCGGCGGACGCGAAGAGCTGGCCGCGACACCTCCATCTCGAAGCCCAGATCGCCATGGCCCGACTGAATGGCGCGGAGGTGGATGGGAAGCTCCAGGCCTTCCTGGACACGATGGAGAAGGTCGGCAAGGTGGATCCGATCCGCGCCCAGGCGGCGCGCCTTCGTCTCGTCCTGGCGGGAAAGGAGAAGGCGCTCCTGCTGCCGGTGAAGGCGTCGGCGGAAGCCCTCCTATCGCTCATGGACAGCTTCAACCGCGCCCCGACCGCGGCTCGAGTCCTTCTGTTGAAGACGGCGGGCGACGATCCGCTCGGCCTGCTCCCGGCTTTGGGTTGCTCGCCCTCGAACGACGCGAGCCTTCGCGCCTTGATCGTGCAGCGCCTCACTGAAGGCGCGCCGGATGGCGTTCCCGCCGCGTGGGTGCTCGCGGAGGCGGATTCGCCGATCCCCAGCCTTCGCCAAAGCGTCCTGGGCTACCTCGGCAAACTTGGACCAGCCGCCCTGGCCGCGACGAAGGCGCCGCAGGCTTCGCCCATCTTCGAAGCCTCCGTCCTGCCCAGCCTGCGGACCCTCGCGCCCGCCGAGGCGGATGCTCTCCGCGCCAAGCTCCTTGGAGGCGGGTCCTCCGTCGCCCGCGCCGCCGCCATGGACGATCTGCCCAGCGCTCCCGCGGATCTCGATGCCTTGGCCAAGCGTTGCTACGACGACTCGGACCTGGAATCCGCGTTGGAGCTCTACGCGGCCATGGACCGCTGGAAGCTCCCAGCGGAGCGGCAGAAGGCGATCCTGACGCCCTTCCTCCAACACCCCGATTGGGGCTGGCGTTACCAGGCCTACCTCCAGCTGAAGAAGGTGGACGCGTCCACGCCCTGGCCTTCCGCGCCGATGCGGCGTCCCGCGGACAAGGTTCTGCTGGACGAGGCCATGAAGTTGGCGGAGCGCGGCAAGCCCGTGCGGCTGCGGCTCACTTTCAGCGGCAAGCGGATCGTCACGCTGAAGCTCGACCCCACCCTCGCGCCGATGAATGTGGCGAACCTGGTGCTGCTGGCGAAGAAGCATTTCTTCGACGGCCACCGCGTGCCGCGCGTGGTGCCGGACTTCGTCGTGCAGATGGGCTCGCCCTACGACACGATGGATGGCGGCCCGGGATACTCGGTGCGCTGCGAGGATTCGACCACCTGGTACGGCCCCGGCAGCGTCGGCATGGCCCTGGCCGGCAAGGACACGGGCGGTTGCCAGTTCTTCATCACGACGAACGCCACGCCCCATCTCACCGGCAAGTACACCCGCGTGGGCGAGGTGGAGCATCCGGATCACGATCTGAAGATCCTCGACGAGATCGAATTGGGCGCGAGGATCGTGTCCGTGCGGGTTCTGGACTGATCACGCGCGCAATTCCAGCACGGGCAGCCCATCCTGGCGCACGGCCTGGCCTCGGGCTTCGGTGACTTCGCCCACGAGGTAGGGCCGCCTGCGCCGCGAGAAAGCATCGGGAAAGGCCACGGCCTCGCACAGGCCGGTCTCGTCTTCGAGCGTGACGAACTGCATGCTGCGACCAGCCTTGTCGCTCACCACCTTCTCCGCCACGACCAAAGCCCAGAACCGCAGGTCCTTGCCTTTGACGGCGACATCCGCCGCCCGGGTCGGCCCGCCGCCCTTGCGTACCCGCGCCAACGCGGCGGGATGGATTTCCAGCGTGAGGCCCATGAGTTCCAGTTCCAGATCCGCGCGGTCGAAGGGATCCGTGGGCTTGGGGCGCACGCCGGCGGGCACGCCGCCCAACCGCGCCCACAGCAGCCGCGCGCGATCTCCATCCGGCGCGAAGGCATCGAAGGCTCCGGCGGAAGCGAGGGCTTCCATGGTCACCACGGAGAGCGGCGCTCGCGTGAGCAGGTCGTCGAGATCCTGAAAAGGACCATGCTCGTCGCGCGCCTGCAGCATGGCTTTCACTTCCGGCTCCAGCGCGCCATGGATCTGCATGAGGCCCACGCGGAGGGCGTGGCCATCCTCGGCGGTGAAGGCCCACTCGGAAGCGTTCGCGTCGGGACCGCGCACGGTGAGTCGGTGACGGCGGGCGTCGCCCAGGTAGGCCACGGCCGGATAGAAGCCGCCCATGTTGCTGATGACGGACGCGAAGAATTCCGCCGGGTGGTGGGCCTTGAGCCAGGCGCTCTGGAAGCTCACCTGGGCGTAGCTCGCGGAGTGCGGTTTGCAGAAGGAATAGCCCTGGAAGGTGCGGATCATGTCCCAGGCTTCTTCCACGACTTCGGGGCGAACACATCGAGCCGCCGCGCCTTCGCGGAACTCCCGCTCGAAGAGCGGCAGCTTCTCGGCGCAATCGGCCTTTCCGAGCAGCTTACGGAGTTGATCCGCCCGGTGATGAGTCCAGCCCGCGAGCGCCACGCAGACTTTCAGCACATCCTCCTGGTAGACGAGCACGCCGTGGCTTTCGCTGAGCAGCTCGGCGAAGACCGGATCGCTGGGCTCGAAGGCCTCCTCGCCCCGGGCGCGCTTCACATAGCGGTCCACCCAGCGCCAGGCGGCGGGGCGGATGAGGCTCGAATGGATGACGAGGCTTTCGAAATCGCCCTTCTTCACCCGGCCCTGGAGCTGGCGCATGGCGGGGCTTTCCACATAGAAGACGCCGATGCTGTCGCCGCGGGCGAGGAGGGCTTGCGCATCCGGATCCTGGCGGCTGGCGGCGCCGAAGTCATCCGGCACCTGGCCGTTCAAGGCTTTCTTCGCGTCGCGGATGACGGCGAGGCTGCGGTTGCCCAGCAGATCAATCTTCACGAGGCCGTAGCCTTCCACGCCGTCCTTGTCCCACTGCGTCACGCTCACGCCCGCCTTCGCGGGCGCGGGCTGGAAGGCCGCGTGCTCCCACAGCGGACCGCCCGTGATGACGAGGCCGCCGGGATGCACGGACATCTGGTGAAAGTGGCCGCGGATGGCTTCGACCTGCGCCAGCAGCGGGCGCCAGGGATCGTGCTCGGGGAGCTCGGCGAGTCCGCCATCCCAGCCCCGCGAGCGGTTCGACACGGCCTTCAATTCGGATTCGGGGCGCCCATGGGCGAGACCCACGGCCCTGAGCGCGGCGCGGCGCTTGAAGAAGACATGGTTGGAGACCATGGCCACGCGTTCGCGCCCGTAGCGCGTGAAGGCCGCCTGGATCACCTGGTCCCGCTCATCCCACGCGAAATCAATGTCCATGTCTGGCGGGTCCACGCGCTCGGCCGTGAGGAAGCGCTCGAACATGAGGTTGGTGTCCACGGGGTCCACATTGCTGAGATCCAGCAGGTAGCTCACGAGGCTCGCCGCGCCGCTGCCGCGCCCGCAGATGGAAGAGGGCAGCCCGATCCGCGCGAGCGTCGTCACGAGATCCTGCACGAGGAGGAAGTAGCCCGCGAAGCCCTTGAAGCGGATGAGCTCCAGTTCCCGCTCGAGCCTCGCCTCGGCATCGGCGAGGCGGCGCGCCATGCGCCGAGGCAGGGCCGCCTTGGTCCGCTCCCGCAGCACCGCGTCCAGATCCGCGCCTTCGAGCCCCAGCGGCCCGGCGCAGGTCCACTTGCCCCACGGGATCTCCCAGGCCGGAAGCCGCGCCTCCAGCTCGCGCGTGGCGCGGGCCACGGCCGCGTCGCAGGCGGGGAAGCGAGCCTCCCACACTTCACGCGGGGCGGCGCCGTCGCGGGCGTCCCATAGGGCTTCCGTGCGCGGCACCGTGCTCTGCGTGGCGATGGCGCGCTTGAGGCGGTGCAGTTCGAGGCCCGCCTCCGTGCGGAAGCGGAGCACTTGCGGCGCGACGACATCGAGCCCGGCGTCGCGCGCCCTGCGGGCCTCCTGCGCGCGGCGCGGGTGGGCGAGGAGCGAGGCGTGGATGCCCTGCCGCAACAACGCGTCCAGGCCCGCGAGGTCTTCGGCGAAAAGAAGGCAGCCCCCGGGCGGCTCGCCTTCGCGGCCATGGGCCTGGTCCGTGAGCAGCTTGTTGAGGGCGGCGTAGCCCGCGTTGGATCGCGGGATGGCGCCGTAGCGCGCGCCGCGCCAGGGAAAGCGGCACCCGGGGTGGATGTGGAAGTCCGACGGCACGGAGCCTTCGCCATCGAAACCGGGATGGGTCATGCCCATGCGCTCCAGCTCCCGCGCCCACTCCAATTCGGCGCGCAGCTTGGGCCAGCCCCGCAGGCCCTCGTCCCAGAGCACGAGGCGGTCGTAGCCCAGCCGCCGCGCGAGCCGGATCAGATCCTTCGCCCGGTAGATGCCCTCGCCCATGGAGAAGTCGGAGATGCCGAAGGCGACGCTCATGGCGCCGCTCCCCACGCTGGCCGCACGGGCGCGTCCGGA
Organism: uncultured Solibacteraceae bacterium; assembly: GCA_964472275.1. Taxonomy (GTDB): domain Bacteria; phylum Acidobacteriota; class Holophagae; order Holophagales; family Holophagaceae; genus JAFDVN01. The sequence continues at coordinate 10,217 of CAYYJN010000039.1, forward strand.
AAACGCTTCCGCAATCGCGCCAAGGCGGGTTCCAGGCGGGCGAGGCGCGCGCTCTGGTCGGCCTGGAAAAGGCTCACGGCCCGCCCCAGACCCCAGTGGACGCGCAGTTCCAACCGATGCACCAGCAGGCGCCGCGTGGCGAGGCCGAGGAAGGCCGCGCGGGCAAGGGGCGCCAACGCCAACGGCGGCTCCAGCAGGTCCGTTTCAGAGGCCTTCCATCGGTGCGGCTGGCCATCCACATCCCACCAGGCGAGGCCGAGGTTCCGGGGACTGCGCCGCTCGCTCCAGAGCCGGTCGAGGATCCACCGCGCCAGCGGAATCTCCTCCGGCAAACGCGGCGGCTCCAGACGCCAGCGGAAGGTGGAGCGGTCCTGCGGCTCCGTCAGCAGCGGCAGGCGCGGACGATCCTCGCCGCGAACCTGCGCCAGCAGCTTGGGCGCCTCCTCCGGCGGCATGAGCTGGACGAGCATGGAGAGCGGCAGCGGTTGAAGATCGCCGAGCAGGTGCAGGCCCAGGCGGCGGAAGCGGAAGCGCAGACGCGGCGGCAGCGCCAGGTGCGTCATCGCGCGCGGCGCGAGGAAGGACGCTTCGGCGCCTTCCGGGATTTCGTCCAGATCCCGGGTGAGGCGCGACGCGAAAGTGGCCGCGGTGGCGCTTCGGGAAAGGCCGCCGCGACCTTCCCAGCCATGGCGGCGGGCCAGCTCCTGCCGCAGGCGCCACGCCGCATCCTTGGGCGGTCCATGCAGCCGGTCCGTGCCCGCCAGTTCGAGCAGCGCTTCGCCCATGCGGCCAAGGCGGCCCTGGGGGCTCCAATCCTGGAGGAAGTCCGCGAAGGCGCTCTGGGCCTCCCACCAGGTCTGGGGCTGCGGATCGAGCACGCGCAATCCCCGGACCTGGCGCAGCGCGGGGTCCATGGCGTCGCCCGGCCGCACCCCTTCCGCCCGGGCGCGGGCGTTCACCAGCCATAGCGTCCTCAACCGGCCCCCTTCGGGGCTGAGGAAGGCGAGGGGCCGATCCCGCAACGCGCCCTCCCGCTGGCAGGCCAGCTGGAAGGGAAGCTCGGGGATCCGCATCGCGAGCATGGGGGCTCCGGGGATCCCATTATGGCGAATAAAAAACGAATATCAAGATGGCGAAAAGGGCGGGCTCGCGCCCGCCCTCCCTTCTTCCAGCTTCGCGCCTACTGGATGTTCAGCGCGAAATCGTCCACCACGAAGGAGGTCTGGTAGCTGCTGTCCTCGACGCCCTTGAGGTTGATCTTGATGGTCTGGCCCTTGTAGGCGCTCAGATCGAAGGTTTTCTGGGTGTAGCCGGAGCCTGCGTTCAGATTGGAGTAGGTGGCCAGCGTCTTGAGCACGGACCCGCTGCCGTTCAGCACCTGCACGGTGAGCTTGTCGTAGGCGGTGGTGGCGCTCGTCTCGTCCGTGTCCACATGCAGCCAGAAGCTCAAGGTGGCCGTGGCGGCGGAAGCGGGGATGGTCACCGTCTGCCCGAGCGTGTCCGTGTGGCTGGAACCGTAGCCGTCCAGCCAGGCGTCCCAGGTTCCGCCGTGGGCGGGCTCGCCGCTGGCGTTGTTCTGGCCGATCACGCCGGAGCTGCCGCTCCAGTTGTTGTTCCCGCTTTCGAAGCCGGGATTCTGGAGGAGCTGACTTCCGCCGCCGCCCGTCGTCGCCGGGCTGACCGTCACCGTCCGCGTGGCGCTGGAGCTCACGCCGGTGTTGTCCGTCGCCGTGAAAGTGACCGTGCGCGTGAGCGCGCTGGAACCCGAGTTAGTGAAAGTGTGGCTGGCGGACGCGCCGGTGGCGGTGCTGCCGTCGCCGAAGTTCCAGGCGTAGCTCAGCGTCGCGCTGGAGCTTGAATCCGTCGCCGTGCCCGCGAAGGCCTGGCTCGCGCCGGAGGCGATCGTCACATTGCCCGAAGGCGTCGTGATGGAGGCCGTCACGGAGTTGGCGCCGCCCGAGGTCGCGGAACCCGCGAGCCAATCCACGGCGTTCAGCGCGAAGGCCTGGTTGCTGTTGGAGTGATACCCGTCAATGAGGTTCTTGCCGGAGGTGGTCGTCGTGCCGTCGTCGCTCGGCGAGCTGTCGCCGATGGCCACCACGCGGCCCGCGCCGTAGGTCGAGGCGACGACGAAGTAATCCGTGGCGGGATCGCCGGAGACCTGGGTCTGGACGATCCAGGTGGCGGTCGGATTGCTTCCCGTCAGGTTGAGGTAGGCGAAGCTGTGGAAATCCATGGCCGTCATCAGGCCATTGGGACCATGGACGAGGGCCTGGGCGATGGCGCCGCCATCACCTGAGATCGCGGTCGTCGTCGTGTTCGCGTTCGCGTCGCCCGGGCCGTGGCCCGCCACGAAGGTGAAGCCGAAGCCGCTTCCCTCGTTGGCGAGCAGGTCGTTGAACACATGGAAGGCGTCCGTGCTGCCCGGATGCGAACTCGTCACGCGCGTCGCGCCCATGTGGTTGCCCATCAGGTAGAGGCCGCCGCCGTTCTGCACGAAAGAGACGATGGCCTGCTTCTCCGCGGCGGTGAACATCCGGTAGCACTCCGGGATGATGTAGACCGCGTAGTTCTTCAAGTCCTGGGCGTTGGTGGCGTCGTTGTAGGTGATGCGTCCGCCCGAAGCGGGAAGGATCTGCACCGTGTAACCCTTCTTGAAGAGATCGAAGCCCCACGCGCTGATGCCGCCGTTCCAATCCGTCTCCACCGCCGGGTTCGCGGGGCTCGGATTGGGTTCATGGGTGTCCACGATCCAATAGGCGGAGACGCCTCCGTCCTCCCAACCCGTATGGTCGAAGAGCACCTTCTTCGCGGCTTGCGCGGAAAGGGGGAGAGCCGAAAGGCCACCCGCGAGAAGAAGGGCCAGCATGGGCAACGCGCGCTTGAACATGAATTCTCCTGGTGATGGGAACAAGCAGCCAGTTTCCGGATTCCATGCGAAAGAAACGAATTAAGAATTGTGAAATTTGAGCTACTTCCTGACATATCTGACATGCGCTTCACAAGGCCATGGCGCTATCCTGAACGCCGAGGTTTCCGCATGGCTCTGACCCGCGATCAACTCGTCCGCCGCGCCGCGCAGGAATTGCGCAGCGGCTACTATGTGAACCTCGGCATCGGCATCCCCACGATGGTGGCGGGCGTCATCCCCGATGGCATGGAGGTCATCCTCCAAAGCGAGAACGGCCTGCTGGGCATCGGCCCCTTCCCGACTCCGGACGAGGTGGACGCCGACCTCATCAACGCCGGCAAGCAGACGGTGACGACGGCGCCCGGCGCGAGCTTCTTCTCCTCCGCGGATTCCTTCGCCATGATCCGCGGAGGCCACATTGACCTCTCCATGCTCGGCGCCATGCAGGTGAGCGAGAAGGGCGACCTCGCCAACTGGATGATCCCCGGCAAGATGGTGAAGGGCATGGGCGGAGCGATGGATCTCGTCGCCGCCGCGCGCCGCGTGGTGGTGATCATGGAACACTGTTCCAAGGACGGCGCGCCGAAGATCCTGAAGGAATGCGATCTGCCGCTCACGGGCAAGGCTTGCGTGGATCGCATCATCACCGACCTCGCGGTGCTGGATGTGTTGCCGGATGGCAAGGGCCTGCGACTGGTGGAACTCGCGCCCGGCGTGACGACGGAAGAAGTGCAGGCGAAAACGCAACCCAAGCTCGATGTCAGCGCGGTCCGCGCCATGGCGGGTGTATGAAACGCATGCTGGTCCTCCTCCTTCCCTTCGCGCTGGGCTGCTGCGCGCCCAAGGCGACGCCTCAGCCCACCCCTGCCCCGGCGGCCCCCGTGAGCGAATCCGAATCCCTCCTCTGGATCAAGGTGGATCCCGTCTCCGCTGAACTCGCGCCCGGCGCGATGATGACCTTCCGCCCGAGCCTCAACTACCCCAAGGGCGTGGCCTATCTGCGGCCGCCCGTGAAGTGGAGCGTGCAAGAAGGCGCCGCGGGCGGAACGGTGGACCAGATGGGCCACTACACGGCTCCCGGCGCGTCGGGCGCCTACCATGTGGTCGCCGAGCGCACGGATGCGCAGGGTGTTCGCGCCATCGCCACCGTGACGGTGAAGTAGGCGGATGTACCGGCTCCTCAAACCGCTGCTCTTTCGCCTGGACGCCGAGAAGGCCCACAACCTGGCCTTCGCGGCCGGGGTCTTCGCTCAACGGATCCCAGGCTTCCTCCCGCTGAACGCCGCGATCCTCGGCAAGCCCGATTCGAGTCTCCGGCGCCACGCGCTCGGCCTCGACTTCCCTTCGCCCATCGGGCTCGCCGCGGGGCTGGACAAGGGCGCGAGGCTGCTGCCGCTGTGGAAGAGTCTGGGCTTCGGCTTCGTGGAAATCGGCACCGTCACGCCGCGTCCCCAAGGGGGCAATCCGAAGCCCCGCCTGTTCCGCTTTCCGGAAGCGGGCCTCATCCTCAACCGCATGGGCTTCAACAGCGAAGGCGCGGAAGTCGTCGCGAAGCGCCTCGATCATCGCCCTTCCGGGCTCATCGTCGGCGGCAACCTCGGCAAGAACAAGGCGACGCCCGAAGAAGGCGCGCTGGAGGATTACCGCGCCGCGTATCGGCTCATCGCGCCGCGCGTGGACTACAGCGTCGTGAACATCAGCAGCCCGAACACGCCGGGGCTGCGGGATCTGCAAGCGCCTGAGAAGCTGAAGCCGCTCCTGGAAGGCCTGCTCGCCCTCCGCAAGGAGATGGGCCTGGAGCGCCAAGCCCTCCTGCTCAAGCTCGCGCCGGACCTCGCCTCGGAAGATCTGGACGCCCTCGTCGAAACGGTGGTCGCCTCGGGCTTCGATGGACTCATCGCCACCAACACGACGATTGATCGCGGCATCGTCACGGGCGACCTGCGCGCGCGGGTCGAATCGAAGGGCGCGGGCGGTCTCAGCGGCGCGCCCATGCGGGACAAGGCCCTCGCCGTCCAACGCCGCGTCCACGAACGACTCGTGGGCCGCCTGCCCTGGATCGCCTGCGGCGGCATCGGCTCCGCGGCCCAGGCCAAGGAGAGCCTCGAAAGCGGCGCGAGCCTCGTCCAGCTCTACAGCGCCCTCATCTTCGAAGGCCCTGGCCTCGTGATGCGGATGAACGAGGGCTTGAGATAAAGGGCATAACGCGAAGGCGCGAAGATGCAAAGGCGCCAAGAATGCGTGTTCAGCACGGAAACCGAGAGAACACGGAGGGGACCAGGCATCTCAACGGGCAGGGTTGGGCATGAATCGCACCTTTGCGCCTTTGCGGCTTCGCGTTGAGCTTTTCCCGCATAATCGGCCCATGGACTTCCGCGACCGCTCCATCCTCGTCACCGGCGCGAGCGAAGGCATCGGCCGGGCGCTGGCCTTGGAGCTGGCGAAGGAAGGCGCGCGCTTGACGCTCGTGGCCAGGAACCAGGTCCGTCTGGACGAGGTCGCCACTCAAGTCGAAGCGCTCGGAGGCCGAGCCAAGGTCTGCGTGGCCGATGTGACGCTTCCCTCGGGCGCGCCACGCATGATCGCGGCGGCACTAGAGGCCTTCGCCGCGCTGGACATCCTCGTCCTCAACGCGGGCGGCTCCATGTGGGCGCCCTTCGAGACACTCGAAGATCCCGAGGCGGCGGCGCGGCGGCTTATGGAACTCAACTACTTCTCCTGCGTGCGTCTGACGCGGGAGGTCCTGCCCCATCTCAAGGCGTCCAAAGGGCTCATCGTCCCCGTGGCCAGCGTGGCGGGCTTCACGGGCGTGCCCACGCGCACGCTCTACGCCGCGAGCAAGCACGCGGTGGTGGGCTTCTTCGAAAGCCTGCGTTTGGAGCTGAAGGGCAGCGGCGTGGACATCACCCTCGTCGCGCCGGATTTCGTCGTGACCACGCTCCACGAGCGGGCTCTGGGGCCGGATGGCAAACCTCTCGGGCATGGCCGCCTGGACCCCGCGAAGGTGATGACGGCGGAGACCTGCGCCAAGCTCATGGTCCGCGCCATGGCCAAGCGTCAGCGCCTGCTCCTCACTTCCGCGCGGAGCCGCTTCGGCCGGTGGCTCAAACTGGCTTGGCCCGGGCTGGTGGATCGCATCGCCATCCGCGCGGTGGCCAAGCGGGCCTGAAGGAGTCGCCATGACACGCGAACCCGTCCTCTTCATCTCTCACGGATCGCCCATGCGCGCGCTGGAAGGCGGCGCCTGGGGCGAAGCGCTTCGACAGCTCGGAACCACGCTGGACCCGGCCGCGGTGCTCGTCGCTTCCGCCCATTGGGAAACCGAAGGCCCGGCGCGCGTGACGGCCTCGCCTCAGCCCGGCGTGATCCACGATTTCTTCGGCTTCCCGGATCCTCTCTACGCCCTCGACTATCCTTCGCCCGGCAACTTGCCTCTGGCTGGGCGCGTGCTCGGTTTGCTAAAAGATGCGGGGATCGAGGCCGTTCCCGATGGCGAGCGACCGCTGGATCACGGCGCCTGGGCGCCGCTCATCCATCTCTTGCCGGAAGCCGACCGGCCTGTGCTTCAGATCAGCCTTCCCCTGGACCGCGCGCCTGAAAGCCTCCTCGCGATGGGTCAGGCTCTCGCGCCCTTGCGGGACGAGGGTCTGCTCATCGTCGGCAGCGGCGGCATCGTCCACAACCTGCGCCGCCTCGATTGGGAGAGCGAGGCCGCGCCCGAGCCCTGGGCCGCGGCCTTCGACGCCTGGGCCGCGTCGCGCCTGGACGCGGGCGATGCGGACGCGCTCCTGGATTGGGAGCGCCAAGGCCCCGAGGCGCGCACGGCGCACCCGCGCAGCGAACATTGGGACCCGCTCTTCGTCGCGCTGGGCGCGGCTGGGAGCGCGCGGCCGAAGACGGTGTTCGAGGGCTTCGAGCACGGAAACCTGAGCCTGCGCTCGCTACTGTGGGCGTGACGCGCCCGCGCAGATGGCATCCACCAGCGCGGCCTGGGCTTCCAGCGCCCGGAGCCGCGCGAACTGGGCGCGGGCGCGGGCGAGGTTCTGGCCCGATCGCGTGATGGCGAAATAGCGGTCGCCTTCCAGATGATCCGTGAGGAAGCGCAGGCCCAGTTCGAAGGCGAGCACCCGCGCGCCAAGGCCGAAGGCTTCGCGCTCGGCGCGCGTCAAGGAATCGCCCGCGCCTTCCAGATAGCCATCGGAGAGCGCGCGGAGGCGATCCAAGTCCAAACGGGCTTCGTCCTCTTCTCCGCCGTCAAAGGCCGCGCTCCGAACCAGATCGCCGAAATCGTGGGGCGCGAGCCCCGGCATCACCGTGTCCAGATCCAGCACGCACAGCCCTTCGCCCGTCGCGGCGTCCAGCAGCACATTGGCGAGCTTGGTGTCGTTGTGGACGGGGCGAAGCGGCAAGGCCAGGTCGTCCATGGCCGTCGCCAGGGACGCGCGGGACAGGGCGAAGTCGGCCTCTGCGGAACCATCCGCCACCGCGCGAAACGCATCGAAGCGCGCCCGCGTGTCATGGAAGCCCGGGATCGGGATCTTCAAGGCCGCATGAGGGAAATCGGCCATCGCCGCGAGGAACACACCCAGCGCCTTCGCCGCGGCGCGGGCATCCGCGAGGGTCGGCGGCTCGGTGGGCATGCGTCCGCCCGCGATGAAGCGCGTGGCGCGCCACGCGCCATCTTCATTCCGAAAGAGATGCCCGCTGGATCGGACGGGCACGAGTTCGAGCGTCGGAACACCGCTGTCTCGCAGATGGCCCGTCACCCGCTCCAGGTTCGCGATCACGGCGTCGAGGTCCGGGAACACCGTTTCGTTGAGGCGCTGCAGCGCGAGCGCGCCGCGTTCGCAGTCCACGCGGTAGGTCCGATGGATGTGGCCCGCGCCTTCGCCAAGGCGAACGGCCGTGAGAGGCCGACCTGGCGTCTCGAAGGCCGATGCCGCGGCCAACGCGGCTTGGATCACGCGTCTTCGCCAGCGTCGGAGCCGTCTTCTTCCTCGGACTCGTAGACCCACTGGCCGTCTTCGCGGTGGAAGTGGCTCGTCTCCGCATGGAGCCGCCGCTTGCCATCCACCTGCATGCTGGCGTGGAAGCGCACCATGCCGGTCTCATCTTTCGGACCACCGGCCTCCGTGGCGAGGATCTTCAGGGAGATGCAGCGGATGGAGAGGCAGTAGTCCTCCAACTCTTCCGCGTCGAGATTCTCCCGCTGGGGCATGGCCGTGGTCTTGATGAGGAAATCCACATCGCCGAGGGAATAGGCGGTGAAGCGCGCGCGCATGAGCCGCTCCGCCGTGTCCGCGAAGGTCTTCCCCGCGATGACGGGCTGGCAGTGTTTGTCGAAGGTCGCTTTGGCGCCGCAGGGGCAGGGTCGGGACATGGAGAGCCTCGTCTTAGAGCGAGATAAAGATCATCAGGACATTGAAGAAAAGCAGGAAGCCCGCCATCAGCGCGCCTTGGGGGCGTTTGCTCTTCCGGGAGAGCAGGAAGGCCACGGCGCTGAGCGCCAGCGCGGGCAGGCCCCACTTCAGGATCCAGGGATGGAAGTTGACGGAAGGACGGCCGTCGCCGCCCGGCTGGCGCAGCATTTCCACGATGCGCCAGGCCATCGCGAGGGCCGAGCCGCCACCCGCGATCCAGGGCCACGGGCCAATCCCAGGAACGCTTTCTTCGTCCTTCTGTTCCTCGTTCATGGGAGCTCCCGGGGCGCGTCGCGGCCGAAGCTCCAGTCTAGAGCGATCAGGCCCGCCAGCGAATCTCGTATCCGTGGCGGAAGGCGAGGAGGCCTTCGCCCGAGGGCGGGAGGTAGCGAACGGTCACATCCTTCGCGCCGGTGAGGCGCAACGCGCCGACGATCCATCCCGGAAGGCCCAGCTCGTACCAGATGGGATAGAAGGCGTCGGCCCAGAGGCTCACCTCGGCGAAGCCCGGACCGAGCTGATCCACCACCACCTTCCCGCCCCGGTAGTTGAAGGCGAAGATGCGCGGCATGTTCTGCAAGAGGAAGGAAGGCGACATGAGGCGCAGAAGCCAGCGGTACACCACGGTCAAATGCTCATGGGCCGACTCGAACCCCCGCCGGTAGGTGTAGTCCCGGTCCACCGTGGCCATGAACGCCTCACTCAATTCCTTGGAATGAGCCGCCGGAATCCATTCATAGAGGCCGATGGGACGCGAGAAAGTCTGGCGGCAAGGTTCCGACACGCGGCTGAGCAGATCCTGCCAGGCGGCTTCGCCCCGCTCCTGGAGGACCGCATCGCGGATCTGCCGGGTCATGGGGCCGCGCAGTTCCGTGATCACCAGGCTTTCCCGGGTGAGTCCCTCCGGGGGCGCGACCGATTCCAGACTGCCCATCATGGGGAAAGCATAGGTCAGGCGGAATCCCTGCCTTGTGAAATGTTGTGGGTCTTAGGAAGCAAACTCGGGAGTGAGACGATGAAAGCCGCGCCACTCCTAT
>CAYYJN010000040.1:0-12495 GCA_964472275.1 uncultured Solibacteraceae bacterium
CGCGCAGGCGTTCGACGCTGGTTTCGGCGAAGAGCTGGAGGGGTTGCTTGCCTTCCAGACCCAGGCGCGGTGCGGCGGCGGCGCTGAAGCCCAGGCGCGCGCCTTCTTGCAGGCGAAGGGGAAGCTGGGCCACGGGGCGCACTTCGCCGGTGAGGCCAACCTCGCCCATGAAGAGGCATTTGGGCGCGAGCAGCCTTCCCGTCGCGCTGCTGGCGAGGGCGGCGAGGACGGCGAGATCGGCGGCGGGGTCTTCGATCTCCAGGCCGCCCGCCACATTCAGGTACACATCCCGGTCGTGGAGCTGGATGCCGCCTCGGCGCTCCGCCACGGCGCAGAGCATGCCGAGGCGCTGGCCATCAATGCCCAGCGCGGTGCGGCGGGGGATGCCGAGCCCCGCGCTCGCCACCAGGGCCTGGATCTCCACCACCATGGGCCGCGTGCCGCTGAGAATGACGGTGGCCGCGCAGCCGGGGCGCGGCTCCGCGTCCAGGAAGAAGGGATTGCCTTCGGCGGCGGTGAGGCCCTTCTCGGTCATGGCGAAGACGCCCAGCTCGAAGGCCGCGCCGAAGCGGTTCTTCAGCGAGCGCAGCAGGCGGTGATGGTGGTGCCGGTCCCCCTCGAAGCTGAGGACCGTGTCCACCAGATGCTCCAGCACCTTCGGCCCCGCGAGGCCGCCATCCTTGGTCACATGGCCGACGAGGACGAGCGGCGTGCCGGTGCCCTTGGCCCAGCGGGCGAGCATCTGGGCGCAGCCGCGCACCTGACTCACGCTTCCCGCGCCGCTCTCGAATTCCGGATCGAAGAGCGTCTGGATGGAATCAATGAGCAGCAGCGCGGGCTTCATGCGGTCCGCCGCTTCCAGGATGCGGCGCACATCGGTCTCGGCGAGCAGGTGCAAGTCCGGCGCTTCGGCGCCCAGGCGCTGGGCGCGGAGCTTGATCTGCCGTTCGCTTTCTTCGCCGGAGGCGTAGAGCACATCACCAGCTGTCTTCGCCGCCCATTGGAGGAGCAGGGTGCTCTTGCCGATGCCCGGCTCGCCGCCGAGGAGGACCACCATGCCGGGCACCACGCCGCCGCCTAGGACGCGGTCCAATTCCTCCACGCCGGTGGGCGTCCGCTCGGTTTCGGTCATCTCCACTTCAGCTAGTCGCACCGGCCCCGTGTGGCCGCTCACGGAGAAAGCGCTGCCGGAGCGCGCCAGGTCCTTCCGCAACGCGCCCCGGGCCTCCTCCACCGTGCCCCAGGCGTTGCAGGACGAGCATTTCCCGAGGGGCGCGGAGTAGCGCGCGCCGCAGGCGGTGCATTCGAAGAGGGGTGAGGGTTTGGCCATGGGGTTCAGTCTAGGCTTTCGCTTTTATTTCGCAAGCTGTTCCTCGCGCCGCGCTACCCTCGAACCACGGAGATCCCATGCTGCCTTGGAAGGAAATCGCGCTTCGCCTCGCGCTCGCCACCTTGCTGGCGGGGCTGGTCGGCTTCGATCGGGAGCGCAACGAAAGTTCCGCGGGCCTCCGCACCCACGCGCTGGTGGGCATGTCGTCCTGCCTCCTGATGATCGCGTCTGCCTTCGGCTTCGCCGACATCCTCGGCACGCCGAATGTCACGCTGGACCCCTCCCGGGTCGCCGCGCAGATCGTCACGGGCATCGGCTTCCTGGGCGCGGGCACGATCATGGCGCGGGGCAGCTTCGTGCGCGGGCTCACCACCGCCGCGAGCGTGTGGTCCGTGGCCGCCATCGGCCTCGCGGTGGGCGGCGGGCTCTACGCCGCGGCCATCTTCGCCACGATCCTCGCGCTCGCGTTGCTGGCCCTGCTGCGTCCCGTGGAGCGGCGCATGGACCGCCGCTGGCGGCGGCAGACCTTTCTCGCGCGCTACAACCCCCGCGAAGGCAGTCTGGAAAACCTCGTGGAGGCCTTGAAGGGCGCGGGCCTGCATCCTTTGCGCCTCAGCGTCGTGAAGGACGACGAGCCGTCGCTCCAGCAGGCCGAGATCACCCTGGAAGAGCGCGGCGAGGCCCCGCTCCGTCGCGCGATCGAAGCGGTGGCGGGCCTGCAGGGCGTCCGAAGCGCCTCCGGCGTGCGCTGGACCCCAGGGAGTGGTGGCTCCGAGTGGATTTGAACCACCGACCTGTCGCTTAGGAGGCGACCGCTCTATCCAGCTGAGCTACGGAACCCCGAGTCCTCATTCTGGCACAGCCCGCAGGCAGGCTTGAACTTCGGCGTCGCTCGTCTGGTCGAAATGCTCGTACCAGTATCCGATGGCGATGAGGTTCTCCTCCGCCTTCAGGCAGACGGCGCCGTCGCATTCCTGGGCCAGCGCGGCAAGGGTGGAGGGCGGGGCGACGGGCGTGGCGACGAGCAGCTTCGCGGGGTCCAGCCGCTTGAGGACGCGCACGGCCGCGAGCATGGTGGCGCCGGTGGCGATGCCGTCGTCCACGAGGATCACCGTGTGGCCCTGCGGTTGGAGCGGCGGGCGGCCCGCGCGATAGAGCCGTTCGCGGCGCTCCAGCTCCATGCGTTCGCGGGCGGTCTCGGCTTCGATGGCGCGGTCGGTGATGCGGAGAGAAGCGATGATCTCCCGGTTGAGCACCACCACGCCGCCGAGGCCGAGCGCGCCCATGGCCAGCTCCTCCTGGCCGGGCGCGCCCAGCTTGCGGACGATGCAGGCATCCAGCGGCGCGCGCAGCGCCTTCGCCACCTCCGCCGCGACGACGACGCCGCCCCGGGGCAGGCCGAGGACGATCACGCCGCGTCGGCCCGCGTAGGCTTCCAGCGCCTCGCCGAGGAGGCGCCCGGCTTCATGGCGGTCCTTGAAGCGGCGCATGGAGGCTCCGCCTGAAGGATAGGCCCGCCTCACTCCATGTGCATGGCCTCGCCCTTGGGCGGCGGGGCGGGGCGCTTCATGAGGAAGAGCATGGGCAGCACGGCGAAGGTGATGACGCCCGCGACGAGGAAGGTGTCCATCATGCCGAGCAGGCTGGCCTGCTGCACGAGCTTGCCGTAGATGGCGCCAGTGGCGGCCTGGGCCGCGTCCGCCATGGCCATGCCCTGGGCGTGGAACATGGCGATGGCGTGCTGGATGAAGCCGTCGTAGGCGGGGTTGCCGGGGACCATGTTCTCCACGAGGCGCGCCTGGTGGAACTGGGAGCGCCGGGCCAGGATCGTGGAGAGGATGGCGATGCCCACGCTGCCGCCCAGGTTGCGGAAGAGGTTCAGCAAGCCGGAGGCCTGGTTGATCTGCTCCTTGGGCAGGCCCACATAGGCGCTCACATTGATCGGGATGAACAGCGCGGCGAGGCCCATGCACTGCACGCAGCGGGCGATGACCGCGTTGTTGAAGCCGGTGTCGAGGCTGAACTTCGACATCATCAGCAGGCCGACGCCCGTCATGGTGAGGCCGTAGGCGATGAGGTAGCGCGCGTCCACCTTGCGCATGAGCTGACCCACGATGGGCATGGACACGAGGATGACGAGGCCGCCCGGGCTCAGCACGAGCCCCGCCAGCGTCGCGTCGTAGCCCAGCATGGTCTGGAGGAAGACGGGGATGGTGAAGGTGGAGCCGTACAGCACGAAGCCGAGGGTGAAGAGCATCAGCGAGGACACGGCGAAGCTCTTGTTCTTGAGCAGGCGCAGGTTCACCACCGGGTGCTGATGGTTCAGCTCGTAGATGATCATCGCGACGATCGCCACCACCGCCATGGCCGCGAAGAAGATGATGAAGTTCGACGCGAACCAGTCGTGGCGCTGGCCCTCGTCCATGACGATCTCCAGCGAGCCGAGGCCGAGGGCGATGAGGCCGAAGCCGATGAAGTCAATCTGGCGGCCTTCGCCCTTCTTCATCCGCTTCAGGTACGGCGGGTCGTGGATGAGCGCCGTCACCAGCGTGAAGGCGAGGATGCCCACGGGGATGTTGATGAGGAAGATCCAGTGCCAGGAATAGTTGTCGGTGAGCCATCCGCCGAGCACGGGGCCGATGATGGGCGCGAAGACGACGCCGATGCCGTAGAAGGCCATGGCCGCGCCCTGCTTCTCGTGGGGGAAGCTCTCGACGATGATCGCCTGGGCCGTGGGCTGGAGGCCGCCGCCGCCGAGGCCTTGCAGGATGCGGAAGAAGATCAGCCATCCCAAGCTGGGCGCCATGCCGCAGAGGAAGGACGCCACCGTGAAGGTCGTCACGCAGAGCAGGTAGAAGTTCTTGCGGCCCATGAGGCTGTTGAACCAGCCGTTCATGGGCAGGATGACGGCGTTGGCCACCAGGTAGCTCGTGAGCACCCAGGTGGTCTCGTCAATGGTGCTGGAGAGGTTGCCCGCGATGTGGGGCAGGGCCACATTGGCCACGGAGGTGTCGAGCACCTCCATGAAGGTGGCCAGCATCACGGTCATCGCGATGACCCAGGGGCTGATGCGCGGGCGGACCGCTGCGGCGTCCATGGCTGATTCCTTGGCTGTGGTCGCTTACTTCGTGAACACGGTGACGGTCACATTCATTCCGGGGCGCAGGCCCGCCTTCTCGGCGTCCTTGGGATCGAAGGTGATCTTCACGGGAATGCGCTGGACGACCTTCACGAAGTTGCCCGTGGCGTTCTCGGGCGGCAGCAGGCTCATGCTCGCGCCCGTGGCGGCGGCGATGGAATCCACCGCGCCTTCGAGGGTGTGGCCGTTCATGTCCACATCCACTTCCGCCTTCTGGCCGGGGCGCATCTTCGCGAGTTGGGTCTCCTTGAAGTTGGCGATGACGAAGTTCTGGGAGGGCACGAGCGTCATCAGCGCCTGGCCGGGCTGGAGCACCTGGCCCACCTGCACGGTCTTGCGGGTGACGACGCCTTCCACCGGCGCGGCGATGGTGCAGTAGGAGAGCTTCAGCTTCAGCGCCTCCAGGTCGGCCTTGGCCTTCTCGACCTTGGCGTCCTGGGCCTGGGCGCCCGCGGCGCGGGAGCCCGCGTCCTGGCGGACGGCGTCGAGCTGCTGCTTCGCGGCGGCGAGCTGGCTTTCGGCGACCTTGGATTCGGCGGTGGCGGCGTCGAACTGCTGCTGACTGATTTCGGCGCGCTGGGCGAGCGGCGCGAGGCGCGCGAGATCCGTCTTCGCCTTATCGGCCAGCGCGGCCTGGGCATCCACCATGGCCTGCGCGCGGGCGATGTCCGAGGTGCGGCCCTGGACAGCGGAGAGCTGGGCCTTGCGGGCATCGGCCTGGGCCGCGTCCAGCGCGGCCTGGGCCTGGGCCACTTCGGCTTCGAGGTCGCGCGGATCGAGGCGCACGAGCATATCCCCGGCCTTCACGGGCTGGTTGTCCTGGACGAGGATCTCGGCGACCGAACCGCCCACGCGCGCGCTGATGGGCGCGATGTGGCCGCTCACCTGCGCGTCGTCCGTGCTCACGCGGTTGTGCGTGTAGAGCGCGAGCGCGGCGCCCGCGATGAGGACGACGAGGCCGCCGATGGTGAAGATGCGCTTCAGCTTCGCGCGCAGCGCGCGGCCGCCTTCGCTGCCGACTTGAGGGGTGGTTTCATCCGCCATGGGTTTCTCCGTTCAGTTCGCGTAGAAGGATTCGAGGCGACCCGTGGCTTGCGCGAGATCCGCGCGGGCCTGGTTCAGCCGGTAGAGGGCGTCAATCTGGTGATCGTTGGCCTCGGCCAGCGCGGCCTGGGCCTGGACGACCTCGATGTTGCTGGTGACGCCCGCCGCGAAGCGGTGGCGCGCCTGTTCCAACTCCTGCTTAGAGAGGTCCACGGCCTCTGCGGCCACGCTCACCTCGTTCTGGGTGGATTCGAGCCGGGCTTGCGCCGTGCGGATCTCCTGGCCGACTTGGGCCTCCATCGCCTTCTCGCGCATGCTGACCATCTGCTCCTTGAGCTTGGCCTTCGCCACTTCGGAGGAGATGCGCCCACCCACGAAGAGCGGCACCTTCACGCCGAGGCCGATCTGATAGACGGGCACCCAGGGCTGGCCCTGGAGACCGTTGGACGCGTAGCTGCCCGTGGCGACGAGGCTGGGCAGGCGGAGCGATTTGGCTTCGGAGCGCTTCTGCTCCGCTGAGGCGGCCTCGGCCCGAAGCTCCGCCATTTCTGGGCGCTGATCGAGGCCCTGGCGATAGGCGGTGTCGAAATTCAGCTCGGGAATCGCGGGCGCGGCGAGGGGATCGCTGACGCTGATCTCCGTCGCGGGATCCAGCGCCAGCAGGCGCACGAGGGCGTAGGAGGCCGTCTTGAGCTGGGTCTGCGCCTGGATGAGGCGCTGGCGTTCGCTCTGGAGCTGGACCTTGGCGCGGAGCGTGTCAATGCCCGTGCCGACGCCCGCCTTCTGCTGATCCTCGGCGAGCTGGCCCAAGGCCGTCGCCAACTCCACCCGGAACTTGGAAGCCTCCACGGCGGCTTCCGCGCGCTGGGCGTTGAAATACTGGCCCACGACGAGGGCGGTCACCTGTTCGCGGATGCCCATGGCCTGGGCCTGGGCCGCGCCCGCATCGGCCTTCGCGGCTTTCCAGCGATGCCAGAGGCTGAGGTCGAGCAGGGGCACCTCGGCGCTCACGCCGATGCTGCCCGCGTTGAAGGGACCGACCACCAGCGGCCCGCCGGGTGTGGGCTTGCCGAGGAAGGCGTCGAGGTTCTGCTTGGTGCGCGTGCCCTGCGCGTTGGCGGAGAGAGAGGGCAGCAATCCGGCGCGCGCGGCGTCGGCGTCCTCCTGGGCCTTCGCCTGATCCAGTTCACCGAGCTGGATCTGCGGGCTTTGCTTGAGGGCGATTTGGAGCGCCTGCTTGAGCGATAGCGGCATGGGCTCACCGGCTTGGGCGGCCGACGCGGCCAGCGCCAGGGTGACGAGCGTGAGCGCGGAGAGCAGGCGCGGCTTGGCGAAACCGGATTGGCCGGTGATGTCCTTCACGATGGGCTCCACATAGCAGTTGTCGCCGGAGAACGCGCAGCCTTCCGCGTGCATGCGACGGAGCAGCGCGCGCCCCGCGTCATCCACGAAGACGAGGCCGGAGAGGTCGGCGCGGATGGTCCCTTCAGGCCGTTCGGCGCGGAACTGGGACCAGGACTGGGCTCCCGCCTCGACCCACGGACCCACCAGCTTGCCTTCCAGGCGAAGGACCAGCACCGTGCCTTCCTCGCTCGGGGTGATGCGCAGCATAAGCACCTCGGATCACCTCTGTGCCAAGGCTGTGCCAATCCTTCAAGTGAATAAATAGATAAGGTTGGAATGATTCAATTCAAAAGTGCCGAAAGCAATTGTGCCGAAATATCGGCAAATGCCTAAATATCGGCAGATGCCAAACCCAGCTTTTTCATCCGGCTTTGGAGTGTCGTCCGCTTCAACCCCAGCTTGGCCGCCGCGCCCGTGGGGCCAGCCACGCGTCCTTTGGAATCCCGGAGAGCGCTGAGGATGGCCTGGCGTTCCGCCTCATCCAGCGTGAGGGGTTCGCGGAGATTTGAAGCAAGTTCGGCTCCGCGCAACTCGGAGAGCGGCGCCTTGAGATCCGGCCCGGTGCTCAGGATGGCCGAGCGTTCGATGAAGTTCTCCAGTTCCCGCACATTGCCCGGCCACGCGCCCGCCTGCAGCGCCGCCATCACCGAAGGCGGAATGCGCTCGATGGCCCGGCTCAGGCGCCGCGCGTGCTTCTGCGTGAAGTAGCGCGCGAGGGCGGGGATGTCCTCGCGGCGTTCCCGCAGCGGCGGCACCAGGATGGGGAACACATGGAGCCGGTAGAAGAGGTCCGCGCGGAAGCGGCCTTCGGCCACCATGCGTTCGAGATCCCGGTTGGTGGCCGCGACGAGCCGCACATCCACGGCGATGGTCTTCGTTCCGCCCAGGCGCTCGAACTCGCGTTCCTGCAAGGCCCGGAGCAGCTTGGGCTGGAGCTCCAGCGGCAGCTCGCCGATCTCGTCGAGGAAGAGCGTTCCGCCATCGGCCAATTCCAAGCGGCCCTTCTTCTGTTGGATGGCGCCGGTGAAGGCGCCCTTCTCATGGCCGAAGAGCTCGCTTTCCAACAGGCCGAAGGGGATGGCCGCGCAGTTCAGCTTCACGAAGGTGCGGTTCCGGCGGCGGCTCTGCTCATGCACCAGGCGCGCCATCAACTCCTTGCCCGTGCCCGTCTCGCCTTGGAGCAGCACGGTGGCGTCCGAGGGCGCCACGGCGCGCACCTGCCGCAGCACCGCCTGGATCGCGGGACTGTCGCCGATCACTTCATCCGGCGCGAAGTCTTCGCCGACCTCGGATTCGAGGTAGCGCTTTTCTTCGGAGAGCCGGTCCTTCAACGCCTGGATCTCCTGGTAGGCGAGGGCGTTGTCTAGCGCGAGCGCCACCTGGGCGGCGACGCGCTCCATGAGGTGGATGTCCTCCGGCGCGAAGGCGTTCTCCCGGCGGCTGGCGAAGTTGAGCACACCGAGGACGCGATCCCTGGATTGGAGCGGCACGCTGACGGAAGTCTGGAGCCCTTCGCCCCGCACCTTGGCGCAGACCTCCGGATCCGCCGAGTCATAGTCCGACGCGCGGAGCAACAGGGTGCGCCGCTCGCGGATGGCCGGGGCCCAGGGCAGGCGCGACAAGGGCTTCTCGTGGCCCGTGGGCGCGGATGGGAAGGCGCCGCGCGAGGTTGGGAAGTCCAGGTAGAGCAGGCGGACCGTGTCCTTGTCCGCGTTCCAGAGCGACAGGATCAACAGGTCGTGGCCCAAGCGCCCCCGCAGCGCGGAACTGAGCGTCTCGAAGAGGTCGCCCAGATCCCGGTGGCTCACGAGCAGGTTCGTGATCTCCAGGAGGAGATGGAGCCGGTCCAGTTCTTCGGGCGTGGGGCTCGAGTTCGCCATGGAGGATGATACTCCGGGCCTCGGGCCTCGGACCTCCTTCACGCCTTCGCCAGATACTCCGAATAGGCGCCCTGGAAGTCCTCGATGCGGCCGTCCTTGAAGTCCCAGATGCGGGTGGCGACTTCATCAATGAGGTCTTCGTCGTGCGTCACGAGCAGCAGCGTGCCGGGATAGGACTGGAGGCAGGTGTTGAGGGCGATGACCGCTTCCAGGTCCAGGTGGTTCGTGGGCTCGTCCAGCACGAGGATGTTCGGCTTCTGGAGCATGAGCTTGCAGAACATGAGGCGGCAGGCCTCGCCGCCGCTGAGGACTTCGGTCTTCTTCGTGCCCTCTTCGCCGCGGAAGAGCATCTGCCCGAGCACGCCGCGGATCTGCTCGATGGTGGCGTCCGGGTCGAACTGGCGGAGCCAGTCCACCATGGTCCAGCCGCCGGGGATGCTTTCGCGGAAGTCCTGGGCGAAGTAGCCCACGGCGGCCTCGTGGCCCCACTTCACTTCGCCCGCGTCCAGCTTGAGGCCGGTCTCGGTCACTTGCGGCGCGTTGGCGAGCAGCGCGTTGATGAGCGAGGTCTTGCCCGCGCCGTTGCGGCCCATGAGCGCGATCTTCTCGCCGCGCTGGATCATGGCGGAGAAGCCCTTGATGACTTCCAGGCCGTCGTAGCCCTTCTTCACGCCTTCGAATTCGAGGGCGTAGCGGCCGCCGGGCTTCTTCAGCTCGAACTTGATGAAGGGCCGCTGGATGTTGGAGCGGGCGAGGTCGCTGGGCTGCAGCCGCTCGACTTCCTTCCGGCGGCTGTTCACCTGGCTGGAGCGCGTGCCCGCGGCGAAGCGCTGGATGAACTCGTTGAGCTGGGCGATCTTCTTCTCGCGCTGGGCGTTCTCACTTTCGATGCGCGAGCGCACTTGCGTCTTCGCCATCACCATGTCGTCGTAGCCGCCGGTGTAGGGGATGATGGTCTGGTAGTCAATGTCGGCGATGTGGGTGCAGACATTGTTCAGGAAGTGGCGGTCGTGGGAGATGACGATGACCGTGCCGTCGTAGTGCTGGAGGAAGTTCTCCAGCCAGTGGATGGACTCAAGGTCCAAGTGGTTCGTCGGCTCGTCCAGCAGCAGGGCCGCGGGGTTGCCGAAGAGCGCCTGGGCCAGCAGCACGCGCACCTTCTGGCCGCCCTGGAGCTCGCTCATCTTGCGTTCGTGCAGCGCCTCGGGAATGTCCAGACCGTCCAACAGCACCGCGGCGTCGGCCTCGGCGGTGTAGCCGTCCTCATCGGCGACGACGCCTTCCAGCTCCGCGGCGCGGATGCCGTCCTCGTCGCTCATCTCGGCCTTGGCGTAGATGGCGTCCCGCTCCTGCAGCGCGTCCCACAGGCCTTTATTGCCCATGATGACGGTGTCAATGACGCGGAAGGCGTCGAAGGCGAACTGGTCCTGGCGCAGGATGCCCATCTTGCGGGGCCGCTGCACGAGGCCCGTCTGCTGCTCCATCTCGCCAGCGAGGATCTTCATGAAGGTGGACTTGCCCGCGCCGTTGGGGCCGGTGAGGCCATAGCGGTTGCCCGGGTTGAAGGTCGTCGTCACATCCTCGAAGAGGATCTTCGCGCCGTAGCGCATGGTGACATTTTGGACAGCGAGCATGGCGACTCCAGAACCTTCCATTGTAAGGGGGCTTTTGGCTTTTGGCTTTGGGCTCTTGCGGGCGCCGACCCACACCGGTTTGCCTGGCCCAGCGAAAGCCGAGAGCCTCCTGCTCAGATCATCGGGACGGCGCGATCCTCGTGCCTCGGGTCGCCGAAATGGAGTTCGTCGAAGGCTTCGGCGGCGGCTTCCCAGCCGGAACCGTAGCTGCCGAAGCGGCCGAGGACCGGCAGGCCGAAGGCGTGGGCGCGGAGGGCCACGCGCCAGGGCAGCTTGCCCTCCAGCGTGGAGGCGTCCAGGCGGCCTTCGCCGGTGACGACGGCCTCGCAGTCTTCCAGCGCGGCGTCGAATTGGAGGACGCGCAGCATCTCCTCCGCGCCGTCCACCAGATGCGCGCCCAGCGCCTCGAAGCGCGCGCCCAGGCCCCCGGCCGCGCCGGTGCGCGGGCCGCGAGGCAGGCAGAGGCCCATGAGCCGCTCGGTGAGCACGGGGATGTCGGCTTTGGAGGCGCCCTTCTGGGGACCGAAGACGCGGGCCGCGTCCGCCAGCTCCGTCGTCACATCGCAGAAAGCGGTGGTGGTCGGCAATTTCAGCTCAGGCCAGCCCGCGCCGCCATCCACCGTCGCCGTGCCGCCCAGGCCCACCCAGAGCCGCCGCGGCTTCGAGGCGAGCACCGCCTGAAGCGATTCGGCGAGGCCAAGGCTCGTGGCCGCCATGGGATCGCGCTTGTCGAGCCCGGCGATGCCGATGACTTTGGCGCTTTCGACGCAGGCGGTGCCGTCCGTGAGCATGAGCCAGGGCACGGGTCTGCGCCGCCCGAAGGGATCGGAGGCTTCGGCCTCGCGCCATTCGCCGCCCAGGCCCGCCTGGAGACATTCCAGGAAACCATCGCCGCCATCCGAGAGCGGCAGCAGGCGATCGCCGGGCTCCATGAGCAGCCGCGCCGCTTCCAGGGGGCTGAGCGTCCCCTTGAAAGCCGCTGGGCAGACGAGTCTCATGGCTCCTCCCGGGGAGCGCGCCGATTGTGCCGCCGGGTCCGGGGATGTCCAGCCCTAATCGCCTTTCAGGACGACCTTTTTTCGGAGGCCCGTCGGCGCGCGCTCCAGGCCGCGCAGCGCCCGTTTCCAGGCGGCGCCATCCAAACCTAAGCCGATGACGACCGCCATGGCGGGGGGCAGGACGCCGCCTGGGGGAAGGGGCAGGGGTGCGATTTCCAGGCGGCCGTCGGCGACCTGGAAGCTCCAGCGGTCGCTGCCATCCGCCCGCGCGGGCCAGCCGTCGAAGCGGACGACGCCCTTGGCGCGGAGCAGCTCGCCGCCCGGGCCGGGGCTTTGGAAGAGCGCCTCCAACGCCTCCGGGTCCACCGGATGATCGAAACCCACATGGAAAGCCCGGGCCGAGCCGAAGCTGGGTCCATCCGCGGCGGGCAGGGCTTCGCGCACGGCACCCTGCCAGGGATCGGGCGCGTCGGAAGGCGGGGCTCCGTTCCAGAGCTGCACCAGAGCAAGAAAAGGATGGGCGGCGCGAAGCTGGGATTCCCAGGCCATCGCGGCGGAGGGGTCGAGATCGGTCTTGCTCAGGTGGACGAGGCTCGCCATGGCGGCCTGGCGCCGGAGCAGCGTGCGTTCGGCGAGGTGGTGCAGGGGCGTGAGCGCGGAAATCACCGTGAGCACGCCCGCGACGCGGAGCTTCCCCTGAAGGGCCGACTCCAATTCCAGATCCACCAGGTCGGAAGGGTCCGCGAGGCCCGTCGTCTCCAACACGATGCGCTCGGGGCGCGTGGCCTCGGGCTGGTCGCACCAAGCCTGAAGCGTCTTCACCACATCCTCGCGGAGGGAGCAGCAGGCGCAGCCGCCCACCAGGTCCGCCACGCCCGCCAGCTCGGGCCGCTCCGCGTTCACGAGCGCGCCATCCACGCTCACGGCGCCGAACTCGTTGATGAGCACCGCGACGCGGCGCCCTTCGGCCACCTCGCGTTTCAGCAGGCGGTTCACCGCCGTGGTCTTGCCCGCGCCAAGGGGCCCCGTGACGATGAGGACTTCAACCATGGGGATAGTTTAGGGC
>CAYYJN010000040.1:12595-19433 GCA_964472275.1 uncultured Solibacteraceae bacterium
CTCCAGCCTCCAGCCTCCAGCCTGAAGCCTGCGACACTGAACCCATGGACTTCACCCACGCGAGCTATGCGGCCCTCATCAACCTGGCCGGGGGCGGGGCCAGGGCTCTGCGGCGCTCGCTGCCGGAAGGGTGGCGGATGCGGCTCGAAGCCCGGCCGCCGGAAGGCCTGCCTTCGGGGCGATGGGTTTGGCTGCACGCCGTGAGCGTGGGCGAATTGCTGCTGGCGGAAGGCCTTCTCGGGCGGCTGTTGGCGGCGGGCCACCGGGTGCATGTGACGACCGGAACTCCGGCCGGGCTCGGAATTTTGAAGGAGCGTCTGCCCCGCTGGGATGGCGGCGCCGGGCGCCTGAGCGGCGGCGCCTTTCCCGTGGACGATGGCCGGGGCCTGGAGCCTTTCTTCGCCGCGCCGCCAGGCCTCTTCATCGCCCTGGAGACGGAGATCTGGCCCAACCTGCTGCGATCGTTGCGTCTGCGCGGCATTCCTTCGTCCGTCGTCAATGGCCGCCTCACAGCGAAGAGCCGTGGCGTCTTCGTCGCCTCGGCGATCCGGGATCTGACGCTCGTCGCCGCGCGGGACGAGGCGAGCGCGGCGGCCTTCCGGCGCATGGGCGCTTCCCAAGTGGCCTTGGGCGGGAATCTCAAGGCGGAGCTTCCGCCGCCGCCGCCGTTGCACGCGGGCTGGGAACCGCTTCGCGCCGCGTGGGCCTCGAATCCCGTGCTGGTGGCGGGAAACACGGTCGAAGGCGAGGAAGACCTCATCCTAGGTTGCCTTGCCGCCGCGAAGGTCGCGGTGCCGACCCTGAAGCTCATCCTCGCGCCTCGCCAGCCCCGGCGCTTCGATGAGGTGGCGAGCCTCTTTGAAGCGCGGGGCCTGGCTTTCCGTCGCGGGTCCGGGCCGTGGCCCGAAGCCGCCGAGGAATGGGACGGCGTGGATGCGTTGCTGCTGGACACCCTTGGTGAACTGCCCCGAGCCTACGGCGAAGGCACCGTCGCCTTGGTGGGCGGCGGCTGGCGCGCGCAAGGCGGCCACAATCCGCTGGAGCCCGCGCGCTTCGGCATGCCGGTGCTTCTCGGGCCGGGCTATTCCAACTTCGAAGACCTCGTTGGGCCTTTGCTGGAATCGAGAAGCGTCCAGGTCGTATCGGAATCCGCGCTCGCGGGTGTGGTCCTCGATGTGTTGAAGCAAGCTCCTCTCCGCCCGGCTTTTTCCCCGGAACGGCCTCCCGCGCCGTTGGCCGGTTTGCTTGGGGCTTTGGACCGCACCTGGGGTCTGCTGGAACCGCTGCTTCCAAGCCAGCCCCGGCGCGACTAGGATGCTTGGAACCCCGAACGGAGAACCGGCATGACGAGCGCGCCACCCCAGGTCCTGCTCATTGACGATGACCGTTCGGTGCTGGAGATGGTGGAGGAGGCGCTCAGGTCGCATGGGATGGTCGTCCATCCCTTCAACGACGGGCGTCGGGCGCTGGGCTTGCTGGATCACGCCGATGGTCCGGCCTTCGATCTGGTGGTGTCCGACATCAACATGGACGGCATGGATGGCTTTGATGTCATCCACCGGGTGAAGTCCATCCGGCCCCACCTGCCGGTGGTGCTGATGACGGCGGAAAGCTCGGTGGATTACGCGATCCGCGCCATGCGCATGGGCGCGGCGAATTTTTTCATGAAGCCCGTCCCCTTGCGGGAAATGGTGAAGAGCGTCTTCCACCTGGTGGAGACCCATCGCGAGTTCCGGCTGGCGCAGGAGGGCTTGAAGGGCCTCGTCGAGGAGCAGCGCCACTTCTTCTTCCGCTCCGACGAACTGGACATCCCCGGCCTCATGCGGCATCTCGTGGAGCGGCTCGTGCCCATGGGCTTCGCCACGGACCAGAACATTGATGTGGTCGCCATGGCCTACCACGAGGCGCTGGTGAACGCCCTCGAGCACGGCAACCTGGAGCTGGAATCCGATCTGAAGGCCGACCTCTTCTCGGATGAAGATCCCTACGAAGCGCTCCGCCGCGAACGGCTCCAGGATCCCAAGTACGCGGATCGCGCCATCGAGGTCGAGACCCATCTCTCGGACGAGGTCTACGAAGTGCTCATCACCGATGGCGGCCCCGGCTTCCAGGCCCACCAGCTCGTGTCGCCCGAGGACGCCGCCCACCAGGCGCGCCACTGCGGCCGCGGCCTGCCGCTCATCCAGCTCGTCATGGACGAGGTGCTCTTCAACGAGAAGGGCAACCAGATCCGCATGGCGCTGAAGAGGAAAAGATAGCCTGGAGGCCGGAGGAAAAAGGACGGGCCCCAAAGGGGCCCGAACCATTTGGAAGCCTCCAGTCTGAAACTACATCGCGCTCTCGATGAAGGCCTTGAGCTGGGGCTTGGGCTGGCCGCCCACGAGCTTGTTCACGGGCTTGCCGTCCTTGAAGAGGATCAGCGTCGGGATGGACATGATGCCGAAAGAACCGGCGACCTCGGGGTTCTCGTCCACATTCATCTTCACGATCTTGGCCTTGCCGCCCAATTCGCCGGCCAGCTCATCCAACATGGGGGCGATGGCCTTGCAGGGGCCGCACCAGGGGGCCCAGAAGTCCACCAGGGTCACGCCATCCTTCACGGCGGTGGGGAACTCGGAATCGGTGATGTGGGCGACGAGATCGGACATGGAAGCTCCTACGGAAGGGGCAGAATACCAGGGCTTCCGCTGCCGGTGTTTCCCCACTGCGCGATGGTGAAGATGCTCATGTAGCGCTCGTTGGTCTCGCGCAGGCGCGCGGCCAGCGTTTCCGAGAGGGCGAATAGGATTTTCAAGGCAAGCTGGTGGTGGGACTCGATGAGATTCCGCAGCTCCTTCAAGGGGATGAAGAACAGCTCGGAATCCTCGTGGGCGATGGCGTCCGCCGCGCGGGGGCTGCTGTCAATGAGCGACATCTCGCCGAAGAAGGAGTGGGGCTCGAGCACGGCGAGGGCTTCCTCGCCGCTGGGCGCGCGCTTGGAGATGCGGACGGCGCCCTTCATGACGACGAACATGCCGTCGCCATCGTCGCCTTCGGCGAAGATGCGCTGGCCCGACTTGAAGGGCTTCACCTGGCCCGCGATGAGGATCTGGGCCCGCTCCTGCTCATCCAGATTCCGGAAGAGCGGCGACTTGGTCAGGAAGACGGTGCTGATCACGGCATGGGCCTCTTGCGTAACTCGCTAGGGCGTGGGGACCTGGAGCGGGACATGGGCCCGGATGTCGAGTCCGAAACCCCGGAGGCCAACATAGCGAGTTTCATGCCTGCTGAGGAGGCGCATCTCGCCGATTCCCAATTCCCGGAGGATTTGGGCGCCGACGCCGAACTCCCGGTCCCCCATGGCAGCGGGCGCGGGCGCGCCCTCATCCAGCACGCCCTCGGTGCGTCCGTGCCGACGCAGGTAGACGAGGACGCCGCGGCCTTCCTTGGCGAGGGCGTCCATGGCCGCCTGGAAGCTGCCGCACTGGGGGCCGAAGCCCAAGAGATCATCGGGCAGGGTTTCCAGGTGGACCCGCACGAGAGGCGGCTCCTTCCCGTTCAGATCGCCCAGCACGAAGGCCAGGTGGGTCCCTCCATCCAGCAGGCTCTTGAAGCGGTGGACTTGGAGCGCGCCCCAGGCGGTGGTCCGAGTCTCGGAGCCGAGCGGCTTGACCAGCGGCTCCTTCCGGAGCCGGTAGGCGACGAGGTCGGCCACCGTCACCAGGAGGAGGCCGTGCGTCCGGCAGAAGTCCACCAGATCCGGCACCCGCGCCATGGTGCCGTCATCCTTCATGATTTCGCAGATGACGCCACTGGGATGCAGCCCCGCCAGCCGGGCCAGGTCCACGGAGGCTTCCGTCTGGCCCGTGCGGGTGAGGACGCCGCCGGAGCGGGCGCGGAGCGGGAACATGTGGCCGGGCTTCACGAAGTCGTGGGGTTTGGAGGCGGGGTCCACGAGCGCCTGCACCGTGCGCGCCCGGTCCTGGGCGCTGATGCCGGTGGTCGTGCCGTGGCGGGCTTCCACCGAGATGCAGAACGCGGTCTCGAAGGGGCTCGTGTTGTCCCGGACCATCATGGGGATCTGGAGCCGGTCCAGAACCTCGCCCTCCAAGGTCGCGCAAATGAGGCCCCGGCCGTGGGCGGCCATGAAGGCGATGGCCTCCGGCGTGCAGGCGGAGGCGGCCATGGTCAGGTCGCCTTCGTTCTCCCGATCCTCGTCGTCCACCACGACCACCATCCGGCCTTGGCGGATGGCCTCGATGGCGGCCTCGATGGGCGCGAAGGGGCGCTCGGGCGTGGGGAGATCCGGGTGGCCGTCCATGGCTTCCAGGATCATCCACAAGTCCAGGCGTGGGAAGGGGATCGTGCTAGCATCAGATCCATACAACCAGATCTCCGAAGGAAGGAAGGTCCGGCATGAGCCAGGGCGGCATTCAAGGAAACATGCGCGACACGCCGATCGCGGACATCATCCAGCTCGTCTGCGGCGGCAACAAGTCGGGCGTGTTCCAGGTGGAGCAGGACACCCATCGCGCGCGCATCCACCTGAAGGATGGCCGCATCATCCACGCCGTGAGCAGCGGCGGCCACGAGGGCATGGACGCCCTGCTGGAAGTGGCTTTCTGGCTGGATGGCACCTACCGCTTCGAAGAAGGCCCTCAAGACATGGCGGCCACCATCACCAAGAGCACACCCGCCGTGTTGAGCGAGCTGGGCATGCGCATGGACGAGTGGCGCGTCATCAGCCAGAAGATCCCCAGCGTGGACCTGTACCCGCTGTCCGCGGTGCTGCCCGGCGACGAGCCCAAGGGCGTCAACCCGCGCGAGGCCAAGCTGCTCCAGGCGCTCACGGGCTACTACACCGTCGCCGAACTGGCGGAGGTGATGCAGCGCCCCCTGATGAAGGTGGCGAAGGACCTTTACGGCCTCGTCATGGCCGGGCATGTGACGATGAAGGGCGTGCGCTCCGGCCGCGCCCCCAAGATCGAAGGTGCGCCCGCCGCGTCGGCGCCCGCGCCGCTGCCTCCCGCGCCGTCCTTCCAGCAGGCTCCGCCCATGGAGGAGACCGCCATCGTGAAGCTGGCGCCGCCTCCGCCCCAGGCCATCCCGGCCGCCGCGCCCGAGCCGCTGCTTGAAACGGTGGGCGGCGGCGTCGCGGGCACGGCGCCCGTCGCGGCTCCGGCCATCCCGGCTGCTCCCGCGGCCGCGGGCATTGATCCGCTGCGCCTCGCCAAGCTCACCGCCTACACCCAGCGCATCGCCAGCACCGCCAAGGGCGTGCTTCCCGCCGGGAACCACCAGATGGTGGATCAGCTCCAGGCCTCGGCCACCCAGGCGCTGCTCGGCGGCGAAGGCCCCGACGCGGTCAAGAACCTCGCCCTCGCCATCTCCAAGGGCGCGGTGGACGCGGGCGTGGATGGCGACACCATCCGCAACCTGAACGCCCAGCTCAAGGCGATCTTCGCCAAGTGACGCGAGGAACCAGACTCGGCTAGGGCGCATCCACGGCAAAGGCCATCGGATGGGCCTTCGCTCCAGGAGCCATTTCGCATGATCCTTCGCGCACCTCGCACCCTGTTCCTTTGCCTCGCGGCCGCGCTTCCGCTGCTCATGCTGGGCTGCACGAAGAACGATTCCGGCGGCTCGACCAGCGGAACCGCGCTCTACCTCTTCGACGCCAGCAGCCATCAGGTCTTCGTCTGGAAGGACCTCGATGCCACCGCTTCCGCCTCCACGACGCCCGCGGCGGACCTGACTTTGACGAGCGCCTCCTTCACCCGATCCGCCGCCGTGGCCTGGGGCGGCATGGCGTTGGACACCCAGCGCAACCACCTATACCTGCTCTACCAGGATGGCGTCGTCATCCGCGTGGATCAGCTCCGCTCCCAGAGCGGGGCCATCCAGGCCGCCAACCTGGTCAGCTTCACCCTGGACAGCTCCCAGCGCCTCACGGGCAGCGTCTTCGGCCAGCTCGGCTTCGATTCGCAGACGGACACGCTCTACGCCTGCGAAAGCGGCACCAGCGGCGCGCCGCGGATCTGGACCGTCGCGTCGCCGGACACGCAGGCCAACAACAGCACCGTCAGCCTCTCGACCATCGCGGACACGCTGAGCCCCACCGGCAGCACGGGCGTCGCCGCCGGTCAGGGGAAGGTCTACGCCTACTTCACCGGCGGCTCCTCGGTGACCTCCGGCACCACCACCTACACGGGCCCTCGGCTCCGCACGGGCACCAGCGCGTTCTTCGATCCCACGAAGGTGATCATTGGCCCCGCCACGGGCATTGATCTGAGCCAGACCGGATCGCTGGCGTTGGACACAGCCAACAGCCGCGTCTATGTGGGCCTCGACACCGGCTCCACCGCCGGGTCCACGGGCGGCGCCACGCTGCTCGCCTTCCAGACCGGCCAGTTCGGCCTTTCGGCCAACCAGACGCCCAGCTTCGTCCTGGGCACTTCGTCCACGGGCGCGATCAAGGCCATCGCCCATCCGGGCACGAAGGCGTGGCTGGTGGCGCTGCAGGCGAGCGGAAGCCTTGGCGTCCAATCCATCCTCGTCTGGAAGCAACCCGCTTCTGGCGTCGCGTCGCAGACTTTGGCGTTGGGTCCATCCACCTCTCAATTCGTGGCGGCGGCCATGGATGGGACCGGCGCCTGATGCAGGCGCTGCGGCTGCTGGGGCTGCTCCTCGGCGACGCGCTGAGAGACCTCCTGCGCCAACGCGGCCAGCATCTGCTCGCCGTGCTCACGCTCGCCTCGGGCCTGCTCCTCGCGGGCGGCGGCCTGCTGGCGGTGGAGGGCCTCGATCGTCTCGCGGGCCAACTGGAAGGGCTCGCCAAGGTGACCGTGTGGGCCGCGCC
>CAYYJN010000041.1:0-5293 GCA_964472275.1 uncultured Solibacteraceae bacterium
GCTAGCTCGATGGGCGCGAGGGCCGTTTTTAAATCGGCGAAATCTGCGTAATCTGCGGATGAAAGGCATTTCATGCTCATCCCCGACCTCGACGATCTGATCCTGGAGCACGACGACGACACGGGCCTCGAAGAGCTCGGCCGCCGCGTGCTGTCGCGCGGGCCTTGGAGCACGGTGGCCTTTCTCGTGAAGACGCGCGGCGGGCCGGACGAGGCGTGGGAAGGCCCCTTCCTCTGGCTTCACCGCTATCAGAAAGTCGCGCAGGGCTGGAAGCTCGTGAGCCGCTTCCACACGACGGAGACGGAGCAGCTCGACGCGCTGCTGGGCGCGCTGAAGGGCTGGGGGCTGACGGAGTGAAGACCCAATCCTGGCGATTTTCGGTGGTTCGACGAATCCTTCTCAGCCTGGCGTGGCCAATCACAGTGTTCACACCGCTTTTCCTGGGCAGTGCATGGCCTTCCGGCGTTCTTCGTTGGGGCCGCTTGGGGTTACTTTATGCACTGATGTCGGGATTGGCATGGTGCGGCCTGACATGCATCATGAACCCGCACTCAACATTCGCCATGAAGTGGGTTACCTGGAGAATCAGGCTTGGGGCCGTTGTGTACTTGATAGTTCTGCCCCTTGGGATGTGGATCATTGTGGGCATAGCCCATCTCCCGGATTCTTTCTGGATCCAGCGCCATTAAGAAGCGAAAGCCCCGCCGATGCGGGGCTTTCTTTCTTGGCGCGCCTACAAATCTACTTCGCGGGCGCTTCGATGAACACGGTGGGAATGCCGCCGTTCTTCACGAGCATGCCGCTCACGGTGATGGTCTGGCCCATCTGGCTCGCCATTTCGGCAGCGAGGCTCACCTGGCCATCGCGGCGCGGATGGTGCTGCTCGGGCATGAGCATGTAGACCTTGCCAGCCTTCGTCAGCAGGCCCGCGGGCTCACCCGCGGCCACGCACTTGGCGCCGCAGGCCTTGTGGGCCTCGCCCTTCTTGCCGAGTTGGAGGTAGCAGCTCAGATCCACCACTTCGCCGGTGAGCACCACCGCGCGGCCCTGCTTCAACCACGCCTTGTTGGCGGGCGTGGCGGCGGCTTCTTCCGTCGTGGCGGACCAAGCGGCGACAGCGACCGGCTTCTTCGCGGGAGGCAGCGGCATGGGGCGGGGCCGCTCGGTCGTCTCCTGCGCGGGCGCGGCCTTTTCGGGCGGGAAGGCCTGGGCGGAGGGTGTAGGCGTCTGGAACATCAAGAGCGCGGCGAGCAGGATCATGGCGAAGCCTCCAGCCCCGAGCCTAGCGCCACCAGCCTCCAGTCTCCAGCCTGAGATCAGAAGGTCATCACCTTCATCGTATTCGTCGTGCCCGTCTTCCAGAGCGGCAGACCCATGGTCATCACGACGCGGTCGCCGGGATTGAGGTCGTGGCGCGCCTGGAGCAGGCTCCGCACCGCTTCCACCATTTCGTCGGTGTTCTGCACGCGGGGGATGAGGAGCGGCGTCACGCCGCGGAGCAGGCCCATGCGGCGGGCGGACACCGCGTCCGTCGTGGCGCCGAGGACGGTCACCGATCCCGAGAGGCGCGAGACCATGCGCGCGCTGCCGCCGCCCTCCGTGAAGGCGACGATCCAACGGGCCTTGAGCTCGTCCGCCACGCGGCAGGCGGCGAAGGCGACGGCGACCTCCGTGCGGCCTTCGGCGCGGTCCAGCGTGTCTTGCGGCAGCGGGCGACGCCGGTGTGCGCCGTCCGCCTCAGCGGCGATGCGGTCCAGCCACTTCACCGCCTCCACCGGGTACTTGCCGGAAGCGCTCTCGGCGCTGAGCATCACGGCGTCGGTGCCGTCCCAGATCGCGTTGGCCACATCGGAGGATTCGGCGCGGGTGGGCTGCGGATTCTCCAGCATGCTCTCCAGCATCTGCGTGGCGGTGATGACGGGCTTGAGCGCCGACCGCGCGGCTTCGATGATCCGCTTCTGGAGCGTCGGCACGCGCTCGACGCCGAGCTCCACGCCGAGATCGCCGCGGGCCACCATCACGCCCCAGGCCGCGTCCAGGATCTCCTCCAGGTTGCCGAGGGCGGCCGGATGCTCGATCTTCGCGACGATGGGCTGGCTGCCGCCGTGCTTCTTGATGAGCTGCTTGAGTTGCTGGATGTCGGACGCGCGGCGGACGAAGCTCTGCGCGAAGAGATCCACTTCGTGGGCCACGCCCCAGGCGATGTCCTCCAGATCCTTCGGCGTGAGCGGATCCACCTGCACATCCAGCCCGACGGGATGCAGGCCCTTCCGGGGCTTGAGCGTTCCGCCCACGATGACTTTGGCTTCGACCAGCGAAGGGGTCGCGCGGATCACCTCCGCTTCCAGCGCGCCATCATCCAGCAGCCAGCGCTGGCCTGGCCGCGCGCCCGCGAACAGTTCGGGATGGGGCAGCGGCGCGATCCAGGCGTAGGCGCCGTTTGGCGCGGGCTGATCCGGCGGGAAGAACGCGCCGATGGAATCGGCCGCGAAGGCGATCTGGCCTTCGAAGGCGCCCACGCGCCACTTGGGGCCTTGCAGATCGAGCAGCACGGCCACATCCCGCTTCAGTTCGGCGGCGGTGGAACGGATGAGCGCGAGGGCCTCGGACCGGGAAGCGGCGTCCCCATGGCTCGCGTTCAAGCGGATGGTGTCGGCGTAGTGAAGAATTTCTCGAAGCCGGTCCCCCGTCAGAAGAGCGGGTCCGAAGGTGATCACGAGCTTGGTCTTGCGCAAGGCGGCACTCCCGAAGTCCACAGAGTATCCGCAGACTTTTCCACAGTGGCGGCGAGAATTCCCGCTTGGCGATGAAAGTGAACCGGTGATAGCTTCGACCTCCCCTGCGTTTGGAGTCGTGTGATGCGCGAGAAGCTGCGGAACCTCGTAGCCGATCTGGTCCGTGGAGGCGTGCCTCTGGAGATGGCCCTCCGTGAGTTCGAGCGGATGTACATCGAGGAAGTCCTGGCCTCCCACGATGGCAACCAAAGCGCCGCCGCGCGGGATCTGGGCATCCACCGGAACACGCTCTCCCGCAAGCTGGACATTCCGACGGCGCCCGCGCCCTTCCCCCGCCGCGCCCGCATCGCGAGCTGAGAACCGGGCCTTGGGCTGCGGGCCTCGGACCTCGGGCCTGAAGGAAGTCATCGGCTGGGCAGGAGGGTGCCCGGTCTGCGCGGAACTCCCATGGTCCGGAGCCCGAGGCCGGTTGGAAGTCAGCTACGCTGGCTTCCAACGGAGGTCCGCCATGCGGAAGGTCGCCATCAACGGGCTCGGGCGCATCGGGCGGCAGGTGCTGCGCCACCTGATGAAGGTGCCCCATGTGCAGGTGGTGGCCGTGAACGACCTCACGGACGCTGCGACGCTGGCGCACCTGATGAAGTTCGATTCGGTGCACGGCGCCGCGCCCTTCCCCGTCGCCTCCGACGGCTCCTTCCTCGTCGTGGACGGGCGGCGCGTCCGCGTCTACGCGGAGAAGG
Organism: uncultured Solibacteraceae bacterium; assembly: GCA_964472275.1. GTDB lineage: Bacteria > Acidobacteriota > Holophagae > Holophagales > Holophagaceae > JAFDVN01. The sequence goes on from CAYYJN010000041.1 coordinate 3,476, forward strand.
ACCCGCAGCTCATTCCCTTCGGCGCGGCCGGGGCCGAAGTCGTCCTCGAATGCACCGGGCGCTTCACGAAGAAGAAGGACGCCGCCGTCCATCTCCAGAACGGCGTGAAGCAGGTCATCATCAGCGCCCCCGCCGACGACGCGGACGCGACCATCGTGATGGGCGTGAATGACGGGAGCCTGGATCTCTCGGCCCAGACCGTCCTCAGCAACGCGAGCTGCACGACCAACTGCCTCGGCCCCATGGTGAAGGTGCTGGACGACGCCTTCGGCCTGGACTACGGCTTCATGACGACGGTGCACAGCTACACCAACGACCAGCGCATCCTCGACCTGCCCCACAAGGACCTGCGCCGGGCCCGCGCCGCGGCCATCAACATGATCCCCACCAGCACCGGCGCGGCGAAGGCCATCGGCCTCGTGCTGCCCCACTTGAAAGGCCGACTCGATGGCGTCGCCGTGCGCGTGCCCACGCCAGATGTGAGCCTCACGGACCTCACCGCCACGCTCAAGAAGGACGCGACGGTGGACGAGGTCCACACCGCCTTCAAGGCCGCGGCCGCCACCGGGCCGCTCGCGCCCTACCTCGTCGTGCTGGAGGATGAGCTGGTGAGCAGCGACTTCATCGGCAGCGAGGCGAGCTGCAGCTACGATCCCTTCCTCACCAAGCAACTCGGACCGCGCATGGTGAAGGTCTTCGGCTGGTACGACAACGAGTATGGTTACTCCGCCCGCCTCAAGGACCTCTGCCTGGCGGTGCTGGAGCGGATGAAGTAGATGGTCGGCATCAACGGGCTCGGCCGCATCGGGCGGTTGCTGGTGCGACGCCTGATGGCGTCCGAACCGGGGCTCCTCGCGGCCCTGAATGATCCGGCGGACCTGAAGACGCTCGTCCACCTGCTCAAACACGACTCCGTCCACGGCCGTTCTCCCCTCGCCATCGCGGGCGAACGGCGCGGCGATCAGGACTTCGTGGTGATCGAAGGCCGCGCGCTTCCGCTCTTTCACGAGACCGAACCCGGCGCCATCCCCTTCAGCGATCGGGGCGTCCAAGTGGTCGTGGAAAGCAGCGGGCGCTTCACGGCGCGGGCGCAGGCCGCGAAGCATCTGGGCGGGACCGTGCGTCAGGTGATCATCAGCGCGCCCTCGCCGGACGCGGACTTCACCGTCATCGCGCCGGTGAACGGCGCGGACCTGAGTCTCGACACCCATCGCGTCCTCTCCAACGCCAGCTGCACCGCCCACGCCACCGCGCCCATGCTCGCCGTGCTGGACGCGGCCTTCGGGCTCGACGCCGCGGGCATGAGCACCGTCCATGTGGCCACCAACGATCAGCGCCTGCTGGATCTGCCGCACAAGGACCGTCGCCGCGCCCGCGCCGCCTTCCAGAACATCATCCCCACCACCAGCTCCGCCTTCGGCGCCTTGCACCGCGCGATGCCCGATCTGCCCGGAGGCTTCTCCGGCTTCGCGCTGCGCGTGCCCACCTTGAGCGTGAATCTGGTGGATGTGACGGCCACCTTGAAACGCCCCGCCACGGTGGAGGCCGTGAACGCCGCGTTCCAGGAGGCCGCCGTGAAGCTGCCCACCGGCATCCTCGCCCTGGCCCACGCGGGCGCGGTCTCCAGCGACTTCATCGGCCGCGATGAAAGCGTCGTCATGGACTTGGATCTCACCCGCGTGCTCGGCGACCGCTTCGTGAAAGTCTGCGGCTGGCACGACAACGAAACCGGCTACGCCGCGCGGCTGGCGGAGCTGGTCCTGCGCGTCGCTAGTCCCGGAAGCTCCACACCTTCACGCCGCTGACGCGGTCCAGCAC
>CAYYJN010000041.1:5393-19011 GCA_964472275.1 uncultured Solibacteraceae bacterium
CGCGTCGCTAGTCCCGGAAGCTCCACACCTTCACGCCGCTGACGCGGTCCAGCACAGCCGCGACGAGCGCTGGCGCGGCGGGACCCGCGTCCCGCACCCGCGCGGCGCCGGATGCGGGCAGGTGGACCATATGCACGGCGCAGCCGCGCAGATCCGGGTGGTGGCGCAGCGGACGGACGAGGGCGTCGAGGTCCAGATGTTCGAGCCAGCCTTCAGGCACCTGCGCTTTCCGCGCGCCAGGAACGAGGGCGCCCACTTCCCGGGGTTGAAGGAGAACGAGATGGACGCGTCCATCCACCACGCCCCGCCAGACGAGGAACGACGGCAGGTTCCCGAAGCGCACGCCGCCCTTGTCCACCTCGGGCCAGGCCGTCAGGGAGACGACGCCTTCTTCATCCGCCGCCTCCATGGCGAGGCGCGGAAGGTCGGTGCCCGAAGGCGGAATCCAAGGTTCAAGCGCGAAGTCCGTCATGCAAACAGGGTAGGCTCGTTGGCATGTCCGCTTCCCGCCCCGTCGTCGCCACCGGCCAGCAGATCGGCGCGGGCTGGAGCCCGGCGCTGGCGGTGGTGAAGGCGCTGGCGGCGCTGGCGGAGGCCGAACGACTGGGCTTTGAGGCCGTCCATTGGCTCGCCGACGAGGACCACGACCGCGCGGAAGTCGCTTCGGTGGTCGGTCTGGAGGGAACGCGACTCACGCGGCACCGCTTCCACTTCGACGCGCCCGAGGGCACGGCCAGCGGCTGGCTGCCCTGGACGGACACCCATCAGCGCGAGGCCGAGACGCTGTGGGGCGCGGTGCCCAAGGCGAGCGGCACCCTGCGCGACCACGCCCTCGCCCTCGGCGCGCCGCTGTGGGCGAAGGGCGTCCGCGCCTTCTCACCCACGGAGCCTTCGGCACGAAGCGCGGTCCAGGACGAACTGCTTCGCTGGCGCGGGCTCGGCTTGGAGAAGGAACTCATCGCACAGGCGGAACGCCTGGAGCGGGAGGGCACGCCCTCGCCACTTGATCCGCGCGTCCAGGCGGCGTGGTTCAGCCTCGATGCCCGCACCGGCCTCCGCCGCAGGCTGGAGGCGGATGACGCGCTTCCCACCGGCCACTGGCTCAGCCCCGGCGCGGCCCTGCGTCCGTTGCTCCAGTCGTTGATGTTGCCCGTCGCGGCCGTGGTGCTCGGCCCTTCGGAACGCGCCTACTGGCGGCTCGCGGAGCCGCTCTGGGAACGCGTGGGCCTCGCCGCGCCGCGCATCGTGCCCCGGCCGCGGGTCTTCGTGCTGCCCAAGGGGATGAAGCTGGCGCCGGAGCGGCTGCGGGTGGTGAAGGAAGGCGATTGGGCCGCGCTCGCGGCACCTGAGGGCCTCGCTCCATCCGCGCTTTTGCCTGCGGTGAAGGCCGATCCGGCGTGGTCGCAAGCGCTGGCGGATCGCTTCCATTCCGAACTCGCCCGCACGAAGTTCCGCCTGGAAAAGCTCGATCGCCGCTGGAGCCGGGATCTCGCTTCGAAGACCCTCGGCTTCGATCCCGAAGCTCTGCGCCAGCGCCTCTTCCCCTTCGACCGCGACCAGGAGCGCGTGCTGCCCGGGCTCTTCTGGCTCCGGAATTTCGCGCTGCTGGACCGCATCCTGGACGCGCTGCGCCAAGGCGGCGATCTTCATCTGGTGGAGGAGCCATGAGCCTCGATCTGCTGGTCATCGGCGCGCACCCAGACGACGCGGAAGTGCATGTGGGCGGCCTCCTCGCCCGCTGCGCGGATCGCGAGCTCAAGGCCGGCATCCTCGATCTCACCACCGGCGATCTGGGCACCCGGGGCACGCCCGAGACGCGCCGCGAGGAGGCGCTGGAGTCGGCGCGCATCCTCGGCGTCGAGCGGCACATCCTCGATCTGCCGGATGGGCGCTTCTTTGAAGATGAACCTTCGCGGGTGAAGCTCATGGCCGCGCTGCGCCGACTCCGGCCTGAAGTGCTCGTCCTGCCTGGCCCTGACGATCGTCACCCCGACCATCGCCGCGCCCACCGCCTGGGCAAGGAAGCGGCCTACTACGCGGGGTTGAAGAACTATCCCTGCGAGGGCGATCCCTGGCGGCCCGCCGCGGTCGCCTGGATGGGCGGCGAGAATCCCGGCGCGCCCGATCTCGTGGTGGATGTGAGCGCCCAGTGGGAGCGCCGCATGCGCGCCTTCGACGCCTTCGGCAGCCAGTTCGCCGAAGATCCCTCCAAGCCGCCCACGCGCATCGCCCACCCCGCCTTCCGCCGAGGCGTCGAAGGCCGCGCCATGCACTGGGCCACTTTCCTCGCCTGCGACTGGGCCGAAGCCCTCTGGTGCGACAAGCCCGTGCCCCAGGCGCTGCTGGATCTGCTCGGAAAGCTGCGATGACGCCTGGCCCGGGGCCCGGGGTCCGAGGCCCGAGGCCCACCGCGCGGAGCGCGGCATGAACCGTTTCGAGGCCGATGTCCTCTCCCAGATCCGCCGTCGCGGCGATGGCGTGGAGAACGGGCGCGTCCTCATCGCCCTCAGCGGCGGCGGGGATTCCACCGCGCTGGTGGCGGCGCTTTGGGCGCTGCGGAAGAGCTTGAACCTGGAGATCAGCCTCGCCCACGCGGATCACGGCCTGCGCGCCGAAGCCCAAGAGGACGCGGCCTTCGTGCGCGACCTGGCCCGGAGCCTCGACCTTGATCTCGCCGAGGCTAGTCTGGATGTGAAGGCGCACGCGGAGAAGGCCGGACTGGGCCTCGAAACCGCGGCGCGGGAGCTGCGCTGGGCTTGGCTCCGCGCTGAAGCCGAGGCCTGCGGCGCCCTCGCGGTCGCCACGGGGCACACGCTGGATGACCACACGGAAACCGTCCTGCTCCGTCTCCAGCGCGGCGGGGGCGCGGGCGCGCTCACGCCCCTGCCCGCGCGCCAAGGCCCGCGCTGGTCGCCGCTCATCCAATGCCGACGGGAATCCTTGCGGCGCTACCTCGAAAGCAAGGGATTGCCCTGGCGAGAGGACGCCAGCAATGACGAGCCCTTCACGCCCCGCAACCGCTGGCGGAAGCTCCTGGGATCCATCCGGGACGAAGCGCCGTTGCTGGATGAGCACCTGTGGGAAACGCACCTCCAGGTGCGCGATTTGCGCGAACTGGCGGAGGCCTCCCTGCTGGAAACCCAAGGCAAGGACTGGGCTTTGACAGGAAACGCCCTTCGTCTCCAACCCGGAAAGTGGAACGAGGCCCGCCTCCGCCTCGTGCTGGAGTTGGCCTTCCGCGAGCTGGGATGGCCGAGGGAGGCGGCGGCCCTCCGGGCGCTCGCGCCCTGGCTCCGGGAGCGCTTGGCCGGTCACGAGCCCGTCACGACCTGCGGGAATTTCTCGCTGAACCTTGAACCGGATGGCGCGTACCTGCATCGAATGGGGTGAGGCCGCCACGCGGTTCCCTCGCCCCAATTTCTTGCGTCGGGGCTGTAGAATTGAAGATGGCCCGCTGGCGCGCCTCCGCGCGCCGCCCCCAAGGAGCCCGATTTGAACTCGATGATGAAGAGCCTCCTCGTCTGGCTGGGCATCCTCGCCTTGCTGTTCGCGGTGTTCAAGCTGTTCCCGCCCACCACGCGCGTGAACGAGATCCCCTTCTCGACCTTCTACATGGAAGGCCAGGCGGGCAAGTACAAGGAAGTCACCCTCGCCGGGCTGGACATCAAGGGCACCTACCGCCAGGCCGTGAAGAACGCCCAAGGGCAGGAAGTGGACAAGTTCAAGACCATCGCCCCGCCCATGCAGGACCTGGGCGCGAAGATCCTCTCCTGGAAGCAGGACGGCCAGCTCGATGAGTTCAGCGCCCAGAAGCCCGACGACAATTCCTGGTCCGTCTACCTGCTGTTCTGGGGTCCGCTGATCGTCTTCGTCGTGCTCTGGTTCTTCTTCATGCGCCAGGCCCAGGCGGGAGGCAACAAGGCCATGTCCTTCGGCAAGGCCAAGGCCCGCGGGCTCTCCGCCAACGCCAAGCGCGTCACCTTCGCCGATGTGGCGGGTTGCGAGGAAGCCAAGGATGAGCTCAAGGAGATCGTGGACTTCCTGAAGGACCCCGGCAAATTCGCCAAGCTGGGCGGCAAGATCCCCAAGGGCGTGCTGCTCGTCGGACCTCCCGGCACCGGCAAGACCCTGCTGGCCCGCGCCATCGCGGGCGAGGCCAAGGTGCAGTTCTTCTCCATCTCCGGCTCGGACTTCGTGGAGATGTTCGTGGGCGTCGGCGCGAGCCGCGTGCGCGACCTCTTCGAACAGGGCAAGAAGAACGCGCCCTGCATCATCTTCATTGACGAGATTGACGCGGTCGGTCGCCATCGCGGCGCCGGCCTGGGCGGCGGCCACGACGAGCGCGAGCAGACGCTCAATCAGCTGCTCGTCGAGATGGATGGCTTCGAGGGCAACGAAGGCATCATCCTCATCGCCGCCACCAACCGCCCCGATGTGCTCGATCCCGCCCTGCTCCGCCCCGGCCGCTTCGACCGCCGCGTGGTGGTGGACCGCCCCGATGTGAAGGGCCGCTGGGAGATCCTGAAGGTGCACACCGCCAACAAGATCCCCCTCGCGCCGGATGTGGACCTGGAAGTGATCGCCCGCGGCACGCCCGGCTTCGCCGGCGCCGATCTGGCGAACCTCTGCAACGAAGCCGCGCTCGGCGCCGCCCGCGTCAACAAGAAGTGGGTGGAGATGCACGACTTCGAGCAGGCCAAGGACAAGGTCTACATGGGCTCCGAGCGGCGCTCCATGGTGATGACCGAAGAGGACAAGAAGATCACCGCCTACCACGAGGCGGGGCACACGATCCTCGCGGCGGCCATCCCCGGCGCGGACCCTCTGCACAAGGTGACGATCATCCCCCGGGGCCGCGCCCTGGGCGTCACCTGGCAGTTGCCGGAGCGCGACCGCTACAACACCACCAAGGAGTTCATGGAAGGGCGCATCGCCATCTGCATGGGCGGGCGCATCGCCGAGGAGATCTTCTTCAACCAGTTCTCCACCGGCGCCAGCAACGACATCCAGCAGGCGACGGACATGGCGAAGGCCATGGTCACCCAGTACGGCATGAGCGAGAAGCTCGGCCCGCTGAACTACGGCGGCGAGCAGCACGAGATCTTCATCGGCCGCGACTTCAACCAGCGCCGGGACATCTCCGAAGAGACGGCGCGCATCATTGACGCCGAAGTGCACGACATCGTCATGCGCAACTACGAGCGCGCCAAGCGCATCATCCTCGAAAAGCGCGGCATCCTCGTGGCCATCGCCGAGGCCCTGCTCATCCGCGAGACGCTGGATGGCAACGATGTGGACATCCTCATGAAGGGCGGCACCCTGCCTCCCCGCGTGGGCGGTGGCGGGCCTTCCGCCCCCGCCGTGAGCGGTCCCGACGCCGACCCCGGCCTCGACCCGGCGCTCAATCCGGCGTGACCGCGCCCGCGTTCGACTGGAGGGCCTTCCTCGCGGGAGGCCCTCTTTTCATCGGCATCCTGAACCTCACGCCGGATTCTTTCAGCGATGGCGGGGCCCACGCCACGCCGGAGGCGGCGCTGGCTCACGCGCGACGCCTTCTCGCGAAGGGCTTCCGCATGTTGGATCTTGGCGCGGAAAGCACGCGACCGGGCGCGGAGCCGCTGCATCCAAACCACGAATGGAAGCGGCTAGAGCCTGTATTGGACTTGCTCCATCGAGAACTGCCGGACATCCCTCTCAGCGTGGACACGCGCCACGCGGAGGTCGCCGCGCGGGCGCTGGGCTTCGGCGCGCGCGTCCTCAACGATGTGACAGGCTTCCGCGATCCCGCCATGCTCGCCCTCGCGGGCGCGTCGAACTGCGGCCTCATCGCCATGCGGAGTCGTCTGGACGGAGACCAGTTCGTGATGCCGCCCTACGAGGAGACGGGCGAGGCGGGCGAGACCACGGCTGATCGCGCGCGCGCCGAGCTGGAAGCCGTGCGCCACTGGCTCGCGCAAGCGGACATCGCGGCGGCGCGCGTGGCGCTTGATCCCGGCTTCGGGTTCGGAACGACTTTCCGCGAGGATTCCGCCATCTGGGAATCCCTTGCCGAGCTTCCAGGCCCGCTCTGCGTCGGCGTTTCCCGCAAGCGCTTCACGGCGTGGAAGGCGGGTCAGCCAAGCCTTCCGCCCAACGAACGCGATGGCCTCACCGCCGCGCTCCACGCGGACGCCTTCGCGAGGGGCCTCCGCATCTTCCGCAGCCACGCCGCTACACTGACACCATGACCTTGAAGCATTTCGGCACCGATGGCATCCGCGGACGCGCGTTCGAATCGCCGCTCACCCTGACGGACGCGACGCGCTGGGGCGCGGCCTGGGGCGCGGTGGCCCGGGCACGAGGTGTGCAGCGCCTCGTGGTGGGCTGGGATCCGCGCTTCAGCTCCGAGCGGCTCTGGGCCGCCTTTCACCACGGCCTCGGCACGGGGCTCGAAGTGAGGGTGCTCGGCCTCGCTCCCACGCCCGCCGTGGCCTGGACGGTGGAGCGGGCCACGCGGAACGGCGTGCCCACCTGGGGCCTGATGATCAGCGCGAGCCACAACCCGCCGGAGGACAACGGCCTCAAGGGCTTCAACGGCGCGGGCGAGAAGCTGTCCGAGACCGATGAGCGCGCCATCGAGGCGGCCTTCGAACAGGCCCACGAACCCAGCCACGAGACCATCGCCACGGCGCCGGAGAGCTTGGAACCCTACCTCGCCCACCTCGAAGGGCTGAACCTTCCCGAGAACCTCAAAGTCATCGTGGACTGCGCCCACGGCGCTGCGGGCCCTTCCGCTAGGCGCCTGCTGCGCGGGCCGGGCCTCCATTGGCTCGCCGACGAGCCGGATGGCGCGCGCATCAATGTGGGCGTGGGCTCCACCCATCTGGAAGGCCTCAAGGCCGCCGTGGCGGAACAGGGCGCGGACTTCGGCCTGGCCTTCGATGGCGACGCGGATCGCTGCCTGATGGTGGATGGGTCGGGTCGCGTGCTGGACGGCGATCAGATGCTTTGGCTCCTCGTGCAGGACCGCATCGCGGCGGGAGATCCGCCGCCCGGCGTCGTCGGCACCGTGATGACCAACGGCGGCCTCGAAGCCGCGCTGGAAGCGGTGGGCGTGCCCTTCGTCCGCACGCCCGTCGGCGACAAGCATCTGCTCCGCGAACTCGCGGCGCGGGGGTGGGATCTGGCGGCGGAGGCGAGCGGCCACCTCATCCAGAAGCGCGTCTGTCCCAGCGGGGACGGGCTCGCGACGGCGCTCTCCGTGCTGCGCGCCCTCCTCCACCGCGAGCCCGCGCGGCGGCTCGATTGGACCTTCACGCCCTGGCCCCAACGCCTTGTGAATGTCGTCGCCCGCGAACGCCGTCCCGTGGAGGCGATGACGGCCCTCAAGGGCGCCATGGCCGATCTGGAGACCCGCCACGGCGCCAAGGCCCGGCAGGTGATCCGGTGGAGCGGCACCGAACCCAAGCTCCGCCTCATGGTCGAGGCCCCGGACTCTGGCCTGGTGGATGCGGCCCTGTCGGAATTGGAAGCCGCGGCCCGTCAGGACTTGGGGTTGTGACGCTTCCGTGATTCGGGGCCGAAACCGGGGGCCATTTCTGGCATCCTGGATGGGAAGAGGAAAATGCCGCCGATGACCCGTCTGGGCGTGAATGTTGACCATATCGCCACCCTCCGTCAGGCCCGAGGCGGCCATGAGCCGGAGCCGGTGGCCGCGGCCCTGCTCGCCCAAAGTTCCGGCGCGGCGGGCATCACCGTCCACCTCCGGGGGGACCGGCGCCACATCCAGGACCGGGACATCCGCGTCCTGAAGCAGGTGCTGGCGGTGCCGCTCAATGTGGAATGCGCCGCGACCCAGGAGGCCTTCGACGCCGTCGTGCCCCTCAAGCCCGCGTGGGTGACGCTCGTGCCCGAGACGCGGGAAGAGCTCACCACCACCGGCGGCCTCGACGCGGTCTTCCTCCAGAGCAGCCTGCGGAGCCTCGTGCGGGAATACCGCACGGCGGACATCCGCGTGAGCCTCTTCGTGGACCCGCTCCTGGATCAGGTGAAGATGGCCGCCAAGCTCGAAGCGGACGCGGTGGAGCTGAACACCGGGGTCTACGCCGATCTGCCCTACGGCGCGGACGCCTCGGTGGAGTTGGCCAAGCTGAAGGAAGCCGCGCGGCTCTCCACCCGCCTCGGCCTGCGCGTCCTCGCCGGGCACGGCCTCGATCTGCGCAATGTTGCGCCCGTGGCGGCCATCCCCGAGATTGAGGAGCTGAACATCGGCCACAGCATCGTGGGCCGCGCCGTGCTCATCGGCATGGAGAAGGCGGTGAGGGAGATGATCGAAGCGGTTTCCGCCGCGGGGGGACAGGCCTGATGTCCAACCTCAAAGGGAACCTGGAGAGCATCTCGCTCATTGATGTCTCCCAACTGCTCAATGTGAACCGCAAGACCGGGATGCTGAAGATCATCTCGGGCAAGGTCCAGGGCGTCCTCCATTTTCAGAACGGCGAAGTCATTCACGCCGAGACCGCCACGGAGAAGGGCGAGATGGCGGCCTACCAGATCCTCGAATGGACCAGCGGCAGCTTCGACTTCCTGCCCGCTTCCGTGAACGCGCCCACCACCATCCGCCGCTCGGTGCAGGATCTCGTCATGGATTCCGCGCGGGTCAGCGATTCCCGCAAGCGCCTGCACGGGCTCTTCCCGGATCTCACGCTCGTGCCCTGGCCCAAGCTGGCCGGGGACGCGCTGCTCCAAGGCCTCAAGATCTTCGGCGAGGACAAGAAGGTCCTGCCGTGGATGGACGGCTACCGCAGCTTCCAGGACATCATGGACACGACGGGGCTCAACGATGTGAGCGTGCTCCAAGCCGCCGCCACGCTCTCCGACGCGGGCCGCCTGGATGCGCTCCAGCCCGAGCTCACGCTGCGCGTGACCACGCTCAAAGGCGGCATCTTCAAGAAGGCCGACCACCTGGAAGTGGCCGAGCACCACGAGCACCACTGGCGCGCCATGGGCCCCTACGAGTTCGGCGTCGAGCGCCTGCGCCTCATGTGGCCCAAAGGCCCCGCCGTGGACAGCGTCCAATTCAGCGCCATGGACGAAGCCTCCATCGCCATCCCCAAGGACCTCCAATCCGCCTGGGGCCTCGAAGAAGGCAGCGTCGTGAAAGTGCGGCCCGCGCCCTGAATATTCAATCTTGTCTTGGGGCTCAGTCCGGGTTTTCAGCGCGGATGAAGGTCCACCGAAACTTCGCAGAACCATCATCTGGCGCGAAGCGTGGCTCACCGTGGTCCGCTTCCTGGGCGAAAGGGAACAACGCGTCACCACCGTGGGACACGCTTTTGATCAGTACACCATCCCCGCTGAGCGCGAGAGTGAAAACGGCTTTGTCCAATCCAAGAACCGGGCAGTTGTCGCTCACCGAAGGGTGAGGTTCGAAATTCAATTCAAGATTCTCACCCGCGAAGCGGATGGTGCAACGATTCGTCGGCTGATTGGTCCTGGGGTCCATCCGGCGCGTCACAGTCCATTTCTGAGTGCCGCTCCGATTAAAGTCGTGGAGGAACACATTCTGGCCAAGAGAAGGCGAGTTGGGTTGAAGGGCCTGTCCAGTGGCGTTGTTGACGATGAAATAGGTTCCGGAATCCGGCAGCGCCGCGGGTCTGGAGGGAATGTATCTCGATCGGCTGGATTCGGACCGGACGGGCGGGGTCTGGGATTGCGGGGCAACCATGCAACCCAATCCCAGCAACGCAGCCAAGGGCAGAATGCTCCAGATTTTCATACGCCACTCCTTGGATTCCAGCAGGTTTCTTAGAGAGTGCCGATTCAGCAAACAAGCTGCAAGGGATTTCGCGGAACCTCGTCCACTTTCCTCCGGCCTCAAACGCCCTTTTTCGCCCTCGGGTGCGCCTTGTCGTAGGTCTTGGCGAGTTCTTCTAAGGACAGGTGCGTGTAGCGCTGGGTGGTGCTGAGGCTGGCGTGGCCGAGGAGTTCCTGGATGGCGCGCAGGTCCATGCCGGCGTTCAGGAGATGGGTGGCGAAGCTGTGGCGCAGGGCGTGGGGGCTCACGCGGGCGCGCACGGCGGCGTCCTCCAGCGCCTTGCGCAGCAGGGTGCGGACGGTGGTGGGCGTGAGGCGGCCGCCGCGTTGGTTGAGGAAGATGGCGGGGCTCGGCGACAGGCCCTTGGCGGCGATGAAGGCGCTTCGGAAGCGGAGGTAGGTGTCCAATTCTTCCGCCGCCTTCGCGTGGAAGGGAACGAGCCGTTCCTTGCGGCCCTTGCCCAGCACGCGGAGGGTGCGTTCACCCGCCATCGCGTCCTGGAGGTCCAAGCCCACCAATTCCGAGACGCGCAGGCCCGCGGCATAAAGCAATTCCAGCAGGCAGCGCAGGCGCGCCGACGGGAAATCGAGCGCGGGCGGCAATTCGAGCAAAGCGGTGCTCTCGCCTTCGGTGAGGAAGGCCGGGAGCTTCTTCGCCTGCTTGGGGTTCCGCAGGCCCGAAGCGGGATTGGACGCCACGCGGCCCGTCTCGAACAACCACCCGAAGAAGGCCCGAGTGGTGGAGAGGATACGCGCCTGGCTGGCGGGGTCGAGGCCCCGCTCGCCCAGCTCCAACGCGAAGCCGCGCAGGGTGCGCGGGCTCACGGCCCAGGCCTCCCACCGGCTGCGCACCGCGTGATCCAGCAGCTTGCGCAAGTCGCCTTCCTGCGCCCGCGCCGTGTGGGGGGAGACGCCGCGCGCCCGCTGCTCCAGGCGGTAGGCGGCGATGGCCTCGGCGAGGGAAGCGTCCATCCTGCTACCATGCCAGCAAACCTCTGGAATGGAGCAGAAGCGTGGCGCAGGCCCCGGACACCATCGCGAAACTCTTCTTCCAGGCCTGTGAGCTGGGCAAGGCGGACGCGCTGGCCTACAAGAAGGACGGCGTCTATGTCGGCGTCTCGCATGCGGATGCGCGCCGCTCGGTGGAGAATCTCGCGCTGGCCCTCGACGCGCGCGGCATCAAGGCCGGGGACCGGGTGGCGATCCTCGCCGAGAACCGCCCCGAGTGGGCCATGGCCGATTACGCCTGCGCCATCTTGGGCGCGCCGCTCGTCACCATCTACGCCACGCTCATCGCCTCCCAGGCCGCCTACATCCTGAAGGACAGCGGCGCGCGGTGGGTGATCTGCTCGACCCAGGAACAGCTCAAGAAGGTCCTGGATCAGTGGAAGGATCTGCCGAGTCTCGAACTCGCCGTGCTGATGGATGGCGAACCGCCGGTGGATTCCACTCCCGGCGTGCCTTCGCGCCGCCCCGTCGTCACTTGGAAGCGCTTGCAGGCCGAAGGCGAAGCCCGCACCCCGGAGCGCGCCAAGGTCCATGCGTGGGCCGAAGCCCGCAAGGCCGGAGATCCGCTCACGCTCATCTACACTTCGGGCACCACCGGCGATCCCAAGGGCGCGGTGCTGACCCACGGCAACCTCACCTCCAACGCGCTCGGCGCGCTGGCGGTGCTGCCCAGCCTCGGCCCGCACGACCGGGCCTTGAGCTTCCTGCCGCTCACCCACATCTTCGAGCGCATGGCGGGCCACTACGCGCTCTTCCACGCGGGCATCTCCATCTACTACGCCCAGAGCGTGAACACCGTCGCGGATGATCTGCTGACCGCGAAGCCCACCGTGCTCTGCTCGGTGCCGCGCATCTACGAGAAGATCTACGCGCGCATCGAGGAAAGCGTGGACGCCGGGCCGAAGCTCAAGCGCGCCATCTTCCGCTGGGCCGCGGCCGTGGGCCGGGAGGTCGCGCCCCACCTCTACGAGGGCCGCGAGCCCAAGGGTTTCCTCGCCTTCAAGGCGAAGTGGGCCGACAAGCTCGTGTTCTCCAAGATCCGCGAGCGCACCGGCGGGCGGCTCCGCTTCGCCGTCAGCGGCGGCGCGCCCCTGAGCCCGGCGATCATGGAGTTCTTCTGGTCCATCGGCCTCCCGATCCTGGAAGGCTACGGCCTCACGGAGACGAGCCCCGTCATCACCGTGAACCGGCTCGGCCTCGTGAAGCCCGGCAGCGTGGGCACGCCGCTTTACGACCTCTGGGAGGGCAAGCCTTTCGTGAAGATCGCCGAGGACGGCGAAATCATCTGCCGCGGCCCGAATGTGATGCAGGGCTACTGGAACAACCCGACGGCGACGGCGGAGGCCATTGACGCCGAAGGCTACTTCCACACCGGCGACATCGGCAGCTTCGATGAGAAGGGCCGCCTCTCCATCACCGACCGCAAGAAGGAGCTGCTGGTCACCTCCGGCGGCAAGAAGGTGGCGCCCCAGCCCATCGAGAACGAGCTGAAGGACGACAAATACATCGCGCAGGCGGTCCTGCTCGGCGATCAGCGCAAGTTCATCTCCGCGCTCATCGTGCCGAACTTCCCGGCGCTGGAACGCTGGGCGGGCTTCAAGAAGCTCGCCTGGAGCACCCACGGCGAGCTGGTCGCCCTGCCCCTCGTCCACGCCAAGCTCATGAGCCGCGTGGAGAAGGTGAACGAAGGCCTATCCAATTACGAGCGCATCAAGAAGATCGCCATCCTCGACCACGAGCTGACGCTGGAGAACGGGACCCTCACCCCGAGCCTCAAGGTCAAGCGCCGGGTCGTCAGCACCGTTTACGGCGGTCTCATTGACGCCCTGTACGAGCAGCACACGGGCGATAGCGAAGCCCACTGAGGAGGCCCTATGAGCATGGGCATCACCCCCCACAAGATTCCGATCCTCACCACCTTCGAGGCGCCTCCGGGCACGGAGATCGAGCGGGTGGTCGGCCCCTGCTGGGGCATCACCGTGCGCAGCCGCTCCATCGTCGGCACCACCTGCGCGGGCTGCCAGCAGATCTTCGGGGGCGAAGTGACCATGCTCACCGAGCTGGCCAACGACAGCCGCAACGAGGCCATGAACCGCCTCGAATCCCACGCGCTGATGATGGGCGCGGATTGCGTGCTGGCGACCCGCTTCGACAGCGGCGAGCTCATGCAGAACACCAACGAGATCATCGCCTACGGCACGGCCGTGAAGCTGCGCCACAAGGCGTGATTCCCCAATCCATCCCGAGGACGCCTCCGGCGCTGCGGCGGAGGCTCGACCGTCTCGCGCGGGCGGCCCACGCCTTCCATCGCTTCGCCCACCATCCGCTCTGCGCGGAATACGCGGGCGAGCGCATCCGGATCGGCCGCGTCCAGCTCTGCCGGGGCTGCGCCCTGTTGGGCCTCGGGATCGCGCTGGGCTTGGCCGCGGGCGCGCTCCTGCCCGCCACCAAGCTGGCGGTGGGCGTGGCGCTGGGCCTGGCCGTAGTCTCGGGCGCGGCGGCCTTCGTCGCACGGCTTCCCAAAACCATCGGCCGAACGCTGCCCGGCGCGGCGCTGGGCTTCGCGTTCCTTGAAGGCCTGCGCCTCGGCCCCTTGGGATGGACGCTCAGCGCGGACGCCGTCCTGCTGTTCGGGGCCGCCTTCCTGTTCTACCGGCGGCGCGGCCCCCACCGCGGCCCCTGCGAGACCTGCCCCGACCGGGACAAACGCCCCGCCTGCCGCGGCTTCGCGCCCATCCTCCGCCGCGAACGCGCGCTGCAGCGGATGGCGGGGCGGCTCATCGCGAAAAATCGGTCTTAGATCGAGCGCGTCTAG
>CAYYJN010000042.1:0-18699 GCA_964472275.1 uncultured Solibacteraceae bacterium
TTGAAATCGTCGTAGCGGAGCTTGATGCCCACGCCCCGGGCGAACAGATCCTTCCGCGCCAGGTCCGCCGCGAGACCTTCGCAGAGCCGCAGGAGGATCGCGGACAGCGTCTCCCGATCCGCCTTCGGGTGCAGGTCGCGCTCGAAGGTGGTTTCCCGGCTGATGGATTTCGGTTCGCGGGAAGTGACCACGGGACGGTCGTCCTCGCCGCGCGCCGCGCGAAACAGCCACGCGCCGTAATGCGCGCCGAAGGCCTCGACCAGCGCGGGCTGATCGAGTTTGGCGACCTGGCCGATCGTCTCCAGGCCCATCGCGCGGAGCCGCTCCGTGGCCTTGGGGCCGACGCCGTTGAGGGCCGAGACCGGCAACGGCCAGATGCGGCTTGGCACATCCGCCATCGTGAGGATCGTGAGGCCATCGGGCTTCCGCAATTCGGAAGCGAGCTTGGACAGCAGCTTGTTCGGCGTGATGCCGATGGAGCAGATGAGGCCCGTGGCGTCTCGCACCGCCGCTTTGAGGCGCTGGCCCAGGTCCAGGCTTTTGCCTTCGACCTCCGTGAGGTCGAGGAAGATTTCATCAATGCCGCGGTCCTCCCACACCGGCGCGATCGCGGCCGCCGCCGCTTTGAAGGCGCGGGAGGCGCGACGGTAGGCCTCGAAGTCGGCGGGCAGCAGCAAGGCCTCCGGCGCGAGCTGGGCGGCCTTCATCAGCCCCATGCCGGAGCGCACGCCGAAGGCCCGCGCCTCGTAGGTCGCGGTGGTGATGACGCCGCGGCCGCGATAGTCCTTGAGGTGCGGGATCGCCTCGCCTTCCGGCACGCGCCGCCCGCCCACAACCACGGGCTGGCCCTTGAGTTCCGGCCGCGTCAGCAGCTCCACGGACGCGAAGAAGGCATCCATGTCCAGGTGCGCGATGCGGCGCGGCGCGCTCATGCCAGAGCCACGCTCACGGGGATGGCGTGAAGGAGCGTCTTCAGCACGGACGGTTCCAGGGACACGAGAAAGCCTTTCGCGCCGCCGTTGATCCAGATGCGCGCCAGGTCGAAGATCGTCCCTTCGGCGTAGACCGGCATCGCCTTCTTCGTGCCGAAGGGGCTCGTGCCGCCCACCTGGTAGCCGCTGTGCTTGTCGGCGACTTCGGGCTTGCAGGGCTGGACGCTTCGCGCGCCGATCCGCCGCGCCAACTCCTTCGCGCTCACTTCGCGATCGCCATGCATGAGGATGATGAGAGGCAGCTTCGCGTCATCCTCGAAGACGAGCGTCTTGATGACGGCGTGCTCGGGAACGCCCAGCTCCCGCGCGCTCACCGCCGTGCCGCCCTTGTCTTCGTAGCGGTAGAGGTGCTCGGCGTAGGGGACGCCAGACGCCTTCAGCAGGCGCGTGGCGGGGGTGGAAGGGACCTTGCTCATAGCACCCAGCTTTCCCCGTGGGCGAGGACGCGGAAGGCGTCTTCCGCGAGTCCCGCGGCCTTCCGCTCCACTTCCAATTGGCGGGGGGGATCTTCGATGCCTTCATCCGTGAGGCGAAAACTGCCCCAGTGCATGGCCGCGCTCGCCCGGGCGCCGAGATCGCGGTGAGCCATCACCGCGTCGGCGGGATTCATGTGCATGGTGGCCATGAACCATCGCGGTTCGTAGGCGCCGATGGGCAGCGTCGCGAGATCCACGGGGCCGAGGCGATCCCGGATCATCGCGAAGTGGGGGCCGTAGCCCGTGTCGCCGGGGAAGAAGGCCGAGCGCCCGCCCGCGTCCACGCGGAATCCGCCCCAGAGCGCCTTGTTGCGGTCGAAGGGTGTGCGCGAACTCCAATGCTGGGCCGGCGTCAGCGTGACGCGGCCGCCCGCGATCTCCGCCGAGTCCCACCAATCCAACTCGATCACGCGGGCGAAGCCCGCCGCCTTCAGCCAACGGCCATTCCCGAGCGGCGTGAGGGCGGTGGTCGCGCCGCGCGCGGCGAGGGCGCGCAGCGAGGGAAGGTCCAGGTGGTCGTAGTGGTTGTGGCTCACGAGCACGGCGTCCAGCGGCGGCAAGGCTTCCAGCCCGAGGGCGGCCGGACGCACCCGCGCCGGACCCGCCCAGGCCACCGGGCTCGCCCGCCGGGAAAAGATGGGATCGGTGATCGCCGAAAAGCCCGGCAGCCGCAGCAGGATCGTCGCGTGGCCCAGGAAGGTGGCGCCGAGTCGCGTCGGATCGAGGACCGGCAGCGGCGCGGGAACGGGATCGTCCACACGGGAAGGCCAAGGCTTCGCGCCCCGCTCCAGCTTCCACCGCAGCACATCCAGCAAGCCGCGGGAGGAAGGCCCCCAAGGATTGAAGTAGCGACCGCCTTCAAAATGATCCGACATGCTCCGATGATGACGCAGGTGGGAGAATGGAGCATGGCGCGCGTGGTGGTGGCGGGTGGTTCCGGGCAGGTGGGGAGGCGGCTCCTCGCGGGGCTCGCCGGTCATGACGAGTGCGAGGTGGTGGCGCTCACGCGCCGGGCTGACTTGCCCCTGGACGCGCCGAACCTCCGCGCCCTGCCCTTCGATTTCGAAGATGATCGCGCCTACGCGACGCTCTTCGCGCGGCCCTGCGACATCCTCCTCATCGCCCTCGGCACCACGCTCAAGGCCGCGGGCGGCGCGGCGGGGCTCATCAAGGTGGATCACGACTATCCCGCGCGCCTCATCCAGGTCTTGGCGCGCGCGAACCCGAACGCCAAGGTCGGCCTCGTGTCCGCGGTGGGGGCGGATGGGCGCGCCATCGGCGCCTACCTGCGCGCGAAGCGCGATCTGGAGGCCGCGCTCCTGAGCAGCGGACTCGCCCACGCCATCGCGCGGCCCAGTTTCCTCCTGCGCGATGACAGCTCGGGCCGCCCCGCGGAATGGCTGGTGAACCGCGTGCTGTCGAAGCCGTGGCTGGGCGTGGGCCGCCTCTGCTTCCCCCGCGGCCGCCGCTTCTGGAAGTGGGCGCCCGTGTCCCCCGCCGCCGTGGCCACGGCGCTGCTCGACGCCGTCTTCGAACTCAAGCCCCATGAACGGCGCGTGCTGGAAGGCGACGCGTTCCGGGCCCTCGCGTGATCGCCCTCGTCACCGGCGCGAACCGCGGCATCGGGTTCGAAATCGCCCGGCAACTGAAAGCGAAGGGCTTCACCGTCCTCCTGGGCGCGCGGGACGCGGAGGAAGGCCAGGCCGCCGCGGATCGCCTCGACGCGACCTGGGTGCCGCTGGATGTGGCGGAGGCCGAAAGCGTGTCGGAAGCCGCCGAGTGGGTCCGCTCCGAGCATGGCCGCTTGGATGTGCTCGTGAACAACGCGGGCCTGCTGTTGGACGAGGGCGCGAGCGTGCTCGATTTCGACGAGGCGGCGCTCCTCGGGACGCTCCAAGTGAACCTCTTCGGAGCCTGGCGCGTCTCGGCGGCCTTCGCGCCGCTGCTGACCAAGGGCGGACGCGTCATCAATGTCAGCAGCGGCGCGGGCCAGCTTTCCCGCATGGGCGCCTGGGCCCCGGCCTATTCCGTCTCCAAGGCGGCGCTCAACGCCCACACGCTCCAACTCTCGCAAGCCCTCGCGGGGCGCGGCGTCGCCGTGAACGCCATGTGCCCCGGCTGGGTGCGCACCCGCATGGGCGGAGAGGGCGCGCCGCGTTCGGTGGAGCAGGGCGCGGACACCGCGCTCTGGCTCGCCACGGAGGCGCCGCTCGACCTTTCCGGAAAGTTCTTCCGAAATCGGGAGGAAATCCCTTGGTAGGGCTTCTGCCCTCTGGACAGAAGCCGTTCGCGCGCCCATAAATCTCTCACGCACTCTAGCGACGAGGGAGGGACCATGCGCCGGGCGGCGACTCCGCCGGAGGTCACGGGGTGAAGGCCCGTTTCCTGTTGGTGGCGCTTCTCGCCACGCGGGCGGCGCTCCTGGTCGGCGTCGCGCCGGAGCATGCGTGGGTGGATCACGCGTCCCAGTCCGCCCAGCCCGAATACGAGATCAAGGCGCGCTTCCTCCTCCAGTTCCCGGAATTCGTCTCCTGGCCCGCCAACTCAGGCCTGAACGATCCGGAAAAGCCCTTCGTGATCCTCGTGCTGGGGGATTCGCCCTTCGGGACGAAGCTGGATCAGCTCGCCGCCGGACGGAAGATCCAGGGCCACCCGGTGCAGATCCGCTACGCCAAGGACCCCGCGGCGTTGGACGGCTGCCAGATGGTCTTCATCTGCGCCAGCGAGCGCCGTCTCCTGGATGTGCTCGTCGCCCGCGCGGCCTCGCAGCCGGTGCTCACCGTGGCGGATTCCGATGGCTTCGGCGAGCGCGGCGTGATGATCAACCTCGTCATCGAGGCGAGCCTGCCCCGCTTCGAGATCAACCGCAGCTCCGCCAAAGGCGCGGGTCTCGCCTTCAACGCCCAGCTCCTCGGGCTGGCCCGGAAGGTGTACTGATGCTGCGCTTCGAGAACATGCCCCTGCGCCGCAAGATCACCCTCGGGATGGTCCTGGTGGCGGGCCTCGCGCTCGTGCTTTCCTCGCTCGCCTACCTGGCCTTCCAGGCGCGCCTCTTCCGCCAGATCAAGGCCCGGCGCGCCCTGACCTTGGCGCAGGTGGTGGGCGACAACAGCCGCGCGGCCCTGGCCTTCAACGATCAGGCGGCGGCCACCCAGATCCTCCAATCCTTGAGCGCGAATCCCGACCTCCAGCGGGCCTGCCTCTTCGACGCGTCCGGCGCCATCTTCGCGGCCTATCCCGCGGGCGCCACCGCCTTCCCCAAGGTCGGCGACGCGGACTCCGCGACCTTCCGCTCCGGAACGCTCGAAATCTTCCACCCCATCCATCAGCGCGAGGATCGCCTGGGCGGCATCTACCTCCAGATCGGCTCCAGCGATCTGGACACGGCCTTCCGCTGGCACCTCCTCTTCACCCTCGCCCTGCTCGGCGCGCTCGTGCTGCTGGCGCTGGCGGTGTCCTTCCGCGTCCAGAAGATCATCACCGCGCCGCTCCTCGACCTTTCGGCCGTCGCCAAACGGGTCTCGGACCGCAAGGACTACGGCGCCCGCGCCAAGGTCCGGAGCCGCGACGAGATCGGGACGCTCGTGCAGTCCTTCAACGGCATGCTGGACCAGATCGAGGCGCGCGACGCGGAGCTGCGGGGCTACCGCGAGCATCTGGAGGAACAGGTCGAGGCCCGCACCGTGGAGCTCCACGCCACCAACCAGGAACTGCTCCTCGCCAAGCAGAAGGCGGAGGAAGTCAGCCGCGCCAAGAGCGCCTTCCTCGCGAACATGAGCCACGAGCTGCGGACGCCGCTCAACGCCATCATCCTCTACACCGACCTGATGAAGGAGCAGGCGGCGGAGGAGGGCCGGAAGCAGGACGCGGCCGATCTGGACCGGGTGTCGGGCTCCGCCGACCACCTGCTGCGGCTCATCAACGATGTGCTGGACCTCTCCAAGGTGGAGGCCGGGAAGATGACCCTCGCCTCCGATCCCGTGCAGGCGGAAGCCGTGGTGGACGAGGTCGTGCAGGGCCTCCATCCCCAAGCCGCCAAGCAGGGCGACGCGCTGGAGGCGGAGATTCCGGCGGGCCTGCCGCCCTTCCTCGGCGACGCCACCAAGCTGCGCCAGATCCTCTACAACCTGCTCAGCAACGCCTGCAAGTTCACCGAGCGGGGCCGCGTGAAGGTGGCGGTGGAAGCCTTCCAGAAAGAAGCCGCGCCCTGGCTGCGCTTCATCGTGAGCGACACGGGCATCGGCATGAGCGGCGAGCACCTCGCGCGCATCTTCCAGGACTTCACCCAGGCGGAGGAGAGCACCAGCCGCCGCTACGGCGGCACGGGCCTCGGCCTGTCCTTGAGCCGCCGCCTCGCCCAGCTCATGGGCGGCACGGTCAGCGTGGCGAGCGAATCGGGCAAGGGCTCCACCTTCACGCTGGAGATCCCCGCGCCTCCCCTCACGGGAGACGCCCCATGACGCGGCTGCTGCTGGTGGAGGACAACGAGCTCAACCGCGACGCGCTGGGACGCCTCCTCGCGCGCCGGGGCTTCAGCGTCACCTTCGCGCCGGATGGTCCCTCGGCGCTGGAACGGGCCGCGGGAGAGATCCCGGACCTCATCCTCCTGGACATCGGCCTGCCGGGTATGGATGGCCACGAGGTCGCCCGCGCGCTGCGGGCCACGCCCGCCACGGCGACGATCCCCATCATCGCGCTCACGGCCCACGCGACGACCCACGACCGGGATCTCGCCCTCGCCGCCGGGTGCGACGACTTCGAAGTGAAGCCCGTCGCCATGGCCTCGCTCCTGACGCGCATCGAAACCCAGTTGGCCCGGAAGGAGCGTCCATGACCGCGATCCGCGCCTTGCGCGCCCCCCGCCCCGCCCTACCTTCATCGCACACCCCACCCCTGCCGACGGGGGTTCCATGCGCCTGAACCCGATCCTTCCGGTTCTGCTGGCCCTTCCGGGCTTCAGCGCGGCTTTGCGGCAGGAACCGCCGCCCAACCCTCAGGCCATGCAGGATCTGCTGGAGCTGATGCGGACGCCGGTGGTCTCGGCTTCCAAGCAGGAGGAGCCCCTCTCGGACGCGCCCGCGACGGTGATCGTCCTCCAGCGCGGCGACCTGGAAGCCCGGGGCTACACCGAGCTATCGCAAATCCTGGACGATCTGCCGGGCATGGATGTGGTCCGTCCCTACGGCGCGGACTATGTGAAGAACTACTGGCGCGGCTACCGCACAGACATCGGCGATCCCTACCTCGTCATGGTGGATGGCGTCGTCTTCAACCATCTCTGGTTCGACACCGCGGACACGCCCCTCGTCACCTATCCCCTCTCCGCCATCGAGCGGGTGGAGGTGGTCTACGGCCCGGCCTCGGCGCTCTACGGCGCCAACGCCTTCATGGGCGTCATCAACATCATCACGCGCAAGCCGCTCCAGGACGGCTTCCAGGCCCACGGCCGCTTCACGGGCGGCAGCTTCGGCACGCGCATCGGGGATGTCTACGCCGCCCAGCGCTCGGGGGATTTCTCCTTCAGCCTCGCCGCGCGCAAGGACGACGGCGATGTGGATGAAGCGGCGGCCGATCGCTACGAATACACGAAGCCTTCCTACTACGCGAACCGCGGCCTGTGGGGTTCGGTGCTGGACGATCCCTCCCTCGCCGGTTCGCCGAAGTCCGAGCATCAGAACCACGCGGTGGATGTGCGGGTGAGCTGGAAGGGACTGGAGTTCGGCCTCCAGCAACTCTGGATGGACACCGGCTACGGCGTCGCCTACGCGGCGGATGAGAGCCAGAGTCTCGGCCGGTGGATCCGCCCGGAGACGAGCTTCCACCTGCGCTGGCAGAGCGACCTCGGCGACCGGCTCAGCACCACGGCCACGGCCCGCTATCGCACGAGCGGCGTGGACAACGGCTCCTACGATGTGGAGTCCTACTACGGATACGGCTCGGGAACCGCCTCCGCGCTCACCCAGTACGAGACGCTCAACTCGTCTTTGAGCTTCAACCAGGATTTCGAATTCCGCGCCAGTGCTGACCTCGCCTTCAACGGCGGCTTCGACCTGGAGCAGAAGACGCTCCAAAAGGCCTACCTCACCACGCTCGCGCCCGCGCCGCCGCCCAACGGCTCGCTTTCGGACGGCAACCACTTCAGCGTCCTGGATCGCGCGGTCTACCTGCAAGGTCGCGTCAAGGTCGCCGCCGGTCAGCAGGTCACCCTCGGCATCCGTTCGGACAGCGACGGGCTCTTCGGCTCCGCCACCACGCTCCGCGGCGGTTATGTGCTGAACACCGGCTCCTGGGGCTTCAAGGCGCTCTACGGCCAGGCCTACCAGCAGCCCATCGCGCGTTACCTCTACGGCGGCACCTCAGGGACGGGCTCCAACGCCTCCCTGCGCCCCGAGCGCTCCAACACGGCGCAACTCAGCGGGTCCTACACGCTGCGCGCGGTCGGCTTCACGCTGGATCTCTATCAGATCCACAACCGCGCCATCATCCAGAAGGCCGGACCCATCGTCGCCAACACCGGCGATCAGGATGTCACCGGCGCGGACTTCGGCGTGCAGGCCATCCTGCCGCTGCCCGGCGTGGATCAGTGGAAGCTGTGGGGCTACTACTCGCGCTACTTCCACGCGGAGAACCGCCTCACCTCGCCCGCGCCCTTCGAGGCCCCCAGCGGCGACCTGGCCTGGAACAAGGTGCTCTTCGGGACCACGGTCGTGTTCAATCCGCGCTTCGACGCCACGCTCCTCGCCCGCTACATCGGGCGCCGCGTCACCGTGCCCACCAATCCTGTGGGCGAAGTGGGCGGCTACGCGACCATGGACGCGACCTTCAATGTTCACGATCTCGGATGGAAGGGCCTGGGCGCGTCGCTGCGCGTGGCGAACCTCACGAACCGCGCCTACTTCCAGCCCGGCGAACGGGACGCGGGCGCGGGTGTCACGCCGGGCGGATTCGTCGGCCCCACCTGGGTCGGTTCCCGGAGCTACTACAACTCGCTCCTCCCCCAACCCGGGCGGGCGATCCAGGTGTCGGTGTTCTTCGACTTCTAGGACTCCAACGCCCGGAACCGCGTGCCGTCCGGGATGTCCAGGCCGAAGGCTTCGCGCAGCACCTTGGGCACTTCGTTTGGGTCGAGGATGCGCTCCTCCGCTTCCGTTCCCGTCACGGTGGTGAAGCTGAGGTTGCGCAGCACGAGCCGGCCTTCGCGCGTGACGCGCTGGGCGGTGAGCGTCTTGATGAAGCGGCTTTCGGGGAAGGTGCTCGTGTACCAGTTGCCCATTTCGAAATCCACGGCGGGGCGAGGCTCGGGCACGAAGGCGTAGAGATCCGCCCAGCAAACGAGTTGCTTGGATTGCAGCACGCGCAGGACGCCATCCTCGACCACGCGGTAGCCGCGCCCGAATTGGGCGTGGGGCTCGCCATCCATGGGCACGGGGTGGAGCAGGCCTTCGCCGCCGAAGCCCACATCCGCCAGGAAGGCTTCCCCACCGAGCTTCACGCGCAAGAGCATGTGCGTGCGCGGCAGCACCGCGTCCGTGCCCAGGCGCACGCGGGCTTCGAAGGGATCCACCTCGAAGCCGAGCTGCCGCAGGACCGCGAGGAAGAGCGAGTTCTGCTCGAAGCAGTAGCCGCCGCGCCCGCGCCGCACCAGCTTGTCCTGGAGGGATTCCAGATCGAGCCGGATGGCTTCGCCCATCTGGATCGCCACATTCTCGAAGGGGATCGTGGTGGCATGGGCGAAGTGCAGCGCCTGGAGCGTGGGCAGGTCAGGCTTCGGCGTCCCTTCGTAGCCGGTGCGGCGGAAATAGGCGTCGAGATCCAGCTCCGTCATCAGTGGAGCTTCCACGCGTCGAGATTGCGGCGGATCTGCGCGGCGTGGACTTCCAGATGCTCGGCGTAGATCTTCAGCCAATCCCAGGTGGTGTAGCGCCCGGACTGGGTGTGGCGGCCCTCCTTGTCCCAGGCGGCGTCCGGCAGGCGGCGGAGCATGGCGAGCGTGTTGGCGCGCACGGCCGTGATGGCGGCGAAGGCCAGCTCCACGGAATGGTTGTGGTAGTCGAAGCGCTTGGCCCATTCGTTCTCGTCGTAGCCCACGATGAGCGGTTCCGCCTCCGCCAGCAGGAGGCGGATGCGGGTCGCGCCGTAGGTTTCCGAATCCGCGCAATGGACGACGACTTCGTGGGCGCTCCAGGCGCCTTCTTTGGGCCGCCACTGCCGCGCGGCCTCGGGAATCTCCTCCCAGGCCTCCCGGAGCAGAGCGGGGCCTTCTTCGTAGCGCTTCAGGAAACTCTCCCGTTGGGTGTCCGGCGGCATGGAGACTCCTAGGCTCAGACTTTAGGACGGACCGGCTCGGAGCGGGAAGCATTCTGTGAATTTTCCGTCATGCATTGTTTCATTGACCAACCGATCCGCCCGGGACTAGCATCCTTCCCAACCACTCAACCGCAGCATTCGTTCGGAGGGAGCCATGCTCCACTGGATCTGGAAGTTCATCCTCGGCCTCGTCGTGGGCTACGCCGCCCGCATCGTCCTGCCCGGCGCGCATCACATCGGCTTCTGGATGACGGGCATCCTCGGCGTGCTCGGCTCCCTGGGCGGCCACGGCCTGGCCCACGCCATGGGCTTGGAATCCGGCGAGAAGCCCAGCGGCCGCATCGTCAGCGCGCTCATCAGCCTCGTCGGCGCGGCGATCCTCATCTTCCTCTATGTCAAGTTCGCGCACCACGCCTAGACCCGGGCGACGCCTGCGATGCTCCATCTAATCTGGATCGTGCTCATCGGCCTCGTGGTCGGTGCCATCGCCAAGCTCCTCATGCCCGGGAAGGATCCGGGCGGGTGGATCGTCACGGCGGTCCTGGGCATCGCGGGTTCCATCCTCGGCACTTGGATCGGACGCCTGCTGCACCTCTACGCCAAAGGGGAAACGGCAGGCGTCCTCATGTCCATCGTCGGCGCCATGATCCTCCTGGCGATCTACCACTTGGTCCGACGAAAAGCCGCATGACCGCGCGCATGACTCCACGGACGCCATGACCCCCGGCCGGGATTCGCGGACGCTCCGCAAAGTCGCGGGCCTGCTCGCGGGGTGGTTCGCCTGCGTCTTCCTCGTGGCCACGGCCGAGGGACTGATCCGCATGTCCCCCGTGCCGCTGCCTGCGGCATGGATCGGGCTCGGCGCCATCTTCCTCGCCGCGCTCGCCGGGGGCTACCTTTGCGCGCTCATCGCCAAGGACCGGACGATGCCCCGGATCCTCATCGCCGTCGTCCTCTTCACCGGCCTCGCCTACGGCGTCAGTCCGGCGGCTTCGCCCGGCTCCCAGCCGGTGCTGCTGGCCATCCTGGGCGCAGCGGGTGTCTACTTGGGCGCATGGATGAAACAGGGGTGAACGGTTGAGCGCCCTCCAGAGCCTGGCGACGATCCTGGGCCTGGGCTTCGTCTCGGGCGTGAACCTGTACCTCGGCGCGCTGGTGACGGGTCTCGCCATCCGCTTCCACCTCGTCACGAACCTGCCGCCGGAGCTGGGCATCCTCGCGCATCCGGCGGTGCTCATCACGGCGGGCGTCCTCTTCGCGCTGGAATTCTTCGCGGACAAGATTCCGGTGGTGGCGAGCGTGTGGGACGCGGTCCACACCTTCATCCGCCCCATCGGCGGCGCCTTGCTGGCGTTGGGCGCGGCGGGCCATCTGAACCCGGTCGTCCAGGTGCTCGCGGCCCTGGCCGGAGGCACCCTCGCCCTGGGCAGCCACAGCGCCAAGATGGGCTTCCGCCTGGCGGCCCATGTGGCGCCCGAGCCCGCCACCTTCACCGCCATCAGCACGGCGGAGGATGTGGGCGTGGCGGGACTGCTGGTGCTGGCCTTCACCCACCCGGTGGTGGCCCTCATCATCCTGACCATCCTCATCGTCATCCTCGCCTTCGCGCTGCCGAAGTTGTGGCGCATCCTGCGTTTCCTCCTGCGCGCGGCGGGCGGGCGCTTGCGATCCTTCTTCGGGATGGCGAGCCGCGACGAGTTGCCGTCCTGGACGGCGGACGCCATCCACGCGCTGGATCCGGACGCGCGCGGCCTGGTCGCCCACGCCTACGCCTGGACGCTGAAGGGCGTGCCCCGCCTGGGGGAGGGCTGGCTCGTGGGCGCCCGGGGCGAATGGCATTTCATATGCAAGCGATGGGGCAAGGTGAAGGCGCACCACCTCGTCACCGACCTGCCCCAGGCCCTGCGCCGGGATCGCGGCTTCTTCTACGACACGGCCATCTTCAGCGTCGCGGCGCGCCCCATCCGTTTCTTCGTGCCCAAGGATTGGGCGCCCTGGCTTCCCAAAGACATTTGACGATTCCCCTGTTTTTTTTTAAGGATTTGCCCCCATACTTGACACCGGGCCCGCATCGGCGGGTTCAAGCAAGCGCAAGGCCTCCGTTCCTGGAAGGAGCCGTGCCAGATCTTCTCCAGGACGAATGCAAGGGAGTCAACATGCCGCAGGGCACCGTGAAGTGGTTCAACGCTGAAAAGGGTTACGGGTTCATCACCCCCGATGACGGAGGCGCCGATCTGTTCGTGCACCACTCCGCCATCCAGTCCCAGGGTTTCCGCACGCTGGACGAGAACCAGCGCGTCAGCTTTGAAGTCGGCCAGGGCCAGAAGGGCCCCCAGGCCACGAATGTCAGCAAGGTCTAAAGCCTTTCGGCTCTAGCAAGAACGGCCCCCGCGAGGGGGCCGTTCTTTTTCTGCCCCTCGTGAAGTTCCAGGGCCCGGCGCATCGAGCGCAAAGAAGGGACACGGAGATCACAGAGGATCGCAGAGGGCACAGAGGAAGCGAGGCCATTCAAACGCGATGGTGAACCTCTGTGCCCCTCTGTGCTTGCTCTGTGTCCTCTGTGTTCCTGCGATTGTCACCCTTGGCACATCGCCGAGGCCTTCACCGCTCCCGCACGAACACAGTCGCCGCCTCCAGCGGCAGGCGCTGGCCGCTCAGGTAGTCCTCCACGCAACGGCGCACGAGGCCGCTGCGGAGGGCGCGACCTTCCATCTCGTCCCGCGTGAGCCAGTGGCAGGCGAGGATGTCCGCGTCCTGGGGCGCGGCGTCGCCCTCGGCCACGGTTCCGGCGAAGCAGACGCGCAGGTAGTCCTTGCCATTGGCGGCGCGCAGGGCGTAGACGCCGACGAGCGACTCCGGCGTGAAGGCGAGGCCCGTCTCCTCCCGCGCTTCGCGGATCACGGCGTCGAGCAACGCCTCCCCCTCCTCCACATGTCCCGCCGGTTGATTGAGGACCCGTGGGCCGCCGCCGTCCCGCTCCTCCACGAAGAGGAAGCGGCCTTCCCGCTCGATGACGGCTGCGACGGTGAGGGACCAGGGCATGGCTCGACCCTAGCAGAGGCCTCAGGCGGGCGTGCCCTTCAGCGAAGCCCAGAGGTGGAAGCTCGCGAGGCTGCGATGGGGCGCGTAGGGCGCCATGAGGGACGCGACCTCCTTCGGCGGCGGACGATGATCGAGCCGAAGGTTCCGTTCCAGCGCGGTCGCCAACGCCGAATCGCCGAGGGGCACGCAGTCGGGCAGACCCAACCCGCGCATGAGGACATAGTGGCTCGTCCAGGGTCCGATGCCCTTCTCGGAGCGCAGCCGCGCGTCGGCCTCCTCGACGCTCCAGGAGGCGAGGTCGTTCAAGGGAAGACGGCCCGAGGTCACCGCTTGCGAAAGCGCGATGAGACAGGCGGCCTTGGCGCGGGAGATCTGCATCGCGCCGAGTTCTTCCGGATCCGCGGCGGCGAGATCTTCCGCGCGCGGATGGGCCACGAGACCATCCACTTCCGCGCCGTACCGCGCGATCACGCGACGGCGGAGGCGGAAGGCCAGCGCGAGGTTGATCTGCTGACCGAGGATGGCCCACACCAGCGCCTCGAAGGGCGTCGCCGTGAGCAGCACGCGCAGACCCGGCCGCGCCTTCACGAGCGGGCCGAAGAGCGCGTCGCGCGCCACGGCCTTCTCGAAGGGCTGGGGATCGAGATGAAGGCCCAGCATGCGGCGCAGGACGCCTTCCGGCGCAGAGTCCGCCTCGACCTGTTCCTCGCCGAACCGCGCTTCCATCACACGCAGTCTTCCGCCCTCCCACAGCGCCTTGCGGAGGAGGTCGCCCACGACGCGCTCGGAAGGGCTGTCCGGGTCGCGGCCGTGGAAGGCCAGCGTGTCCGCGCTCCGGTAGCCCTTCGGCAGAAGAATCAATGAGTATCCTTCTGGCTCTCATTTACGACGAACGGTGCAAGCAACGCCGTCTCAAGTTCACGAAAGAGCTTCAGGTCTTCGAGCTTTGTCGTGTCATAGATGATGAAAATTTGGAAATCCCTATCCGGAGGCTGAAGTTCATTCACATAGCTCGTACCGTACGCGGTCTGAAGCCTTTGAGGCGTGGCCACCTGGTGCGGATAGCCGCGGCGCTCGATGTTCAGCGTAAACAATAGTTTTCCCGGAGCCGGGCCTTCTTCTCGGATCGAGTGGGTGTGATGGCCGATCATGGAAGCATGTGGCTGATCGTATGTCTGAATCCCAGTCGTGATCTTGCAGCCAAATGAATTGGTCGTCGTTTCCACAGCTCCGAAGCGCTGTTCAAAGAAGCGACGCGCCTCGCCGGTGGCCTGGTTCGCCACGGATTTGAACTCCGCAGCCTCTTTGGAGCTATACGGTTTCATCATGATGTCCCAGCTCGAATTCGGAGGAGACTGCGACGACAGGGTCAGTGCGCAAGCCATCAGCATCGCTCTCATTGCGACTCCAGACATCGGATCAGCATAGAGGACTCAGGCATCCTTCCATTTCACCATCGCGCGCTCGAAGGCGAGCATGGCCTGTTTGCGGGGCGCGCCCCAGTGGTAGTGGCCCAGCGCGCCGCTCGCTTGGAGGACGCGGTGGCAGGGGATGAGGCAGGCGATGGGGTTCTGGCCGAGGGCCGAGCCCACCGCCCGGGTCGCCTTCGGCGTGCCCGCCAGCGTGGCGAGATCCTGGTAGGCGACGACCCGGCCGCTGGGAATGCGCAGCAGAGCTTCCCAGGTGCGGAGTTGGAAGGCCGTGCCCTTGAGCACGAGGCCGAGAGGCCGTTCGGAATTCCCACGCAGGCGCGCGTCCAGCGCATCCGCGTGGGCGCGCACGCGCGTCGGCGAGGCCTCCAGCTTCGCGCCGGGCCAACGCGCGCGCAGCTCATCGAAGGCGCGCTCGGGATCGTCGTCTTCCAGGAACGCGAGGCCGCACAGACCGCGTTCCTCGCCGCCGCGCGACAGCACCGCGAAGAGAGCCGCCCCGAAGACCGTGTCCTCCACGCCCCACTGCACCGTGAGACCCTCGGCCTGGGCCTTGTATTCGCCCGGCGTCATGCGCTCCAGCGAAAGGAAGAGATCGTGCAAGCGGCTCGGCCCCGAAAGGCCCACGGCGTGGCTCGTTTCCAGCACGCTTCGAGATTCCACGAGCAGGCGCTTGGCCTCCGCCAGCGTGAGGTATTGCAGGAACCGCTTGGGGCTCACGCCCGCCCACCGCTGGAAGAGGCGCTGGAAGTGGAACTCGCTCAGACCCACTTCCTCCGCCACCTCGGCGAGACCCGGTTGCGCGTGGGCTCTGTCCTGGATGAAACGGATCGCCTGCTCCACCTTGGCGTAGTCGCTCTTTGGCATCGCATCCTCCTGGGTCCAAAGTGGACTTCGGGCCGGGAGCCTCCCACCCGATTGTTGCGGCGATCGGATGCCCCGTTGAACCGCAAAGACGCGAAGGACGCAAAGAAAGCGCTGGGAAGGCGAGGACTCGCCGACTCTCCATGGTTGATTTTCTTCGCCCCCTTCGCGCCATTGCGGTTCAAACTACCCATCCCGAAGGAGCGCCCATGACCACCGCCAAGGCCTACGCCACCGTTTCCGCGACTTCACCGCTGGCGCCGTCCACCATCGAGCGCCGCGCCGTGGGTCCGAAGGATGTGGAGATCGAACTGCTCTACTGCGGCATCTGCCATTCCGACATCCACATGGCGCGCAACGAGTGGGGCGGGTCCGCCTATCCGATGGTGCCGGGCCACGAAATGGTCGGCCGCGTGACGAAGGTCGGCGCGGGCGTGAAGACCTTCAAGCCCGGCGACCTCGCGGGCGTGGGCTGCCTCGTGGACAGCTGCCGGGTCTGCGATCCCTGCAAGCGGCACCTGGAACAGTTCTGCGAAAAGGGCGCGGCCTTCTCCTACAACAGCACCGAGATGGACCGCGCGACGCCCACCTACGGCGGCTATTCCAGCAGCGTCGTCGTGGACGAGGCCTTCACGCTGCGCATCCCGACGAACCTCGACCTCGCGGCCGCCGCGCCCCTGCTCTGCGCCGGCATCACGACCTACTCGCCGCTGCGCCACTGGAAGGTGGGCAAGGGCACGAAGGTCGGCATCGTGGGCCTGGGCGGCCTCGGCCACATGGGCGTCAAGATCGCCGCCGCCATGGGCGCGGAGGTGACGATGCTGAGCACCTCCAAATCCAAGGAAGCGGACGCGAAGAAGCTCGGCGCCCACGGTTTCGGCCTCACCTCCGATCCCGAAGCCTTCAAGAAGCTCAAGGGCCGCTTCGACTTCATCCTCGACACGATCTCGGCGCCCCACGACTACAACGCCTACCTGGGCCTGCTCGGCCTCGAAGGCGCCATGGTCGTCGTCGGCGTCCCGCCCGCGCCCACGCCCGTCGCGGCCATGTCCCTCATCGGCGGGCGCAAGACGCTCGCGGGTTCCCTCATCGGCGGCATCCAGGAGACTCAAGCGATGCTCGACTTCTGCGGCGAGCACGGCATCGTCTCCGACATCGAACTCATCCCCGCCTCCAAGATCAACGAAGCCTACGAGCGCACCCTGAAATCCGATGTGCGCTACCGCTTCGTCGTGGATCTGAAGACGCTCTAAGGCTGAGTCGGCGGTTCCGCTTCAAGGGCGCGCGGTCGCCACATCGTGGATTACTGGCTCTGGCCCGCCACGGCTCTCGAAGTGGATCGCCGCGAGATAGGGCCGCGCCTTGGGCTCGACTGAGACATTGATCGCGCCGCCCCGACCGGCCGGACCATTCAAGCCATCAAGGCCGCGAAGCCCATCCGCCCCTCTCATTCCGCTAGGACTGCCCATACCGCCGGGGCCCCCAGGCCCACCAGGACCGCCCCGCCCACCCCATCCTCCACGGCCGCCTTCGCTGCATAGCGTGAGGGTGGTGCGAGCCGGATCGAGCAAGAGCCTGCGCGTCTCTCCCCGCGCCTCGACCATCACGAGCAGGCGTGGCCCGCCTTGATCTAGAAAGGAGACGACGACGGACAGATCGGGTCCGACTCCGCCCGCCTGGCCGGGTGCGCCATCGTGTCCCCGCCCGCCTGTAGCGCCTTGGCCGCCCGGTCGTGGGCGATGGGGATCCAGCGACCCAAAGGAACCTGACATTCCGCGCGATCCCGCGGAACCGGCTAGTCCGTCAAATCCCTTAAAGCCGCGATAGACGATGCGGAGTTCCGGACCCTGAACAATCTCGATGGCGGGTTTCGGAGTCTGGGCCATCACCGAGAGTGCGGCCAGCGCGATGAGGGGCATGGAGATCCTGGACATGTGTCTGCCTCGCCAAATCTGCGGAAGGAGCAAGGAGCACGCCGATTCTAAAATGCCCAGATTGCACGGACTCGGTGCAGCGCCACATTTACCGAGAAAACATTTTGCAACGGTCAGTGCGGCGATTCGCCATGCCCTACATCGTGTGAACGATGAGCCCGATGTGGGTGAAGAAGTTCAACGCGCCGAAGAGCAGGAATCCAAGGCCGCTGATCCCCCAAGCGAAACCGACGAGCTTCTGCGTGGGGGTGGGCTCGAAGCGGGTCCGTCCGAAGGCGAAGGGGAACAGTGTCGCGCCCAAGCCCACCAGCGCGAAGAGGCCCGACACGGCGATGGCCTCGATCCAGGGATGGTTGGCGAAGGCCCCGCTGATGGGTTCCTCCGTCGGCGCGGCGAAGAGTTTGAAGGCGACGCCCGCGCAGGCGATGGCGAAGAGCGCGAGCCCCATCCCGCAGATGAAGGGCGCAAGGGGTCGCGCGGCCTCGGCGAGCAAGAGGGCGGGCTCTTCGTGGGCTTCGAGCATCGTCCCCCGCTTCCAGAGGTAGAACGCCGCGGCGAGCAGCAGCGCGCCAAAGGCGAGGCTCGTCTCGCCGAAGATCACATTGTCGAAGGGAAAGTAGGCGGCCAGCGGCCAGGTGAGGCTCATGTGCGCGCCCGTGAGCGCGAGGATCGCGCCCGGCACCGCGAACCCGAGCGCCCAACCGTCCGCCTGGAAGGGCTCCTTCCGCAGCAGGGAGCGGCCCAGCGCGACGAGCGTGAGCAGGCCCGCGCCCGCCGCCACGGACATGACCGTGTTGTAGGTGGGCATGCGCGTCCAATCAATCTTCAGGCCTTCGAGCAGAGCGACCATGGGACCTCCCCGGGTGGATTGTGGACCCGAGGGCCGCTCGCCGTCAGTCTTTCTTCGTCACGCAGAAGCGGCAACTGGTTCCGCCTCGGGCGATGCAGGTTTCCAGGCGCACATCCATGCCGGAGACGCGTTCGATAAGGCTCACATCGAACTGGCAGAGCTCCGGGTGCTCCTTGGCGACGGAGTGGTAGACGCAGTTTACGGCCTCGATGACGGAACCCTTCCCCGGCCCCGCGGGTTTCAGCGCCGCGCGGTAGCCGAGCTCGTTCATGAGCGCCGTCACCTGCTTGAGCCGCGTCGCGGGCGGATCGCTCGCGCGGATGGGCGCGCCGAGCGATTCCGCCACGGAACCCGCCAGTTCCCGCATGAAGGCGCTCGATCCCTTGGGACCGAGCTGGCCCGCCAGCCGGGCGAGGATCGCGTTCGCCAGCCAGGAATACTTCTTCGGAAAGGCGTCCAGCCCTTCGTCCGTGATGAGGTAGCGGCGGCGCGGGCGGCCCACCCCGCCCTTCACATCCTCGTAGCCGAGGTAGCCGAGATCCACCAGCTGGACGATGTGCGCCTGGACGGCCGTGCGCGTCACGCCGAGATGCGCCGCCAGCTCATCGAGGGTCGCCCCGTGGCGATCCAGCAGGAACTCGAGGATCTTCCGCTGGCTGTCGTGCAGGCCCTTCATGGCGTCCTCCCTGGTTGGAAAGCATAGACCGCATTAAAACAATTTAAACAGTTTTGATTGTTTTTATTTCGACCCTAGCTTGGGAATGGCCCTTCACGGAAGGGGCACACCAGGAGAATCGCCATGAA
>CAYYJN010000043.1:0-18229 GCA_964472275.1 uncultured Solibacteraceae bacterium
CTCAAGCTCAAGGACCTCGCCCAGGCCCTCCGCGTCGCCCTCTGCGGCAAGCCCGTCAGCCCGCCCATCTTCGAGACGATGTACCTGCTGGGAGCGGATGAGGTCCGCGCGCGGCTGCAGCGATGGGTTTGAAAATTTCACCGCAGAGGCGCAGAGGACGCCGAGGGTTGAATTGTTTTTCTCTGCGTCCTCCGCACCTCTGCGGTGAACCGTTTCCGTGAGTCCCATGTCCGACGAATCCAAATCCCTCAACTTCCTCGAAGAGCTCGTCGAGGCGGACCTCGCGTCGGGCAAGCACGGGCGGCGGGTTCTCACGCGCTTTCCGCCGGAGCCGAACGGCTACCTGCACATCGGGCACGCGAAGAGCATCTGCCTGAACTTCGGCCTGGGCCTGAAGTACGGCGGCGGGACGAACCTGCGCTTCGACGACACGAACCCGACGAAGGAAGAGCAGGAGTATGTGGACGCCATCGAGGCCGATGTGCGCTGGCTGGGCTTCGAGTGGAAGGCCGTGCTTTTCGCCTCCGATTACTTCCAGACCATGTACGACTACGCCGAGCACCTGATCCAGCGGGGCAAGGCCTATGTCTGCGACCTCACGGAGGCGGAGATCCGCGAGTACCGCGGCAACTACCATGTGGCGGCCAAGGACAGCCCCTACCGGAACCGCGGCGTCGAGGAGAACCTGGACCTCTTCCGCCGCATGAAGGCGGGCGAGTTCCCCGACGGCGCGAAGGTGCTGCGGGCGAAAATTGACATGCAGAGCGGCAACATGAACCTGCGCGATCCGCTCATGTACCGCATCCGCCACGCGGAGCACCACCGCACGGGCGAGGCCTGGTGCCTCTATCCGATGTACGACTACGCGCACCCGCTGGAAGATGCCATCGAGGGCATCACGCACTCCATCTGCACGCTGGAGTTCGAGGACCACCGGCCCCTCTACGACTGGTTTCTGGCGCAGGACAAGGACGCGGCGTTCTTCCCGCGCCCGCTGCCCAACCAGTTTGAATTCGCGCGTCTCAACCTCACCTACACGGTCATGTCCAAGCGCCGCTTGCTGGAGCTGGTGAAGGAAGGCCATGTGAAGGGCTGGGACGATCCGCGCATGTCCACCATCTCTGGGCTGCGTCGCCGCGGCTACACGCCCGCCTCTTTGCGCGCCTTCGCGGAGAAGGTGGGCGTCGCTCGCCGCGCGGCGCTGTCCGAAGTGGCGCTACTCGAAGGCGCCATCCGCGAGGATCTCGAAAAGACCGCATCGCGGCGCATGGCTGTGCTGCGCCCGCTGAAGGTGACGATCACGAACATGGCGGAAGGCGAGACCCACGAGCTCACCCTCGCCAACCATCCCGACGAGGGCTTCGGCACGCGCACGGTGACGCTCGCGCGCGACCTCTTCATCGAGCGGGAGGACTTCGAGGAAGTCCCGCCCAAGAAATGGTTCCGCCTCGCGCCCGGCGCGGAGGTGCGCCTCAAGGGCGCCTGCCTCATCCGTTGCGAAGAAGTGGTGAAGGACGCTTCGGGCCATGTGGTGGAGCTGCGCTGCAGTTGGGATCCCGCGAGCCTCGGCGGCGACGCCCCGGACGGCCACAAGGTGAAGGGCACGCTCCACTGGGTCAGCGCCGCCCACGCCGTAAAGGCCGAGGTGCGCCTCTACGACCGCCTCTTCACCGCCGAAGATCCCATGGACACGCCCGAAGGCGGCGATTGGCGCGCGACCCTGAACCCCGCGTCCCTTGAAGTGCTCACGGATGCCCGCCTGGAGCCCAGCCTCGCGGACGCCAAGCCCGGCGACCGCTTCCAGTTCGAGCGCCTCGGCTACTTCTGCGCCGACCTGGATGCGAAGCCCGGCGCCCCCGTCTTCAACCGCACCGTCGGCCTGAAGGATTCCTGGGCGAAGGTCGGCGGCTGAGCGGCCTATACTGTGGGTGAGAGGTCCCGATGGACGCTTCCTACCCCTCCCGGATCACGCTAGAGCCCGGCAAGCGGGGCGGGAAGCCCTGCATCCGGGGGCTGCGGGTGACCGTCTACGATGTGCTCAGCCACCTCGCGGCGGGCATGACGGCGGAGCAGATCCTCCGCGACTTTCCGGATCTGGAGGCTGAGGACATCCGGGCCTGTCTCAGCTACGCCGCGGACCGCGAAGGCCACCAGTTCACGGCCACGGCGTGACGCTGCTGCTGGACCACAACCTTTCGCCCCGCATGATCGGCGCGATCGCGGAGGCTTTTCCGGATTCCAACCATGTGGCCCAGGTCGGACTGTCCCGTGTGGATGATGCGGCCGTCTGGGCCTATGCCAAGGAGCATGGCTTCGCCATCGTCACGAAGGATTCCGACTTTTCCGATCTTTCGGTGCTTCGCGGCGCCCCACCCAAAGTGGTCTGGTTGCGGATCGGGAACTGCACCACGGATGAGGCGCTCCAGGCGCTCCTCCACCAGCGCGCCCTCATCACATCGTTCCTTCAGGACGCAGCCTCTGGGCTTCTCGTGCTGGCCTAGCCTGGGGGCCAATTCAACCACACTGTGGACCTGAAGGATTCCTGGGTGAAGGTGGAGGCGAAGAGTTAGGCTGACCCCGAGGGTCAGCAATGAGAATTTGGGCCTGCGGCGTATCAACCATCTTTTGCATGGCACTGCGCGCGCAGGGGTGTTGGCCGCTGGTGCCGCCGCCTCCACCGCCTCCAAACGCAACGAAAGAACAGCTTGGCGAATGCCCAGCCGATGAATGGGCTGGGCACCATCAAACGACAGTGCTGAAAGGGCTTTTCCGGGATGATCTGAATTCGCCTCCACAGGGCGGGACGGTGATCTTGATCCGTTGCTTTCCGGCTTTCAGATCCCCCTTCCAGATGGAGCTGATCCAGAAAGCGGAAGGCGCCTGGACGCTGAAGGGATGGTTCCTCGACATCAATCTGCTAGGGGCCCTGGCGGATCTGAAATTGAAATCACCGGCGTTGAGTGATGCAGAGGCGGTAGAGGCCTTGCGCATCCGGCCCGTGGCGATCCAGGTAGACCCCCGCGAGCGGAGATGGCGTTGGTTAGCCCGGCTGAAGCCTGGCGTGGTGCCCAAGCTGCCCGAGCCATCCCGACGGGCTCTGATGGGTCGCTGATCTGCTGGCTGGAATCCAGCCGGGAGGGTGGGGTGGTCGAGGCGCCGCTTCAGGACGGAGATTCGCTGGCGGCCTTGTCCGACCCACTCTTCCGTCTGGAGAACCTGCTTCGCGCCGTTCATGGTCCAAAGAGGACGCGCACCCATCCATGAGGGACTGGATTCCCCGCCTCCGCCGCCTAGCCCCCCCGCGCCGGGCCTGATAAGTTCATAGGGTTGGACTCCCATTCCGAGGCCTTGCGTCTCGCCCGTCCGCCTTCAGGGGATACCTGGTCTATGGACTCGTTCGCCCATCTGCTGCACCTGGCGCCCGCGACCGCGTGGATCGCGGTGAAGGTGCTGCTGGCTTTCGGCATCCCCATGGGGCTCGGGCCCATCCTCACCTGGGCGGAGCGGCGCGGGGCCGCCATGATGCAGGACCGCATCGGCCCCAACCGCGTCGCGCTCTTCGGCAAGATCCGCATCATGGGCCTCGTGCAGCCCCTGGCGGATGGCCTCAAGTTCTTCTTCAAGGAAGACCTGCGCCCCGAGGGCGCCAACAAGGTGCTCTTCTGGCTCGCCCCGGCGCTGGCCTTCATCCCGGCCATGCTGGGCCTCGCCGTCATCCCCTTGGGCCGGGACTTCGAATCCGGCGGCGCGACCTTCCACTTCAGCCTGCTGGACCCGGGCAACGGCATGGGGATGCTCCTGCCCATGGCCGTGGGCGCCATGGCGGTCTACGGCGTGCTGGTGGCGGCCTGGAGCAGCAACAACAAGTGGTCCATCCTCGGCGGCATGCGGGCCTCGGCCCAGATGGTGAGCTACGAGATCGGGCTCGGCCTCGCGCTGCTGGCGGTCTTCATGGCGACGGGCGGCTACGACCCGCACCAGATCGTCGCGGAGCAGGCCAAGGGCTGGTTCGTGTGGCGACAGCCCCTCGGCTTCCTCGTTTTCTTCGTGTGCATGTTCGCCGAAGCCAACCGCCTGCCCTTCGACTTCGCCGAAGGCGAGTCGGAGATCGTCTCCGGCTTCCACACCGAATACGGCTCCATGAAGTTCGGCCTCATGGGCCTCACGGAATATGTGCACATCATCGGCGCGTCGGCGCTCATCGTGACGCTCTACCTGGGCGGCTGGCGCCTGCCTTTCATGGCGGAGCAGAGCCAGCTTCCGGTGCTGCTCACCTTCGCCGTCTTCCTCGCGAAGATGATCGCCACGAGCCTCGTCTTCATCTGGGTGCGCTGGACCTTGCCGCGCTTCCGCTACGACCAGCTCATGGGCCTGGGCTGGAAGAAGCTGCTGCCGATCTCCATGGCGAACCTGCTGTTCATCGCCTTCCGGATGAGGGGCTAGACCATGGGCGTGATCGTCAAGAAGGCCGAGCTGTCCTGGGTGGACCGCCTCTATGTGGTCAGCGTGGCGAAGGGCATGGCCATCACCTTCATCCACTTCCTCAAGCAGATCGCCACGCCCACGCGGCTGCGCTACACCATCCAGTACCCGGAGATGAAGAAGCCCATGCCCAAGGGCTACCGCGGGCTCCACGAGCTGAAGCGCTTCGAGGATGGCGCCATCAAGTGCGTGGCCTGCTTCATGTGCCAGGAGGCCTGCCCGGCGCGCTGCATCAGCATCGAGGCCGAGGAGTTCAGCGAGCTCACCTACACCCAAGGCTTCGAAGAGAAGCGCCCCGCCAAGTTCAAAATCGACATGCTGCGCTGCATCTACTGCGGCATGTGCGAAGAGGCCTGCCCCAAGGACGCCATCTGGCTCCGGGACGACTACGAGCTGGCGGCCTACGACCGTCTCTCGATGAACTTCGGCAAATGGGATCTCATCAACACCTACGCGGACAAGGACGGCAAGGCCACGCTCACGGCCGGGTCGGAGTCCCCCGCGACGCCGCGCCGCACCGTCGCGCTCTAGGGGAGGACGAATGTTCGCCGTCTTCGCGCTGATCACCCTCCTGGGCGCCGTGCTGATGCTGCTCCAGAAGAACGCCATCCAGGCGGGCCTCTGCCTCGCGCTGTCCTTCATCGGCGTGGCCGGGCTCTTCGTGCTGCTGGGCAATCCGGTGGCCGGGGCGCTCCAGATCATCGTCTACGCCGGCGCGATCCTCGTGCTGGTGCTCTTCGTCATCATGCTGCTCAACCGCCACGAGGAAGAGCCCGCCGAGAAGGCGCGG
Organism: uncultured Solibacteraceae bacterium; assembly: GCA_964472275.1. Lineage (GTDB taxonomy): Bacteria > Acidobacteriota > Holophagae > Holophagales > Holophagaceae > JAFDVN01. The sequence continues at coordinate 5,273 of CAYYJN010000043.1, forward strand.
CCCGTTCAACGCTGGGTGAGCGTCGCGCTCACTGGCGTGATGGGCGTGGGCGCCCTCGCGCTTGTGCTGGCCTCCCCCGCGCTCGTGGCCTTGAACGCCGCCGCCACGCCCACCGCGCCCATCACGCTCGAAGCCGTCGGCGCGTCGCTCTTCAGCAGTCACCTGCTCGCGGTGGAAGCCATCGGCCTCCTGCTGCTCGCCGCCATGGTGGGCGCGGTGGTCCTGGTGAAGAAGGAGCTGTGATGCACACCCTCCTCTCCGGCGCGCTCCAGGGCTACATCGCGGTGGCCCTGCTGCTCTTCATCATCGGCCTCGCCACGGTGCTGCTCCGCCGCACGCTGCTCATGCAGTTCATGGGCGTGGAGCTGATGCTCAACGCCGCCAATGTGGCCCTGCTCGCCTTCGCCCGCTGGCGCGGCGGCGACGCGGAAGCCACGATCTTCTACCTGATGATCATCGCCGTCGCCGCCTGCGAGGCGGCCGTGGGCCTCGCCCTCGTCATCGCGCTGCACCGCCTGCGCGGCACCACCGACGCCGATCGCGCCGCGGCCTTGAAGCAGTGAGGAAGTGATGCACGCGATCTGGCTCATCCCGGTCCTCCCACTCCTGGGCTTTTTCTTCAACCTGATCCTCGGCAAGAAGGCCGGTAGGGGCGCGGTCACGGCGGCGGGCGTCGGCACCATCGCGCTGGCCTTCGTGTTTTCGCTCATCGCCTTCAAGGCCATGCTCGCGGCGCCCGGCCATCGGCTGGAGATCGGCTACGGCGAGTGGATGGACGCGGGCGCCTTCAGCGTGCCGCTGGGCTTCGTCGTGGACCCTCTGAGCGGGCTCATGATGCTCGTCATCACGGGCATCGGCTTCCTCATCCACCTCTATTCGGTGGGCTACATGGGCGAGAGCGAAGGCTACGGCCGCTACTTCGCGTACATGAACCTCTTCGTCTTCTTCATGCTGCTGCTGGTGATGGGCTCGAGCCTGCCGCTGCTCTTCGTGGGCTGGGAAGGCGTGGGCCTCTGCTCCTACCTGCTCATCGGCTTCGATTACGACCTCGCGGATGGCGTGCCTCCCGCGGCGGGCCTCAAGGCCTTCCTCTACAACCGCGTGGGCGATCTGGGCGTGCTCATGGGCATGTTCGCGCTCTTCGCGGCCTTCGGCACGCTCACCATCGGCGACATCCTGATGAAGGCCGGGCATCTCACGCCGGGCGTGAGCGTCGGCCTCCTCACCTTCGCCACGCTCATGTTCTTCCTGGGCTGCGCGGGCAAGAGCGCCCAGTTGCCCCTCTACCTCTGGCTGCCCGACGCCATGGCGGGCCCGACGCCGGTGAGCGCGCTCATCCACGCGGCGACCATGGTGACGAGCGGCATCTACCTCGTCGTGCGCATGGCGCCGCTCTTCCAGATGACGCCAATCACGATGGATGTCATCGCCTGGGTGGGCGCGGCCACGGCGCTCTTCGCGGCCACCATCGCCATCGCGCAGAAGGACATCAAGCGCGTCCTCGCCTATTCCACCGTCTCCCAGCTCGGCTACATGTTCCTCGGCCTGGGCGCGGCGGGTTTCGCGGCGGGCTTCTTCCATGTGTTCACCCACGCCTGGTTCAAGGCGCTGCTCTTCCTTGGCGCGGGCTCGGTGATCCACGCGCTTCATCACGAGCAGAGCCTGATGAAGATGGGCGGCCTCTGGAAGAAGATGCCCATCACCGCGTGGACCATGCTCATCGCGACGGCCTGCATCATCGGCTTCCCCGGCACCTCGGGCTTCGCCAGCAAGGACGAGATCCTCTACCTCGCCTACTTGAAGAACCCGCTCCTCTACTGGATGGGCGTGGCGGGCGCCTGCTGCACCGCCTTCTACATGCTGCGCCTCTTCACGCTCACCTTCCTGGGCGAGGCGCGGGACGCGCGCGCCTTCGAGCACGCGCACGAGAGCCCGCGCACGATGACGATTCCGCTCGTCATCCTCGCCATCGGCGCGCTGGCCGCGACCGCCTTCGGCTGGCCCACGGCCTTCGGCGGGTCGTTCCGCATCGAAGCCTTCCTCGAACCCTCCGTGCGCTACGGGCAGACGGCGGTGGAAGCCGTGGCCCACGGCGGCAGCCCCGCGCTGCTCGCGGCGATCTCCACGGCGCTGGCGCTCCTCTTCGCCTGGTTCGGCTGGTCCACCTACAAGGGCGGGCTGCAGGTCGCCGAAGCCCGCGCCGCCAAGTGGCCCTTCCTCCACCGGCTCCTGGAGAACAAGTATTTCGTGGACGAGGCCGTGGACTTCGTCCTCATCCGCCCCCTGCGCTGGTTCGGCAACCTGCTCTGGAAGCTCTTCGATGTGATCGTCATTGACGGCATCGGCGTGAACCTGCCGGGCGCGCTCACGCGGGTCTCCGGCGATTTCATCGCGCTGTTCCAAACGGGCCGGGTGCGGAACTATGTGCTCACCATGGGGCTCGGCGCGCTGCTCCTCCTCTATGTGTTCCTGAAGTAGGGCGGCCGCGATGAGTCTTTGGATGAGCACCCACTTCCTCACCTTCCTGGTCTTCGCGCCGGCCCTCCTCGGCCTGCTGCTGCTCTTCTTCCCGGACCGCCAGGCCAAGCTGGCGAAGGTCCTGGGCCTGCTGGTGGCCATCGCCCTCTTCGGCGTGAGCCTGCGGGCGCTGGGCCTGACGCCGGATGGCGCGGGCTGGCTCTTCCTGGAGCACCGCCCCTGGTTCTCCGTGGCGGGCCTGCCGGTGGACTACCGCCTGGGCCTGGACGGCATCAACCTCTGGCTGGTGCTGCTCACCACCTTCCTCGTGCCGCTCACCATGCTGGCCACCTGGAACAGCCTGACCAAGCATGAGGGCCGCTTCGCGGGGCTCTTCCTGGTGCTGGAGACGGGCGTGCTCGGCGCGCTGCTCAGCCAGGACATGCTCTTCTTCTACCTGTTCTGGGAAGCGATGCTCATCCCCACCACCTTCATGATCGGCGTGTGGGGCGGCGAAGATCGCCGCTACGCCGCGAACAAGTACTTCATCTACCTGATGAGCGGCAGCCTCATCTGGCTCGTGGGCCTGCTCTACCTGGCGGTGCAGGCGGGCTCCTTCGCGCCGGAATTGATGGCGCAGGCGGCCACGCAGTTGCCGCTCCATGCCCAAGGCTGGCTCTTCCTCGCCTTCCTGCTGGCCTTCGCCATCAAGTTCCCGCTCTTCCCGCTCCACACCTGGATGCCGGACGCCTACTCCCAGGCGCCCACGGCGGCGGTGCCGGTGAGCATGTTCGTGAAGCTGGGCGGCTACGGCTTCCTGCGCTTCGTCATCCCCATCCTGCCCGCGGCGGCCGCCCGCTACTCCAAGACGCTCGCGATGGTCGCGGTGATCGCCATCCTCTTCGGCGCGATGGTGGCGCTCGTCCAGCGGGACATGAAGAAGCTCGTGGCCTACTCCTCCTTGAGCCACATGGGTTTCGTGCTGCTGGGTCTCGCCTCGCTCTCGGTGATCGGGACGCAGGGCGCGGTGCTCCAGATCCTGAACCTGGGGATCACGACGACGGCGGTCTTCCTCATGATCGGCATGCTCCAGGACCGCACCGGCACGACGCTCATCGCGGATTTCGGCGGCGTGGCGTCGAAGATGCCCATCCTCACCGGCTTCTGGATCCTGGCGACGATGGCGAGCATCGGCCTCCCCTTCACCAACGGCTTCGTGGGCGAGTTCCTCATCTTCAACGGCACCTTCACCTCGGGCCTGCCCTGGGGCCGCGTGGCCGCCTGCGTCTCGACGCTCGGCGTGCTGCTGGCCGCGGCCTACATGCTTTGGATGACCAAGCGCGTGTTCTGGGGCGCGGAGAATTCCGATCCGGAAAGCGCGACGGCGCGCCTTGGCTCGGACCTCTCCTTCCGCGAAATCGCGGTGCTGGTGCCGCTGTCGGCGCTCATCCTCTGGATCGGCGTGCATCCGCGCACCTTCCTCGCGCCGTCCGAGCGCCCGGTGACGCGGTTGCTTTCGGATGCCCAGGCGCCAGCGCCCGCATTGGCGCCCGCGTCGGCCCCGGCTTCTTCCTCCGCCATGAGCGAGGTGCACGAATGATCGGCAAGGACTTCGCCGCGCTCTGGCCCCTCCTCTTTCCGGCGGTGGGCGCCTGCTTCATCCCGCTCGCGTCGCTGGATCGGGAGCACGACACCGCCAAGTGGATCCGCGCCGTCGTCTACGGCATCGCGCTGCTGGCGCTGGCCGGCAGCTTCTACTATCTGGCGAGCCTCTGGGCCACCGGCGCGCAGCCGAGCTTTGAAGCTCTGACCATGGACCGGCTCGCCCAGTTCGCGGGCCTCTTCGTCACGCTCGCCGCCATGCTGACGGTCCTGCAGGCGTGGGACCACTTCCACCAGGAAGGCTGGGTCAAGGCGGAGACGCTTTCACTGCTGCTCTTTTCCGTCACCGGCATGATGGTCTTCACGGCCACTTCGAACCTGCTGCTCATGTTCCTCGGCCTCGAGCTCCTGAGCGTGCCGCTCTACGCGCTCGTGGCGACGGTGCGCACGCGGGCGGAGGCGCCCGAAGGCGGCATGAAGTACTTCCTCACCGGCGCCGTGGCCTCAAGTTGCTTCCTCATGGGCGCCGTCCTCATCTACGGGCTCACCGGGACGCTGGACCTTTCCGCCGCCATGGCCCGGACGGGCGGCTCGGACCCGCTCTTCCTCGCGGGCGCGGCCCTGCTGATGCTGGGCTTCCTCTTCAAGACCAGCGCCGTGCCCTTCCACCAGTGGACGCCGGACGCCTATTGCGCGAGCCCCCACCCCATCGCGGGCTTCATGAGCGTGGCCACCAAGGGCGCGGCCATCATCGCGCTGATGCGGGCCTTCCCGGCGGCGCTCTCTTCAGGCGCCATCGGCCCCAAGGCCCAGCACGCCTTCGCCATCCTGGCCGTGGTCACCCTCGTCATCGGCAACCTGACGGCGCTCGTGCAGAGCGACGCCAAGCGCATGCTCGCCTACTCGGCCATCTCCCACGCGGGCTACCTGCTGCTGGGCTTCGTGGCGGGCACGCCCGCGGCCATGACCGGCGTGCTGTTCTACCTGGCCATCTACCTCGCCATGAACATGGGCGCCTTCGGCCTCTTCACCGCCTTCGGCCTCGTGGATGGGGACACCAGCTATGACGCGCTGCGCGGCCTGGGCTGGAAGCGGCCCCTCATGGGCCTTTGCGCGGCCATCTGCCTGCTGAGCCTCGCGGGCGTCCCTCCCTTCGGCGGCTTCTTCGGCAAGTACTTCATCTTCAAGGAACTCATCGCCACCGGCCATGTCTCCCTGGCGGTGCTGGGCGTGCTGGCCAGCCTCGTGAGTCTCTACTACTACTTGCGCTTCCTCGTCGCGCTCTTCGTCCAGACCCCCAGCGAAGCCCTGGAGCGCAAACGGGCCGAGCAGCCCCAGGCTCCCACCGCCTTGGCCGGGGCCTCCGTCCTCGTGGCCGCCTTCATCGTCGTCATGGGCGGGTTCGCCCAAGGCTTCCTCGTCCCCGGCTTCGCGGCCCGGGCCGTGGAAGAAGGGTTGAAGCTGATCCGATAATTTTTCCGGGGGAGGGCTCAACCTTTCCTCCTTGGCAGGGTCTTACCTCGCATGGCAAGGTAGTCCCTTGGGGGCAGGCTTGCCCGGTTCCTTGAGCGGAGGATGCCTCACATGAAGCGCAGCACATGGGTGTGGACGGGCGTGGCGGTCCTCGTTGTCGCGGGGGGCGTCATCGGGATGAGCCGCTCCAAGGGCGAGGCCATCAACTGGCGCATGGCGAAGGTGGACACGGGCGACATCCGCCAGCGCATCAGCGCCACGGGCATTCTCAATCCGGTCGTTTCCGTGAATGTGGGCTCGCAGGTGTCGGGCACCATCTCGGCGCTTTACGCCGACTTCAACACGGTGGTGAAGAAGGACCAGCCCATCGCCCAGATCGAACCTTCGTTGTTCCAAGCCCAGCTTGAGAACGATCAGGCCGGCCTCAAGGCTGCCATCGCCAAGAGCGAGGACGCCAAGCGCCAGATGGACCGCGGCAAGCGGCTCTTCGACGACAAGCTCATGGCCGAGCAGGACTACCAGGCCCTCGTCACCTCCTATCAGCAGTCCGTGGGCAGCCAGGCGAGCGTGCAGGCGGCGGTGGATCGCGACAAGACCAACCTCGGCTACTGCACCATCAAGGCGCCGGTCTCCGGCACGGTCATCAGCCGCGCGGTGGATGTGGGCCAGACCGTGGCCGCCAGCTTCAGCACGCCGAACCTCTTCATCATCGGGAAGGACCTGACGAAGATGCAGGTGCTCGCCACCATTGACGAGGCCGACATCGGCAGCGTGAAGGAAGGCCAGCCCGCCATGTTCACCGTGGACGCCTTCCAGGACATGCAGTTCAAGGGCTCGGTGGGCCAGGTGCGCCTCCAACCCACCACGACGAACAATGTCGTCACCTACACGGTCGTCGTGAATGTGCCCAACGACGACCTGAAGCTGCTCCCCGGCATGACCGCCAACATCACGATCATGACGGCCCACGAAAGCCATGTGCTCCGCGTGCCCAACGCGGCGCTACGCTTCAACCCCTTCGCCTTCCTGCCCGCCGCCCAGCAGGGGCAGGGCAGGGGGCCGGGCGGCGGCGCGCCGGGCGCCATGCAGGCCAAGCGCGAGGCGGGCCGAGTGGTGAAGCGCGACGACCATGTGTGGACCCTGGGGCCCGATGGCAAGCCCAAGCAGGTGCCCGTCACCATCGGTATCAGCGACGGCCAGTTCACGGAAGTGAGCGGCGAGGCCATTCACGACGGTTTGCAAGTCCTGGTGGGCGTCGAGGACAAGAAGCAGCAGGCGGAAGGCCCGCGGCCTCTCGGGGGCGGCATGGGCCGCCGCTAGGAGGGCACCGTGATCGAATTCATCAAGCTCGCCCTGTTCGCCATCACGCGGAACAAGACCCGCGCCTTCCTCACCATGCTGGGGATCATCATCGGCGTGGGCTCGGTCATCGTGATGATCGGCATCGGGCAGGGCTCGAAGAAGGCTTCCGAGGACATCATCCGCAGCATGGGCACCAACATGATCATGGTGTTCCCGGGTTCCAGCTCCAAGGCGGGCGGCGGCCCGGTGGGCCTGGGCGCGGTGGACACGCTCACGCCGGACGACGCCCAGGCCATCAACGACGAGCTCACGGATTCCGTCGCCGCGGCCACGCCCTATGTGCGCACCGCCAAGCCCGCGGTTTACGAGGACAACAATTGGCTGGTGGGCTCCATCGTCGGCGCGGCGCCCAATTACCTGGACATCAAGACCTGGAACCTGGATGAAGGCCGCTACTTCACGGAGCAGGAAGTCCGAAGCCAGGCCAAGGTCTGCGTCATCGGCAAGACCGTGCAGGACAACTTGTTCCCCGGCGGCGAAGACCCCGTGGGCAAGACCATCCGCATCGGCAATCTGCCCTTCGAGATCGTCGGCGTGCTGGAGCGCAAGGGCGGCGGCCCCATGGGCGACCAGGACGACACCATCCACGCGCCCTGGACCACCGTGATGCGCAAGATCAAGGGCAGCGACCACATCAACTTCATCATGGCCAGCGCCAAGGCCGACAACATGACGAACCTCGCCTCGGACGAGATCACGGCCCTGCTGCGCCAGCGCCACAAGCTCGGACCCGGCGACACGGACGACTTCACCATCCGCCGTCAGGACGATTGGATCCAGGCCTCCGCCCAGCAGGCGCAAGTCATCACGATCCTCCTCACGGTGGCCGCGGGCATCTCGCTCATCGTCGGAGGCATCGGCATCGCCAACATCATGCTCGTGAGCGTGACGGAGCGCACCCGCGAGATCGGCGTGCGCCGCGCGCTGGGCGCGACGCAGAAGAGCGTCATGCTCCAGTTCCTCATCGAGGCGGTGGTGCTGGCGATCCTCGGCGGGCTCATCGGCGTGGGCATGTCGCTTGGCGTCATCGCGCTGCTCCAGGTGAAGCAGGTGCCGGCGCTCGTGCAGAGCTGGGCGATCCTGCTCGGCATCGGCTTCTCCGGCGTCGTCGGCGTCGCCGCGGGCTTCTTGCCCGCCGTGAAGGCCGCGAAGCTGGATGTCATTGACGCGCTGCGCTACGAGTAGGGGCCCTTGGCTTTGGGCTTTGGGCTTTCGACTTTTGCGCAACGAGGTGTGCTTCGATGCCTGCTGGGCCACTAAGCTAGGAATGCCGTGACCAGCGAAAGCCAAGAGCCCAAAACCGAAAGCCCTGAGAGGCATGATCCCTACGCGGCGCTGCGCCATCCGGCCTTCCGCTGGTTCATGGCGTCGGGCTTCCTGCTTTCGCTGGCGCTCCAGATGCAATCCACCATTCTCGGGTGGCAGGTCTACGCCATCACGGGAACCGCGTGGTCGCTGGGCATCGTGGGACTTTCCGAGGCGCTGCCCTTCCTCGCGCTGACGCTGGTGGGCGGCCATGTGGCGGACCGTTCGGACCGCCGTCTCATCGGATTGGCGATGGTGGCCTTGCTGGCTCTGGGCGCGGCCGTGCTCCTCGGCTTCAACCTGCACAAGCTCCCCTCCTCCGCATGGCCCTTCTACGCCATCCAAGGCCTCGCCGGTCTCGCGCGGGCCTTCTATCGCCCCGCGATCTCCGCCTTCGGCACCGAGCTCGTGCCGCGGGAGGAATACGCCAACGCCGCCGCGTGGCGCACGACCCAATTCCAGGTGGCGATGGTGGCGGGCCCGGCGCTCGGCGGCCTCGTCTATGGCTTCGTGAGCCCCCGCGCCGCTTACGGCCTGGAACTGGGGTTGCTGGTGGTGGGCGCGCTCTTCCTCGCCGCCGTGAAGGCTCCGCCCCGCGAGATCGCGACGAAAGAAGCCGGTCCGGGATTCTTCGACGGCGTGCGCTTCGTGTGGCGGGAGAAGGCAATCCTCGGCGCGATGACGCTGGATCTCTTCGCCGTCCTCTTCGGCGGCGCGCCCGCGCTGCTGCCCATCTTCGCCGGGCCTGGCTTCCTGAATGTCGGCGCACAAGGCCTCGGCGTCCTCCGCGCCGCGCCCGCCATCGGCTCCGTGCTCATGTCCCTCGCCCTCGCCCACCTGCCGCCGCTGAAACGCGCGGGCAAAGTGCTGCTCTGGAATGTGGGGCTCTTCGGCGCCTGCTGGATCCTCTTCGCGCTTTCCAAACACTTCTGGCTTTCGTTCTCGCTGCTCGCCCTCAGCGGCGCGACGGACGATGTGAGCGTCGTCGTGCGTTCCACCCTCGTGCAGACGCTGACGCCGCCGGCCATGATGGGCCGCGTGCAGGCGGTGAACGGCTTCTTCATCGGCAGCAGCAACGAGATCGGCGCCTTCGAAAGCGGCGCTGCCGCGGGATTGCTCGGCGTCGTCCCGAGCATCGTCCTCGGCGGCTGCATGACCGTGGGCATCGTCCTGCTCACCGCCTGGCGCGTGCCCGCGCTAAGGAAGCTGCGGGAAATCCATCGCTAGGCTGGAGGGAGAACGGCCGCGTCTTCCCTCCAGCCTCCAGTCTCCGGCCTACAGCCTGGAAAGCGCCGCGTCGTAGTTGGGCTCGTTGGCGATTTCGGGGACCAGCTCCGTGTGCAGCACGGTGCCGTTCTCATCCAGCACGACGACGGCGCGGGCGCAGAGGCCTTGAAGCGGCCCGTCGGTCATCCTCACGCCGTAGGCGTCCAGGAAGCCCGGGTGGCGGAAGGTGGAGGCGGGCTCCACGGCCGCGATGCCTTCGGCGGCGCAGAAGCGCTTCTGTGCGAAGGGCAGGTCCGCGCTCACGCAGAGGATCGCCGTGTTCGCCTTCTCGGCGGCGCGCTTGCTGAAAGTGCGCTCGCTGGCGGCGCAGGTGGGCGTGTCCACGCTCGGGAAGATGTTGAGGATGACCCGTTTGCCCTTGAGGTCCGCCTTGCGGACTTCCGAAAGGTCCATCTTCGTCAGCGTGAAGTCCGGCGCGGCGCCGCCGACCTTGGGCAGTTCGCCGGAGGTGTGGATGGGGTTGCCTTTGAGCGTGACCTGGGCCATGGAAGCTCCTCGGAAGGAGAGCCAGTCTACCGCCTGTGCGGGCTTTTGGCCTTTGGCTTTGGGCTCTTGCCGGGCGCGCCTCACCGCGCCTTCGGCGGGAACTTCGCCAGGGTGTCCTTCACGGCGGAGGCGACGGCGTCGTTGGCGCGGTCGGGGTCGTCCAGCCCGGTGAAGACGCCCGGGTCCGTGCCCTGCCACACGAGTTGGTTGGTCCTCGCGTCCACGATCTCGATGACGAGGGAGCCTTCCTGGTAGCTATGCCGCTGGCTGAAGCTCGTGCCCACGCGGTAGCCCCAGGGCCGGTACCAGCCGCCGCCGCCGAAGCCCACCCGCGTCGTCGTGCGGTAGTGGCGCGTTCGGTAGACCGGATAGCAGGCGACGAGGAAGTCCGGATCCGCGACGGTTTCCTGGGCGAAGCCCTTGGCCTGGAGTTCCGCGGTGACGGCCACGCGCACGCGCTTGTCCATGAGGCCATCCTCACCGCCCTTGCCGTGACGCCCCGGCGCGTAGAGGTCGAAGGTCTTGTAGCGCGAGAAGTCCTGGGTCACATCGTAGTCGTACTTCACGCTCGAACAGGCCGTGAGCAGGAGCAGGGCGGGAACGGCGGCGGCGAGGCGGAGCGGGCGCATGGAGCCTCCAGAAGGTCCTGACTCCTTGGATGCCGGGATCAACGGAAAGTTGAACCGTTTTTCAAGGCCTCAACCTGTCCGTTCCGCCACACCTGGAACTGTCCCTCGAAGGCCCAGGGCAGGGCGCGGCCATTACCGACGCGCTGATCGGTGTGGAAGTGGCCGGTGAGGAAGGCGGTTCCGTTCGAGGCTGCCGCCGCCCGCGTGAAGGCTTCGCTCGGGAAGGCCAGCTTGTACTCGCGGTTCGTGGTGTGGAGCTTCTTTTCAAGGTTCGCGGCGATGCGCGCGGCGGTCTTCGCAGGCAGGAGGCGGAAGCAGACCCACAGCGGACCGGAGCGGCTGAGGAGATTCCAGAGCCGGTAGCGCCAATCCGCGGTGTTGATGAGGTCGCCGTGTTCGAAGGCGAGCCCTTCTTCCGGCAAGCCGCCTCCGAGCCCTTCGCCCATGAGGTCGAAGGCCCCCGCGTGGCGGTCCAGGTAGTATTCGCGGTTGCCCATCCAGAGCCCGACCCAGCGCCCAGCCGCGCGTCGCGCCTTCACCCACGCGAGGAAGCGGCTCTGCGCCGCCGTCTCCATGCCCGGCAGGCCCACCCACACATCGAAACAGTCGCCAAGGAAGAGCCAGTCGGCCTCCGGGTGCGCGGCGGTCGCGGCTTCCAGGCCCATGAGCTCCGAACTCCAATGCGGGTCGGCGACGAGGATGAGATCCCGCATGGGATCGGGCCGCCGGTCCACGCCCCGCTTCCAGGAATGGGGCAGCCATCGCTTCCGCGAACGCAGGCGCGTGAGGCTGATGAGCGCGAGCCCGAGCCCGCCGCCAACGGTGTCCGCGAGCCAATCGAAGACATCGCAATCGCGCCCCGGCACGAAGCGCTGGTGGATCTCGTCGGACGCGCCATAGAGGCTCACGAGGATGAAGACGAGCAGGTGGCGCTTGTACAGCGGCACATCCGGCCGCGTTTTCGCCAGCGCCCATTCCATCACAAGCGCCAGCGCGCCGAAGATGGACGCGTGGGCGGCTTTGTCGAAGGGCGGCGGCAGCTCCACGCCGAAGGGGTAATGCGATTGCTGGCTGAGCCACGCGATGATCGCGGCGAGGAGCAGGACGGGAAGCCAGACGGGCAGGCGGCGCATGGAATCAGGAAACCACGGATGGCCGCCCGGCGCGCCTCAGGGTTTCGGCTCTTGCGCGGCTTCGAGCGCCTCCGCCTCGCGCTCGGCCTCCGCCAGCAGCGCTTCGCGTCCCGGCGTCTCGCGCGGCACCCACATGAGATGGCCCTTGCAGGTGTAGGGATCGCCCGCCGTCAGCGCGGCTTTCGCCGCGACGAAATGCTGCTCCGGCGTCATCGCCTCGAAGGCCGCCCGCTCACGCTCTTTCGCCTCTTGCTGCTTCGTCGCTTCCGCCCACAGCTCCGCCTTGCCGGGCGCGCCCTCCGGAACGCTTTTCAGAAGCGCCAGGCAATAGGCGGGATCGCGCTCCTTCGCGAGCGCATCCTTCGCCAGCGCCAGATGCTGCTCAGGCGTCATCGCCTTGAACGCCGCCTCCCGCGCCGCCATTTCGCGATCCATCTCCTTCCCGCTCGCCCACATGGCGTAGCCCGCCATGCCGTAGAGGAAGAGCACGCCGCCGCAGCCCAGCACCAGTAGGCCTCCGCTCACCCAAAGCAGAACCTTGCCGACGGACATGAGAGCCTCCGAGGAAAGCGTAGCCGGAGAGAAATGCGCTCCCACGCCAGAGTCACTTCTCATCCCCTTGGGACTGCCAAGTAAAAAGGCCACCCGTTTGGGTGCGCGGCTCCCTCGGTCGGCTTGGCGAGCGGTTCGGCGTGCCGCGCCCTCGGCGGGTCGCTTTGAGCGTGTGGGGCCCCGCGTCGGACAGTGCGCTGCACTGTCTTCCTTGCCCCACATCGCGCCGCGCTCCCACGCCAGAGTCGCTTCTCATCCCCTTGGGACTGCCGAGCAAAAAGGCCACCCGTGTGGGTGCGCGGCTCCCTCGGTCGGCTTGGCGAGCGGTTCGGCGTGCCGCGCCCTCGGCGGGTCGCTTTGAGCGTGTGGGGCCCCGCGTCGGACAGCGCACCGCGCTGCCCTCCTTGCCCCACATCACTCAAAGCTCCCTCGCCATGGGCGCTTCTCATCCCCTTGGGACTACCAAGCAAAAAGGCCACCCGTGTGGGTGCAGGCTCCCTCGGTCGGCTTGGCGAGCGGTTCGGCGTGCCGCGTCTCTGGCGGGTCGCTCGGGGCGTGTGGGGCCCCGCGTCAGACAGTGCGCTGCACTGTCTTCCTTGCCCCACATCGCGCCGCGCTCCCACGCCAGAGTCGCTTCTCATCCCCTTGGGGCTACCAAGCAAAAAGGCCAC
>CAYYJN010000044.1:0-17858 GCA_964472275.1 uncultured Solibacteraceae bacterium
GGGCGCCCGAGGGCGCCTCAATCATTGGTCGGGGCGAGAGGATTCGAACCTCCGACCTCTCGGTCCCGAACCGAGCGCTCTACCAGGCTGAGCCACGCCCCGACGAAGGTTCAAGTCTACGGGAAGGAGGGCGGACCGTCCAGGGAGGCTTTCCGCTTCCGCCACGCCAGCATCAATTCCCGCAAGGGATCTCCGGGCGCCGCGGCCGCCGCCTCCGGTTCGGGCGGGTCGCAAGGGACGACCTCGATGGCGGAGAAATGGAGCTTGAAGGACCGCGACAAGCGCTCTTGGACCGTGGGCCAGGCCGCTTCTGCGGCGAGGCGCAGGCTCGGGATGGCGGCCATCTCCCAGCAGCCCACCACGAGTCGTCCGCGATGGAAGCGGACGAGCCGCGTCCGCCGTGCCAGCAACGGCCCGACGGCGAAGGACCAGGCCTCGCGCAAACGCGCTTCCGCCAAGCGCGCCGCATCGGGCGCGAGGGCGCCACGCAGGCCCGAGGCCATCGGGCGCAGGCCCTTCACTTCTTCCACCTCGGCGGCGGGGTCTTGGCGCAGGCGCGTTCGCCGTTGAGGAGCACGGGGCTGGCGAGGGTGGGCACCATGCCGCCAGTCTCGGGGTCCAGCAGCGGTTGGATGAGGTGGTGGAGGTCGCCAGCTTTTCGGAAGAGCACTTCGTCCACGGTGCGGACGCGGCTGGCGGGGATGGCGTTGTGATCGCAGAAGTCCACCACGGCGTCCACGCGGCGCGGCGCGAGCTTGTCCTTGAGGAGCGCGACGAGCCGCTCGCGATCCTCCACCCGGCCGCGGTTGCGCCGCCAGTCGGGGTTCTCTTCCAGCGGCAGCCCGAGCCAGAGCGCGAGGATCTCGAACTGCTTGTCGCCGCCGACGCCGATGGCCACTTCGCCATCCGCGCACGGGAAGGTCTGGTACGGCACGATCTGCGGGTGGGCGTTGCCGTAGCGCTCCGGCGCGCGGCCCGTCATCAGCGTGCCGCTGCCCACATTGACGAGCCCGGCGAGCGCCGCTTCCATGAGCGGCACCTGCACATGCAGCGCCTCGCCCGTGCGCTCGCGGTGGAGCAGGGCGGCCTGGACGCCGTTGGCGCAGTAGAGCGCGGCGAGCACATCCACCAGCGCCACGCCGATCTTCATGGGGCGGCCATCGGCCTCGCCGGTGATGCTCATCCAGCCGCTTTCGGCCTGCATGATGAAGTCGTAGCCCGCGCGGCGCGAAGCGGCGACATCCGGCGCGAAGCCGCGGATGGAGGCGAGGATGAGCTTGGGGTTCGCCTTGTGGAGCTTGGCCCAGGTGAGGCCGAGGCGTTCCGCGGAATCCGGGAGGAAGTTCTCCACGAGCACATCCGCGTCCTTCATCAACTCCGCGAGGCGCGCGCGGCCCTCGATCGAATGCAGATCCAGCACCGTGGACGCCTTGCCCCGGTTCGCGCAGCGGAAGTAGGCGCTTTCCCCGCCGAAGGGATGGGCCGCGTCGCCTTCTTCGAAGGGCGGTCCCCAGCCCCGGGTGGGATCGCCTTCGGGCGGCTCCACCTTGAGCACTTCCGCGCCCAGATCCGCGAGGAGTTGCGTCGCGAAAGGCCCCGCCAGGATGCGGGAGAGGTCCAGGACCTTGAATTTCTGGAGAGGCTTGAGCATGGGAGTATCCAGTCTATCGGGCTTTGCTGGCCCGAGGTCCGCAGCCCGAGGCCCGTGGCCCGAAGCCCGAGGCCCGGCCCCGCAGGGGCCTGAGGTAAGATCATCTTTTCCGCGCCCGGAAGGGCCTTCGAGGTACCGCTTTGGATCAGATGCTTGACCTGATGAGCCGGGAGTTGAAGCTCCCCCGCGCCGCCGTCGCCGCCACCGCGGCCCTGCTGGGAGAGGGCAACACCGTCCCCTTCATCGCCCGATACCGCAAGGAGAAGACCGGCAGCCTGGACGAGGTCGCCATCCGCGCCATCGAGGACCGGATGGCCTATTACAAGGACCTGCTGGAGCGCCGCGCCACGGTGCTGAAGAGCATCGGCGAGCAGGGCAAGTTGACGCCGGAATTGCAGGCGAAGATCGAGGCCACCTGGGTCAAGACCGAGTTGGAAGACCTCTACCTTCCCTACAAGCCCAAGAAGAAGACCAAGGCTTCCGTGGCCCGGGAGCGCGGCCTGGAGCCGCTCCTCGAAGAGCTCCTGGCGGATGCCAGCGGCGCCGATCCCATGATGCTCGCCGCGCCCTTCGTGAAGGATGGCGAGGAAAGCATCTCGACCCCGTCGGAATGCGTGGAGGGCGCGGGCCATATCCTCGCCGAGCGGCTGGCGGAAGACGCCGATCTGCGCGCGCGCCTGCGCCTGGCTTTCCACGACCACGGCGTGCTCGTGTCGGCGCTGCGCGAAGACAAGAAGGAAGACAAGGGCGCGCCGCGCTTCAAGCCCTACTGGGCCTTCAGCGAGCCGCTCCGCAAGATCCCCAGCCACCGCTTGCTCGCCCTGCGCCGCGGCGAGAAGGAGGACATCCTCACGGTGAAGCTCGAAGTGGAGCGCGAGAAGCTCGTCTCCGAAATCGTGGCGCGCATCCCCGTGAACGCGGGAAGCGGCTACCGCAAGCTCATTTCCGCCGTGGGCGCGGACGCCTTCGACCGGCTCCTCTTTCCGAGCCTGGAAGTCGAGGTGCGCATGGAGGCCAAGCGCAAGGCCGATGGCGAGGCCATCAAGGTCTTCCAGTCGAACCTGGACCACCTGCTCCTCTCGCCGCCCGCGGGCCAGCGCTGCACGCTGGGCGTGGACCCCGGCATCCGCACGGGCTGCAAGCTGGCGATCCTGAACCGCCTGGGCCAGTTCGTGCACACGGATGTCATGTATCCGCTGGAGCCCAAGCGCGATCTGGAAGGCTCCGCGGCGATGCTGGAGCAGCTCTTCACCAAGTTCCCCATCGAGGCCATCGCCATCGGCAACGGCACCGGCGGGCGCGAGGCGGAGGCCTTCATCCGCGGCTGGCTCAAGGAGACGGGCCGCAAGGAAGTCATCTGCATCGCCGTGAGCGAAAGCGGCGCGTCGGTCTACAGCGCCTCCGACATCGCGCGGGAGGAATTCCCGGAGCAGGACCTCACCGTGCGCGGCGCCATCAGCATCGGCCGCCGTTTCCAGGATCCGCTCGCGGAGCTGGTGAAGGTGGATCCCAAATCCATCGGCGTGGGCCAGTACCAGCACGATGTGAACCAGACCGCGCTCAAGAAGGGCCTGGACGATGTGGTCGAGTCTTGCGTGAACCGCGTGGGCGTGGACCTGAACACCGCGAGCTACAAACTGCTGTCCTATGTGGCCGGCGTGGGCGAGCAGCTCGCCAAGAACATCGTCGCGCACCGCTTCGAGCATGGCGCCTTCAAACGCCGCGACCAGCTCAAGGAAGTCTCCCGCTTCGGCGAGAAGGCATTCCTGCAGGCGGCGGGCTTCCTCCGCATCCGCGAAGGCGAGGACCCGCTGGACGCTTCCGCCGTCCACCCCGAAAGCTATCCCGTCGTGCAGCGCATCTGCCAGCTCACGGGCAAGACCGTGCCGGAGCTCATCGGCAACGACGCGGCGCTCGACGCGCTGGATCTGAAGGCGCTGGTGGACGAGCAGTCCGGCCTAGAGACCGTGAAGGACATCGTCGCGGAGCTGAAGAAGCCCGGCCGCGATCCGCGCTCGGCCTTCGAGGCAGTGCAGTTCGCCGAAGGCGTCAACAAGCCCGAGGATCTCGCCGTGGGGATGGATCTCACGGGCATCGTCACGAATGTCGCCGCCTTCGGCGCCTTCGTGGACATCGGCGTGCATCAGGATGGTCTCGTGCATCTCTCGGAGATCAGCCACCGCTACATCAAGGAAGCCTCCGAAGCCTTGAGTGTCGGCCAGGTCGTGAAGGTCAAAGTGATGGCCGTGGACCTCGGCTCCAAGCGCATCGGCCTCTCCATCAAGGCCCTGCTCCCCGCGCCCGCCGGTGAGCGCCATGAACACCGCCCCCGCCCCGAGCACCGGCCTCGCCCCGAACAGCGCGGCCCAAAGCCTCCGCAACGCGAAGCCCGCCCCGATCAGCGTGGTCCCAAGCCTCCGCACAAAGGCCCGAGGCCAGAGGCCCGGGGCCCGAGGCCCGAACGAAGCCCCAAGCCCGCGGCTGGCGGCGTCTTCGGCCCCAAGGCGGAAGCGCCCAAGCCCGGCGCCTCCCTCGGCGATCTCATGGCCAAGTTCGGGAAGGGACCGAAATGAAGCGCGCGCTCGTTCCCGTCGCGGCCCTGCTCTTTCTCGCAGGCTGCCAACAGCCGGGCCCCGCCGTGACGCGCCCTTACGCCGCGCTGGAGGAAGGCCTCACCCTCGTCTACCTCAATCCGTCCTTGCCCGTGGGTCAGCAGGAGGCCGCGCGCCTCCAGGTCCGCGTGGACAAGGTCATCGCGCGGGAGGACGGCGCGCAGGTGGCCTTCAAGTCCTTCACCATGGGCTTGCATCCGCCGATCCAAGGCCTCTTCGCCGTGAAGGATGGCGGCGTCGGCGTCGTGAGTCCCGATGGGAAGACGGAGACGCCGCTGCTTCCCGCGGGCTTTCCGGATCGCGTTTCCTCCTGGACTTCCGACGGCACGACCTTCCATGTCATCGGCCTCGGAGCCTGGGTGAAGAGCGGCACGGTCCTACCCACGGACCGTTCCAAAGACGGGGTATGGGTGGAGGCCCGTTCCGTTTCAGGGATGGTCTCCCGCACGCTCTACCTGCCGGGCCTCGGTGAGGTGCAGCGCGACGAGCGAAGCGCGGATGGCCGCTGGCAGACGGTGAACCTGCTCACCCAATACGGCTTCACGGACACGCCCATCGCGCCCAAGGAAGACAAGGCGGCGCCGCCCGAGCCGAAGAAGCGCAAACGGACCAAGGCCGCGGCCTGAACCGGAGGACAGCATGGCCGACGACGCGAAGAACCTTCCTCCCGGCGCCGCCAAGGGCGCGATCCGCGACAATCTCGAAGTGGTCTGCTTCGCGGTGGCGCTGATCCTCTTCTTCAAGACCTTCGTCGGTCAGCAGTTCTCGATTCCCAGCGGCTCCATGCGCGAGACGCTGATGATCGGCGACCACCTGCTCATCAACAAGTTCATCTTCGCGCGGCCCCAGTTCGCGTGGGAGCCGGCGCTGTTCCCCATGCGGAAGGTGGAGCGCGGCGACATCATCGTCTTCCGCTACCCCATGGACCGGGACCAGGACTATGTGAAGCGCTGCGTGGCGCTGCCGGGCGACACGCTGGAGATGAAGGACAAGCGCCTCTATGTGAACGGCAAGCTCATCACGGGCCCGTGGGAATACCACATCGTGAAGCCCAATGTGATCGCCAGCGACCGCGGCGACGGTTCGATGGTGGAGGCGGGCGATCCCATCCCGGGCCCGTGGCCCGTGGGTCGGGACGCCGGTCCCGTCACGCAGCCTTCGGGCTTCTGGCGCTTCAAGGATCCGGATGTGCTGGCCATGGATCGCCAGGGCATGACCAGCCTCATCCAGAGCGACTTCAAGGACAACCTCGGCCCGGTCAAGGTGCCGCCCGGCTTCGTGATGGCCATGGGCGACGACCGGGACAACAGCGAGGACGGCCGCTACTGGGGCTTCGTGCCCATGGACCACCTGCGCGGCCGCCCCTTCCTCGTGTGGTGGAGCTTCCGCGAAGGCGAGCACGACTACGACAACGGCACCGTGCCCGGCGGCCCCATTGATGTGGCCCACGGCATCGGCGACGCCGTCTCCCATTTCTTCACGCGCACGCGCTGGGAGCGGACGGGAACGATCCCGCGGTGATGGCGGGCTACGGGCTCCAGGCTACGCGGTGCGGCCCGACAATCCGGTTCATGCAGTCAGCCTACGAATGGGTCGAGTCCCATTCGTAGGCTGAGGACAAGCCTCGGATTGTCGGGCTCTGCCGCGTAGCCCGCAGCCTGGAGCCCGCAGCCTACTTCGCGGGTTCCCAGCGCTTGCGGGTGAGATGCACTTCGATGGGCTTCCCGGCGTCGTCCTGGCCCGTGTAGCTGAGCTTCAACGGGCCGAGGGCGTCGCGCTTGTCCACGGTCAGGCCTTCGCCTTCGCCCAGCGCCAGGGCGCGGGCCAGGGCCTCCACGCTTCCGGCTTGAGGCAACAAGGGCAGGGGCAGGTCCGAGAGGGTCGGCACGGTGCGGTTCACCTGCTGCTTGGGCAGCACATATTGGTAGCCGCTCGCGCTGTCGCCATCCACCAGCGCGAGCCGGTCGCCGTAGCTGAAGATCTCCAGCACGAGCTTGCCGCTGCCCGGCTCCAGGATCAGCGCGAGCGTGCCGCCGCCATTGCCGTCCGCGCCCTTGAAGCTCCACTTGTATTGGGCCTTCACGGACGCGAAGGGCAGGGAAGGGCTCGGCGCGGGGCTTTGCAGCGCGGGGGGAAAGATCATTCCCCATCCTCGCCATCGTTGTTCGAGGTCGCGTCCTGGGCATCCGGCGCGGCGGCTTGGGCCTTCGCCGCTTGGGCGCGCACATCCTCCAGGCGCTTCTCCAATGCGTCGCGGCCGGGGAAGGCGAAGGCGAGGGCCCGCTCCCACTGCGTGATGGCCTCGGCCCGCTTGCCCAGCTTGAGCAGCACCTCGCCGAGATGCTGGCGCACATCGGCGCTGTAGGGCCGCAGATCCGCCGCGTGGCGCAGTTGCGTCTCCGCGTCCGCGAGGTTGCCCTGCTTGAAGCGGAGCCAGCCCAGGGAATCCAGGAAGCTGCCGTTGTTCGGCTCCTGCTTCACCGCCGCCTCGATGAGCGTGGCGGCCTCGTTCAAATCGCCGCCGTGGTCCAGCAGCGTGTAGCCGAGGTTGTTCTGGAGCGTCGCGTTGGCGGGCGCGAGCTTCTGCGCCGCGCGGAGCGTGCGGAGGTTGTCCTCGGGACGATCCAACTGGTCGTAGGCGTTGGCTTCCAGCAGCAGGAGGTCGGCGTTCTCGGACGCGCCGAGCGCCTTCGCCTTGAGCAGCGTGTCGAGGCAGGTCTTCCACTGGCCGAAGGTGGCCCACATCTCCGCCGTGGTCTGGAGATCCACTTGGCGCAGGCGCGTCTCAAGCTCTTTCCGCGATCCGTCGAGGGAGCCCGCCGTCTTGAAGAAGGGACGGTCGGGATAGGCCGTCGCGCCTTGCTTCAAGGCGTCCTTGGCGGCGGTGAATTTGCCGGTCTCGATGAGCGCCTGGGTGCGCAGCACCGCCAGATCGCCCGCCGCGCCGGGTCGAACCGGAGTCTGCTTCAGCCACGCGAGCAGGCTCTTCGGTTGCCCGCGCAGGAGCAGCGCCTGGGCGTAGAGCGCCTGGCTGAGATCCTGGAGCTTGTCCTTCTGCTCCAGATCCGAGCCCGGCAAGTCGGCCATCAGCTTCTGCAGCCGCGTGGAGGCTTCGTCGAAGCGGGCGAGGTTCATGAGGCAAAGCGCGATGTTGAACGAGGTGCTCGGGTCCGCCTTCAGGCTCTCGGCCTTTTCGAGGTTGGCGAGGGCCTTGGCGTATTCGGGAACGCGCAGCTCCACCATGGCGAGGCTCGCCCACACGGCGGGCTCCTGGGGCAGATGTTCCGCGAGGAGCTGGTAGCTGTCTTCCGCGTGGCCGAGGAAGCCGCTCTTCAGTTGCTCCTGGGCGAGGGAATCCAGCAGCTTCAGGTCGCCGGGGCGCGCGTCCTCCCGGTCGCAGAGCGCCATGATGGCTTCGCGGCGGCCCGCGTAGTCCTTCAACACCCAGGCGTGGATCGCCGCGCGTTCCCAGGCGGGGACGAAGTCCGGGCGCAGGCGGCCCAGGTGCAGCCACGCGTCCATGGAGGTGCGGTCATCGGACGCGGCTTCCGACGCTTCGGCGAGGAAGGCCCAGGACTGCGGATCGTTCGGAAGCAGCTCGGTGGCGGCGCGCAGCGCCTGGATCGCTTCGGGCAGCGCCGCCTTGTCCTCCCGCGCCTTTCGGAAGAGCAGGTTCCCGAGCTGGCCCGCGGCCTCGCCGGAGCGGGGCGCGAGGGCCACGGCCTGCTTCGCGGCTTGGATCGCGCCCGGCAGGTCCTTCGATTCCTCCAACGCTTCGGAAAGGCGCAGGTGGGCTTCGGCGCTCTTGGGGAGGATCGTGAGCACCTTCCGGTAGAGCGCCGACGCGCCCGCGGGATCATCTCCCCCGGCGCGCAACTGCATGGAGCGGGCCTTGAGCATGAGGGCGCGCGGGTCGTCCAGGCGCGTGGCCGCGAAGGCGGAATTGGGCGTGGGCGGCTTCACCGCGGGGGCCTGGCTGGCCAGCGTCGCGCCCAGGGCTAAGAAGGGAAGGAATCGGGATTCAGGCACGGGCAGGGTCCCCTTGCAGTAGATGCTTCACGCGGGCGTAGGGTTCAGCCCAGGCGTCCGGCGGGAGCAGTTGCTGGAGCGCCGGTTCGCCCGGCCTCGGCAGAATGCAGCGGATCTGGATGCCTTCGGAACCGGATGCCTTGAGTCCAGCGCCCTTCTTGTCGCGGGTGAGCCAGGGCAGCGCGGACTCCCAGCTCGGAAGGCGCGACGCCAGCGGCGCGAGGCGCGCGGCCAGCTTCTCCATCAAGGAGGTCGGGAAGGGGCGCAGGCCTTGGCTCTCCGCCAGCAGGCAGCTCGCCAGCAGGCCGATGCCCACGGCTTCGCCGTGCAGGAGCGCGTAGCCGCTGGCGGATTCCACCGCGTGGCCCAGCGTGTGGCCCAGGTTCAGCACGCGGCGCTCGCCATGTTCCCGCGGATCCCGATGGACGACCTCCGCCTTGAAGGCCAGGGCGCGTTCGATCCAGGGCGCGCGGATGGGGCCATCGCCCGCCAGTTCTTCCGCCCAGTCCAGATCGCCGAGGAGCAGGGCCGTCTTGATGAGTTCCTGGCGTCCGCTTTCCGTCTGGCGTTCCGGCAGGGTCGTGAGGAAGTCGGTGCAGACGATGAGCTTCGACGGCGGATGGAACGCGCCGACGAGGTTCTTGCCGGTGGCGAGGTCCGCGCCCGTCTTGCCGCCGAGCCCGGCGTCCGCCATGGACAGCAGGGTCGTGGGCCAGGCCTGCCACGCGATGCCGCGCATGTAGAGCGAGGCCGCAAGCCCCGCGAGATCCGTGAGCACGCCGCCGCCGACGGCGACGATGGTGGCGTCACGGTGAAGCGGCACCCGGGACCAGCCCTCCAGCCAGGGCAGGATGGTCTCAAGCCGCTTGCGGGATTCGTCCACCGCTTCCCAGATCGCGCAAGGCGGCTCGGGCATCCCCGCGCCGCGCCAGGATTCGCGCACCGCGGCGTCGCCCACCAGCGCCCACGGCCCGGAAGGCAGCAGCTCCGCCGCCGGGGCCTCCTGGACGAAGACCTCCGTGGGAAAGCCGGGTGGTGTGGCGAGGCGCATGCGAGATCCGGTGAAGGTCCATCATCCCACGCCGACGGCCAAGCCCGCCATCGGCCGACGGCCCACGCGCATGAGTGGCCTGGCCTCCTCCGCGCCCTCTGTGTTCCTCTGTGATCCCTGCGTTCCGCTTTTGCTTTCCAAGGCCATGGACACCGATGCCGAGGCGCCGTCCGCGTCCCCCTGAATCCGCATGAATCCCAAAACCCGGACCCCATGCGAGAATGGCCGGGATGTCCAAGGCGGCGGAAGGCTTCTTTCAATCCGACAACACGGAGAAACCGCTCCGGCAGGCGCTGCTATGGCGGCTCGTGGGGTACTTGAAGCCCTACCGGAAGCAGCTCGCCCTGCTGTTCACGCTCATGGCGGTGGGCGCGGCGCTGGAGGTTCTGCCCGCGGAACTGACCGTCCGCATGATCAACCGCTTCATCCAACTGGATTCGGTGCGGGGGATGGAGCCCCTGATCCTCGCCTTCGTGGGCGCGCTGGTGGCGGGGATGGTCGTCACCTTCGGGCGCTTCTGGCTGCTGGCCTGGATCGGGCAGAAGGCCATGCTGGACCTGCGCCGCCAGCTCTTCAGCCACCTGATGTCGCGCTCCACGCACTTCTTCCACCACAACCCCGTGGGCCGGCTGATGACCCGCGTGACGAGCGATGTCCAGAACCTCAACGACATGTTCGCCAGCGGCATCGTCGCCATCGTCGGGGACGCGCTGTCGCTGCTCGCCATCGTCATCTGGATGTTCAGCAAGAACGCCGGGATGGCGCTGGTCGCGTTCGGGGTGGTCCCGCCGCTCCTCGTCGCCACGGAGATCTTCCGCCGCCACGCGGGCGAGGCCTACCGCGAGACGCAAGGCCGCTACGCCGCCATCAACGCCTTCCTCCAGGAGCAGCTCTCGGGCATGCAGCTCGTGCAGGTGAACGCCCAGGAAGCGAGAAGCGGCGCGCGCTTCAGCGAGCTCAACAACAGCTATCTGGACGCCTTCCTCCGCACGATCTTCGCCTACGCGGTGTTCTTCCCCGTGGTGGAGTTCATCACCTCCGCGACGCTGGCGGCGATCATCTGGTACGCGGGCGTGAAGCTGGCGGTGGGCGTCGTGGACTTCGCGCTGCTCTTCGCGTTCATCCAGCTCACGGGCCGCTTCTTCCGGCCCATCCGGGAACTGGCTGAAAAGTACAATGTGATGCAGACGGCCCTCGCCAGCAGCGACCGCGTGTTCCGGTTGCTGGACAACGAGGAATCTATCCAGGAGGCCGCGTCGCCCGCGGCGCGGACCTTCGAGCGCGAGATCCGGCTGGAGCAGGTCTCCTTCGCCTACGACTTGGGCGGGCGCGAAGTGGTTCGCGACCTCAGCGGCGTGATTCCCAAAGGTTCGCGCGTCGCGGTCGTGGGCCACACCGGCGCGGGCAAGAGCACGCTCATCAACCTGCTCATGCGTTTCTACGAGGTGGGTTCGGGCCGCATCACCGTGGATGGCGTGGATGCGAAGCAGCTCGCCCTGAAGGATCTGCGCGGCCTCTTCGGCCTCGTGCTCCAGGATGTGTTCGTGTTCAGCGGATCGCTGAAGGAGAACATCGTCCTCGACCGCGCGCTGGACGAGGCCCTGCTCGCGGATGTGCTGCGCCAGAGCCAGCTCCACGACCTCGTCTCGCGTCTGCCCCAGGGCTTGGAGACCCAAGTGGGCGACCGCGGCCAGAAGCTCAGCGCGGGCGAGCGTCAGCTTCTCGCCTTCGCCCGCATGCTCTACCAGGATCCGGAGATCCTATTGCTGGACGAGGCCACGGCCAACATTGACAGCGAGACCGAGCACAAGATCCAGGGCGTGATCGAGCAGGTGAGCCACCGCCTCACGACCTTCACCATCGCCCACCGCCTCAGCACCATCAAGGACGCGGACGAGATCTGGGTCATGGACCAGGGTCGCCTCATCGAGCGCGGCACCCACGACGAGCTGCTCGCCCAGGATGGCCACTACGCCAAGCTCGTGCGACTCCAGTTCGCGGCGGAGGAAGCGGCGTGAAGGGTCACTCGGGGATCCTGCGACACTCGCTGTGCGGCGCTTCCGAGACCATGCACGGCGCGGTCTCGCGTATCGCGAAGCGATACCGAGAGGAAGCGGCGTGAGGCTCCGCGTTCTGGTGGCGATCTTCGCCATGGCGCCGCTCCTGGCCCAGTCGGGCGACGCCGTCCTCGCCAAGCACCTGGAGGCGGAAGGCGGCTTGCAGCGCTCGGCCACCATCCAGACGCTCCGGATGCGCGGCACCGTGGAGCTGGCGCCCGACGCGTCGTTTCCGCTGGTCATCGAGCTGGCCCGGCCCAACAAGCTCCGCATGGAATCCCACGCGCCCGATGGGCTCGTCTACCTGCGGCTCTTCGATGGCGTGAAGGGCTACCTCACGGACGAAACGGGCCAGCTCTATCAGATGACGGATCGGGATGTGGAGGCGGAGAAGTCGGAAGGCTTTGGCGGCTACCTGCTGGACCCTTCGGTGAAGGGCGCCCGGGCGGATTTCCTGGAGCATCAGCAGGCGGAAAACCGCGACACCTACCGCCTCAAGCTCACGCGGCCCGGCGGTTCAATCTCAAACCACTGGATTGACGCCCGAACCTTCCTGGAACTCCAGCGCGAAGAAGATCGCGACACCCCCAAGGGCCGCCGCACCTTCGTGACGCGCTTCTCGGATTTCCGGATGGTGGATGGGCTGCCCATCCCCTTCCGCCGCGTCGAGGGGCAGCGTTTCTCGGCCCAGTCCCTCGTCTTCCAGATCACCCAGGTGGAGGTGAATCCCAAACTGGCGGAGTCGGCCTTCACGCTCCCCGCCAAGCCCTGATGCGTTCGCTGCCGCCGCTCTACCCCATCACGGACGCGGGCAGGGCGGAGTCTTTGAGCGCGCAGATCGCCCGATTGGGGGAGGCGGGCTTTCCACTCGTCCAATTCCGCGCCAAGGCGCTGGACGCGGCCGCGCAGATGACGCAGCTTCGCGCCGCGTTGAAGGCGTCCTCCGCGAACGGTGGATGGCCGCTCATCTGCGTCAATGACCGCGCCGACCTCGCCGTGCTGGCGGCGGCGGAAGGGCTCGCGCCCTGGGGCCTGCACCTGGGGCAGGGCGATCTTTCCCACGGCGAAGCTGCGCGGCTGCCGGGGCTCGGAAGTCTTCGCCTCGGCGCTTCGACCCACGGCCCCGCGGAATGTGCCGCGCTCGCATCGCCGGTGGATCACGCGGGCGTGGGCCCCTTCCGCGCGACGGCGACGAAGGCCGATCACGACGCGCCCATCGGGCTCGAAGGGCTCCGCGCCGGGTGCGCCGCGCTGCGCGCCCAAGGCATCGCCCCCATCGCCATCGGCGGCCTCACGATCGCGGATGCCGAAGCCTGTTTCGAGGCGGGCGCGGAAAGCCTCGCCATGATCGGCGAGATCGCCCGGGCCGAAGACCCGGCGGAACTGGGCTGGCGCGCCCAGCTCGCCCGCTGGCGCGCGCGGCCGCTGGAGGTCGCGCGGGGAATCCTGCTCACCGGATCCAGCGGCGTGGGCAAGAGCAGCTTCGGGTCCGCGCTCGCGAAGGCCACCGGGCTGCCCTTCCATGATTTGGACGCCGTCATCGCGGAGGCCGAAGGCCGCTCGATCCCGGAGATCTTCACCGCGTCGGGAGAAACCGCCTTCCGCGATCTGGAAGCTCGCCATCTCGCGCCTTTGCTGGACCGGCCCGCGATCATCGCCCTCGGCGGCGGCGCGTGGGAGATGGAAGGCGTCCGACAGGTCGCGGAGGCATCCGGTTTCCGCGCGCTCTGGCTCGCGGAGTCGCCGACGAAGTGCTGGGAGCGCGTGGCGCAGGATCCGAACCGGCCTCTGGCCCAGAACCGGGAGGCCTTCCTGGCCCGGCACCGGACGCGGATCGCGCGGTGGGCCGAGCTGGACTGCATCCTTCCCTTCGGCCGAAGGCCCGCCGACCTCGCGCGGGCCATGGCACACTGAAACCACCCCCATGGACCTCATCTTTTCGGACCTGCACGCCAACCTCCACGCGCTGCGCGTGATGTTGCGCTTCGCGCGGCGGCGGGGCATCCACCGCTTCGTGTCCCTGGGCGATCTGGTGGGCTACGGCCCGCATCCCAACCAGGTGTTGGAGCGCATCTTCCAGCTTCGCCCCCGCGTCCTGGTGCGGGGCAATCACGACCGCGTCTGCGGCAGCGGTGAGCAGATGGAAGGCTTCAACGGCCCCGCCCGCCAATCCGCCGAATGGACCCACAACCGTCTGCGCGATGATCTGCGCCGGGCGCTCCTGGACATGCCCAAGGGTCCGGTCGTCGTCGAGGAGGGCTATGTGGCGGCCCATGGATCGCCGGGGGACGAGGACACCTACCTGCTCGGCCAGCGGGAGGTGGGCGAAGCCTTTGAATGCTTCGACGGCCCGCTCTGCTTCTTCGGCCACACGCATCTTCCGGGATGCTGGGAACTGGACGAGGCCTCGCACTCCCTTCGCTGGATCGAGATGGAGCCCGAAGTCTGGCTGCCGCTCCGCCCCGGCTGCCGCTACCTGGCGAATCCCGGCTCCGTGGGCCAGCCGCGGGACCGGGACAACCGCGCCTCCTTCATGACCTGCGACGCGCGCCACCAGCGCATCCGCCTCCACCGGCTGGACTACGACTGGGACGCCGAAGCGAAGGCCATCCTCGCCGCGGGCCTGCACCCGAGCCTCGCCACGCGGCTCGCGGCCGGAATGTAAGGGACGAAGACGCCATGAAAGCCATCTCTCTCCGCGTGGATGTGGACACCCTCGAAGGCTCGCTCAAGGGCATCCCGGCCTTGCTGCGTCTGCTGGACAAGCACGGCATGCGGGCGAGCTTCTACTTCTCGCTCGGCCCCGACAACAGCGGCAAGGCGCTGCGCCGAGTGTTCCGCAAAGGCTTCCTCGCCAAGATGCGCCGCACCAACGCCGGCAAGCTCTACGGCCTGAAGACGATGATGTACGGGACGATCCTGCCCGCGCCCACCATCTGGAAGCGCGCCGCCGCCGAGATGCGCGCCGCGAAGGAGGCGGGGCACGAGGTCGGCATCCACGCCTGGGACCATGTGCAGTACCACGACCTGCTCGACCGCAAATCGCGCAAGTGGCTGGAGGCCTGGTACGCGCAAGCCCACGAAGCCTTCGGGACGGTGTTCGGCGTGAAGGCGAAGGGCGCCGTGAGCCCCGCGTGGCGCTGCAACGACGCGACGCTGGAGATCCAGGATGGCTACGGGCTCGACTACGCCGGAGACTGCCGCGGCTCCGCGCCCTTCTACCCGATCGTGAACGGGGCGGCGCTGAAGACGCTCCAGGTGCCCACGACGCTGCCCACGCTGGATGAGCTGCTGGGCCTGGATGGCCGCACGGCGGAAGGCGTGAACCGCGAATTGTGGAGCCTCGTCCGCGAGGACGCCCTCAATGTCTACGCGCTGCACACGGAAGTGGAAGGCGGCGCGCTGGCGGAGGCCTTCGACGCCTTCCTCGGCGGCCTCAAGGAGCGCGGCGTCGAAGCCCGCACCCACGCCGATTGGCTGCCCGAATGGAAAGCCGCCAACCCGCCCGCCAAGGCGATCACCCGCCGCGAAATCCCCGGCCGCGCCGGATGGGTGAGCTGGGAAGGGTGAAAAGCTGGAACCGCGAATGACGCGAATATCCGCGAATGCTTTTTGATTCGCGTCATTCGCGGTTTACTTCTTTTCCACCCAGCTACCGTCCGCCTGCCGCTCCCAGGTGAAGCCGGTGATGACGCCGCCCTTCTGGAGCAGGAGGACATGTTTGGGCTGGTTGGCTTGGAGGATCGCGGTGCGGAGCCCGGTCTTCTCGATCTCGGGGCGGTAGGCGGCCCAGAGTTCTTCCGCGTCCGCGTGGATGCCCTTCTGATCGTCCGGCCGCCGCTCGGATTCGAAGACGATCATCGCGGCCTTCGATCCGTCGTTGAATTGCACCTGCCCGCCTCGGAGGATGCGGAAGGCGTGGCCGCTGGGCAGCGTCTTCACCACCGCCCCGCCGCCGCAGGCGAGCAGCAAGGGCAGGGTGAGGGCGGCGAGCGTCCTACGCATGCTTCTGCTTGAGGTTGTCCTTGCTGGGGAACCACTTCTCCCAGTACACGACCACCGGGCTCGCGATGTAGATGGACGAGTAGGTGCCCGTGATGACGCCGATGACGAGCGGGAAGGCCAGGTCGTGCAGGGCCGGGCCGCCGAACTGCCAGAGGCAGACGGACACGAAGAGCACGGACATGGAGGTGAGGATCGTCCGGCTCAGGGTCTGGTTGATGGAATCGTTCACCAGCTCGGTGACGGTCTTGCGCTTGTACTCGGGCTTGTGGCTGTTCTCGCGGATGCGGTCGAACACGACGATGGTGTCGGACATGGAATAGCCCATCAGCGTGAGGAAGCTCGCCACCACCGGCACATTGAACTCGTAGCCGAACACCGCGAAGATCGCGAGCGCCATGAGCACATCGTGCAGCAGGGACACGATGCCGCCGATGGCGAAGCTGAGCGTGAACCGGAACATGATGTAGACGAGGATGGCGATGGAGGCCCACAGCACGGCCTGCAGGGTCTTGGAGGTCCACTCGCCGGAGATGCTCGGCGAGAAGCTTTCATCCTTGGCGATCTTGATGGAGCCGGGGCGGTAGTCCTTGGTGATGGCGTCCTTCACGGCCTGGGGCAGCCCGGCCGGGAGCTGGCTCAGGTCCTTGTACATGGCGCCGGGGAGCTTGTCCCGGCTCGCGGTCACCTGCGAGGCCAGCGGCTCGTAAGCTTGGCGGATGGCGTCGCCATCGCCCTGGACATGGAGGGGATTCTCCGCGACGAGGCGGTCGGTGAGCGTGCCCGAGCCCTCCAGGTTCAGGCTGGGCAGGGTGCTGCCGGCCCGCTCCTGGTCGAGCTTGCGGAAGACATCCTTCAGCTCGGCGGACTGCTTGGTGCTGTCCAACTGATCGCCGGTCTTGCGGGCGCGGACCTTCACCGCGTAGTCCTGGAACCCGGCCTTGTTCTCGGCGTAGGGCACCACGGAGGAGTCGGTGAAGCCGGCCGCGTTCAACGCGCCGCGCACCTGCTCGGGCGGGATCGCGGGCGAGAAACGCACGGTCATGTCGTTGCCGCCGACGAACTGCATCCCCAGCTTCACGCGGGGATTGGGCTCGTTCCAGGGGCGCACGATGAGCGTGCAGAGGATGATGATGCCCCAGCTCACCGAAAGGGCGAGGCCCTTCCAGCGCATGAAGTCGAAGTGAGGGAGGTTGTGGAATACGCGCATGACTGCTCCCTTACACCGAAAGGGTCTTGGTCCCGGGGTGGCGCTCCAGGATCCAGTCGTAGATGAAGCGGCTCACATAGATGCTCGTGAACAGGCTGGCGGACACGCCCACCGCCAGCGCGACGGCGAAGCCCTTGACCGGGCCGGTGCCGAAGCTGAAGAGCAGCAGGGCGGCCACGAGCTGGGTCACATGGGCGTCCACGATGGTCCAGAACACATTGTCGAAGCCCGCCTGGATCGCCCCCGCCACGGATTTGCCGTGGTCGAGTTCTTCCCGGATGCGCTCGAAGATGAGGATGTTCGCGTCCACCGCCATGCCGATGGTGAGCGCGAAGCCCGCGATGCCCGGCAGCGTCAAGGTCGCGTGGAAGGAGCCCAGCAGGCCCAGCATCACGATGAGGTTCACGGACAGCGCCACGATGGCGTTGAAGCCGGACCATTTGTAGTAGAAGACCATGAACGCGATGATCGTCAGGAAGCCGATGAGGCTCGCCCGCACGCCCGCGTGGATGGAGTCTCGGCCCAGCGAGGCGCCGACTTCGCTCTGCTCCAGGAAGTGCATGGAGGCCTTCATCGCGCCGCTGCGGAGCGACAGCGCGAGATCATCCGCTTCCTGGGGCGTGAAGGAGCCGCTGATGCGCACGGCCCCGCCAAAGATCTTCTCCCGGGCGGAGAGGACGCTGATGATGCGGTGGTCGAGGATGATGGCCATGAGGCGGTTCTGATCCGCCGCGATGCCCGTGAGGGTCGCGAAGGCGTCCGCGCCCTTCTTGTTGAGAGTGAAGTTCACCTCGTTGGCCCCGGTGTTCGGGTCCTGGGAGCGGCTGGCGTCAATGATGTCGGCGCCGTCCAGGCCTTGGCGGCCATCCACCAGCACCCAGCGCTGCACGGGCTCTTCGCCGGGCTTCACATTCTCGGGCTTCTTCGTGCCGTGCGGCACTTCGATGTCCGGGAAGAGTTCGAACTGCGGCGGGATGGTGCCGTTGTAGTGCTGGAGCGCCGCTTCCTTGGTGGGGAAGTAGATCTGCTTATCCGGCGGCGCGGCCAGGAGGCGCTGCTCCAGGTGACCCGGCGTGCTCAGCAGGCCCTTGATGCGTTCGCGGTCGCCCTCTTCCACACCGGGCAGTTCCACGACGATGCGGGTGCCGTCCGCGCCGGCGCGGGTGATCTCCGGCTCGGCCACGCCGAACTGGTTGATGCGGTTCTCGATGATCTGCATGGCGCGCTTGCCGGCGTCATCCACGAG
>CAYYJN010000045.1:0-16467 GCA_964472275.1 uncultured Solibacteraceae bacterium
TCGTCGGGCGCATGCACGGGCTCGCCGACGCGGAGATTGACCGCCGCGCGGCGGAACTGTTCGAGAAGCTGGATCTGAAGCCGGGGCCGCGCACGCTCATCGCGGACTACTCCTTCGGCATGAAGAAGAAGGTGAGCCTCTCCGCCGCGCTGCTGCACGGGCCGCGCATCGTGTTCCTGGACGAGCCGTTCGAAGGCATTGATCCCGTGACGAGCCGCACCATCAAGGACATCCTGCTGGGCCTGCAGAAGCGCGGCGTGACGCTGGTGCTCACGAGCCACATCCTCGAAGTGGTGGAAAAACTCTGCCCCCTCATCGCCATCCTGGACGACGGCCAGCTCAAAGGCTTCGGCCCCCTGGACGAGCTGAAGAAGGGCGGCGAAAGCCTCGAACAACTCTTCGTGGACCTCGTCGGCGGCCAGCGGCAAGGGGAGCTGTCGTGGCTGTGATATTGGGCCACGGGGAAGACGCAGCGGGTCCGGGGCCCGAGACCCGAGGCCCGAGGCCCGACAAAGGTCCGCTCCGCGCGTTGCTCATCGCCCATTTCCAGACGGGCTGGAACCGGGCGATCCGGGAGATGGGGCGGAACGGGGTGGTGGGGCTGGTGATCGCCGCGGTGTCCCTCGGCTTCTTCGCGCTGTTTCCCATGACCATCGGGCTCGGCGTCGCGGGCTTCGCGCTGGGTCGCCATGCGGGCGCGCCTTGGGCGGCCGCCGCTATCGGCGCGATCTTCACGGCCCTGGCCGTGGGCGGCGGGTTGCTGGGCGGCGTCCTGGGCGGCGCGAAGGCGCTGGATTGGGAACGGCTGCGGGGCTTCCCTTTGAGCCGGACGCGGATCTTCGCGGCGGAACTGGTGGCGGGTCTCGGCGACTTGATGACGCTGATGTTCACGCTGGCGATGGGCTCCCTCGCGCTCGGCCTGATGATCGCCGTGCCGATGCGCTTCCTGTTCGTCGCGGCGTTGCTGCTCGCGTCCTTGCTCACCCTGCTGGCGGTGCAGCTCCTCGTCGGCGGGCTCGCCACGGCCCTGCTGCGCCATTTGAAGACGGCGCTCTTCGTGCTGCTCGGCCTCGTCTGGATCGGGTCGGTGGCGATGGGCTCCTTCGGCCCCAAGGCTTCCAAGCACGCTCGCCAGGAAACTCCTGTCGTCACCCCGGTCGTCGCACCGGATGAGGCCAAGCTCCGCGCCGTCGTTCTGCGGCTTCAGCAGGCCGCGGTCGTCCTCCCCGCCACCCAGAGCGCGCTCGGATTGGCGGAGCCGAGCCCGCTCCGCGCCACGCTCCGCCAGCTTCCCATGCTGGCCCTGGCCGCGCTGCTCGCCTGGCTCGCGGCGCGGCTGCTCTGGCGCGAAACAGTCCAGGAGACCCAGAGTCTCGCGATCAGCTCTAGCCAAGCGAAGCTCTGGTCCTTCGCGCGACCGGCCCACGGCCTCGCGCGACTCCAGTGGCGCACGCTCATGGGCAGCATGATCGGGCGCTTCGCCTTCCTCATCCCCGTCATCGCCGTGGTGCTCATCAAGGGGCCGATGGCCCGCGCGGGAGGCACGGCCCTCTGGGCGGTCCCAGGCGCTTTCGTCTACCTCGCGTTCGGCGCGGCGCAACTGCTCTTCAACATGTTCGGCCTGGATCAAGGCGCGGTGAAGGGCCTGCTCCTGCTGCCCATCGCGCCGAAGGAACTGCTCTTCGGGAAGAGCCTCGGCTATGGCCTCTTCATGGGCTTGCAGGGCGCGCTCCTCGCGCTGCTGCTGGCCTTGTTCGGCGGACCTGGGATCGCGGCGCAACTTCCGGCGGGTCTCTGCCTCTTCGCGAGCTGCGCGCTGGCCATGGGCGCGGTGGGGCTCTGGAGCTCCATCGCCATGCCGCGCCCGCTCTCGCGCAAGAAGCTCGGAAGCGGCGGCATGCCGCTGCCCATGATCCTGCTCTCCATGGGCACGAGCCTCGGCTGCGCGGGGCTCTTCGGCGGGCTCTTCGCGCTGCTCGCCTGGGCCGCGCCCGCGTGGCTGCTGCCGGGGATGGCGCTGTCGGCGACGCTCATGCTCTTCGTCTTCCGCGCGGGGCTGGAGATCGCCGCCGCCTACCTCGCCACCCAACGCGAACGGCTGGTGGAGCGGCTGGGATGAAAGACGACTCGCTGCGCCTGGCCGCGGAGTTGGGCGGGGCGCGGCTCTCCGGCGAGGGCGGTCCGCTGATCCTCGTGGAACGCGCGCGCGCCCACGGCCTGCCCGCGATCGCCATCCTGGGCCGCGAACCCGGCCATCTGCGCGAGGCGCTCCACGCCTGGGGGCGCGGCGACGCGGCGATCAACCTCGCGGCCCTGCTGCCGCTTCCGGAGACGGATCTGCCGCGGGCGCTCGCGGCGCAACGCCGCCGCATCGGCGCAGTGAGCGCCGCGTTGGATGCCTCCCTGCCCTGGCTCGCGGGACGGCCCATGCTCGCCAAGCGCCTGCCGGGCCTCGCGGCGGAAGGCCGCCCGGGCCCCGCCTTCCTCGGCCCGTTGGAGGCCGCCGAACTCCGCGCCTTCCTCTCGGACTGGCACGACGCGCGCTTCGACGCCGCGTTCCGCGCGCCCGAAACGCTGGTGTGGCCGGACGCGGAACCACCCATGCGGATGGAAGTGGAACCGCTCCGCCTCGCCGTGGGCAGTCCGCTGCTGGATGGTTTGCGCGACGCGCTGCGCCGCGCCCTCGGCACGCCCATCCCCCTGCTTCCGTTGCCGGAAAATCCAAGCGGCCTTCACGCGCTCCGCACCTTGAGCCCGCACATCGCCGCCTTCCGCGGACCAGTGGAAGCCTGGAATCGCGCCTTTCAATTCCTTGCCAAGCTACCCGCGCCGCCCCATTTCTGCGCGCGCTGCTAGCAGCCTGTCGCGGGAATCCCCTGCAGGCGGCGCCAGTCGCCAAGGGCCTGATGGCAAGGAAGCGCGCGCGGTCGCGATGCGTCCACATCGTGCAAGCGCGGTGACACAGCCAGCGGGCCCTTGGCGGCTGGCCCTCTGGGTTGGGGCGGCGGGCATCGCCATGCGTTGTCATGCTCGCTCCGCGTAGTAGCCCCGCTACGCTGCCGCTCGCCTTCCTAGCCTGGCTCGCCCGGCGCCCCAACGCCGCCCGGGAGATTCCCCCGACAGGCTGTTAGCCTTCTGGAATGCCCGACCGCATCGGCAAGTTCGAGATTCTCCGGCTCCTCGGCCACGGCGCCATGGGCGAGGTCTACCTCGCCAAGGACGGCGCCATCGGGCGCGAGGTGGCGCTCAAGGTGATCCGCCCGGCGCTGGCGGGACTGGACCCCGGCGGCGAGCTGCAAGCGCGCTTCCAGCGCGAGGCGAGGTCGGCCGGCGTGCTCAATCATCCGAACATCGTCACCGTCTTCGAATTCGGGGAAGAGGAAGGCCTCTTCTTCCTCGCCATGGAGTATGTGCCGGGCGAGGATCTTGGCGCGCTCCTGTCCGAAAACGCGCTGAGCCCGAGCGAAATCCTCGAAACCATCGCCCAGGTCTGCGACGGCCTGCAGCAGGCCCACAAGCACGGCATCCTGCACCGCGACATCAAGCCCTCCAATGTGATGGTCACGCGGGAGGACGGCGTGCTCCGCGCGAAGCTCATGGACTTCGGCGTCGCGAAATCCACCGGCGCCACCGCGACCCAGACGGGCCAGGTGGTGGGCACCCTCGCCTACATGGCGCCCGAATACCTGCGCACCGGCGAGGCCGGGCCGCTCACGGACCTCTTCTCCACCGGCGTGATGCTGCACGAGGCGCTCGCGGGCGAGCGGCCCTTCGGCGGCTCGACCACCGGCGCCGTCGTCTACGGCATCATCAACGACCCGCCCAAGGCGCTGGACGCGAGCAAATTGAAGGGCCTCAGTCCCGCCCTCGTCGGCATGGCCTCACGCCTGCTGGAGAAGGACCCAACCCATCGCCGCCCCACCAGCGCCGCGGAATTGGCGAAGCTCCTCCGCGCCGCGAAGGACCCGAAGTGGCGTCCCACCGGCGAAGAAGAAGCCACCACCGCGCTTTCGAAGCGGGGCGTCAGCGATCTGGTCGCCGAAGCCGCGGCCACCACCGCCGGACACCGCGCGGTGGGCGACGCGACGACCACCGCCGGGCACACGGTCGTCACCGTGTCGCACAAATCCCTCTGGATCGGCGCGGCCGCGATCGTCGTCATCGCCGCCGCCTTCTTCGGCTACCGGAAGTGGCACGCCATGCCCGCCGTGGTGGCGCCCTCCGCCACGAACATGCATGTGAACGATGTGGTGCTCGAAGAAGCCGCCCAGATCGCCGCGAAGGGCCATCCCGAGGACGCGCTCAAGCTGGTGAACGCCGTCATTGACGCGACGCCCAAGGATGTTCCGGTGGATCCCGACGCCTACGCGGTGAAGCTGGTCTGCCTCTATCAGAAGGGCTGGATCCTCGGCTTCGGCGGGGCGCTCACCGAAGCCCGCTTCCGCGGCGTCCACACGAAGGACCTGCTCGCCAACCCCGCCTACAAGGACATGCTGGAGAAGGATCGCCTGAAGAAGAAGCTGCCGGAGAACTTGCGGCAACGCCTGCTGAATGGACAGGATCTCGGCAGCGGCGGCGGCGATCCTGGCCCGGATGTGCCGAACGCGTCCTAAGGCTTCAGCTTCGCCAGCAGACCATCCAACAGGAAGGCCGGGGCGATGATGAGCGAGACGAGGTTCGCCATGAGGCTGGGGCGGTTCTTCTCGAAGCTCCCGTGGCCGATGAACTGGGCGATCCAGGCCGCCGCGAAGATGCCCGCGTGCGCCTGCCAAGGCAGATGGCGCGCCAGCACCAGCATCGCCGCGCCGATGGGCACGGCGAGGAGCGCGAGCTTGAGATCGTGCTGGGAATAGAAGGCGAGAAGGGCCGCGAGCGCCAGCTCCGGCCACCCGAAGCGCGCGCCGTAGATCAAGTAGTGGGGCGGGATCAACCCGAGCAGGCCCATGACGCTGAAGACGATGAGCGGAATGCAGGCGATGTGGATCGCGTGGTTCACCGGATTCCGATGGTCGCCCGCGTACCAGTCCAGCCAGCGCTCCATGCGGGCGGTGCGGCTGAAGAGGGGGCGGGCGAAGAGGGCCACTTCAATCTCCGAAGGACACGAGCATCTTGGGCGGCAGGTCGGCTTCCTTCAAGCGCCATTCGTTCTGGCCGAGCTTGAAGCGCACCGGAAGCACGAGGCCTGGCGTGTAGCGCCAGAAGGTGGCGTAGCTCGTGCCGACCTGGGCGCGCGACCCGTTGTGGTCCACCTTCCACGCGGGCGGCGCGGCCGCCTTCAAGGGCTTCGGCTCCACGGAAGCCGGGAGGACCTGGCCCTCCGGCCCGGTGTGCGTGAGCACGAAGAGCCGCACGGCCTCCGCGTCGTCCACGCCGCGCTGATGGGGAATCGTGAGGAAGGCCGGATGGCCGCCGTCTACCAGCGCGAGCACGATGGGCGCGTGGCCGACCGCCTCGAAGCGCAAGTGCCCTTGCACTTGCGCGGTGAGCGTCGCGCAGGCGAGCACACAGGTGAGAAGAAGACCCGCGAGGAGCTTCACGCTACATGTTCAGCGCGCGGCCCTGGACGGCGCGGGCCGCTTCGGGGAAGACCTCGTTGAGCGTCGGGTGCGGGTACATGGTGGCGATGAGCTCGTCCACCGTCATCTCGCCCGCGAGCAGCGCGACGCTGCTCGCGACGAGCTCCGTGGCCTTGGGGCCGATGATGTGGATGCCGAGGATCTCGCCGTACTTCTTCTCGCTGACGATCTTGATGAAGCCGTGGGGCTCGCCGACGATGTTGGCCTTCGCCATGGGCATGAAGGGGAAGGTGCCGGTCGCCACCTCGTAGCCCTTCTCCTTCGCTTTCTTCTCCGTGAGGCCCACGCTGCCCACTTCGGGATCGCAGTAGGTGCAGCTGGGCACGCGGTCGTAGTTGATGGGGTGGGGATGCACGCCCTTGCCGAGCGACTGCGCCGCGTGCTCCACGGCGACGATGCCTTCGTCGCTCGCCACATGGGCGAGCATGGGCGTCTTCACGATGTCGCCGATGGCGTAGAGGCCCGGCTCGGCGCTCTGCATGAACTTATCCACGCCCACGAAGCCCTTGTCGAGGACCGCCTTCGTGCTTTCCAGGCCGATGCCCGCCGTGACGGGGCCGCGGCCCACGGCGATGAGCACATGGCTCGCCTCGATGGCGCCGGGCTTGGCGCCTTCCAGGTGGCAGACCACCTTGTCCGCCGCGCGATCGAGCTTCGCGATCTTGGTCTTGGTGCGGATGTCCATCTTGTACTGCTTGGCGAGGATCTTCTCCAGCTCAAGGCCGACGGCTTCGTCTTCGACAGGCAGCAACTGGTCCATGAGCTCCACGAGCGTCACCTTGGAGCCCAAGCGTGCGAAGACGGACGCGAACTCCACGCCGATGGCGCCGCCGCCGAGGATGACGAGGTGCGAAGGCAGCTCGGCCATGTCGAGCAGGTGGTCGCTGTTCAGCACGCGCTTGCCGTCGCTTTCCAGGCCCGGCAGCTCGCGCGGCACGGAGCCCGTGGCGAGGATGATCTTCTTGGCGGTGTGGACTTCCGTCGTCTCGCCCTTCACCTCGACCTTACCGCCGCCGAGGAGCTTGCCCGTGCCCTTGAGCACCTGCACCTTGTTCTTCTTCATCAGATACTCGATGCCCTTGCCGTTCTTCAGGACGATGCGGTTCTTGCGCTTGACGATGGCGTCCAGATTCGCGCGCAGGCCCTTCGGGTCCACGCCGTCAATGCCGTACTCGGCCGCATCCTGCATCTGCTCGAAACGGTGGGCGCTCTCCAGCCAGGTCTTGGCGGGGATGCAGCCGCGGCGCAGGCAGGTGCCGCCCAGGCCCGCCGGATCCTTCTCCACGATGGCGGCGGAAAGGCCCAACTGCCCCGCGCGCACCGCCGCGATGTAGCCGCCGGGGCCGGAGCCGATGACGAGAAGGTCGAAGTTGGCCATGGGAAGCTCCGCTCGAAGCCTCCATCTTCCCATATCGGCCTTCGGCTTTTGGCTCTGAGCTTTCGCGGGGCGAGGCGTTCGGGGCGGTCAGCGCAGACCAATCCAGATCCCATGCCCCAAGTCAGGGCGCTCCGATGGGTTGGAATCAGCTAAGGCCCAAGGCCAAAAGCCGAGAGCCCGCTACGCGTAGACCAGGGCCGACCGGGCCGCGCTGCGGGCGGCTTTCCACTCGATCCAGGCTTCCTTGAGTTGCTCGCGGTGCTCGGCGAGCACGGCCTGCCATTCGGCGCGGGCGAGGCGCCAGGCTTCGGCGCGCTCTTCCTTGCGGGCCTTGCGGGCGAGGCCCTTGGCCTTCCACTCGGCGCGCCAGGCGGCGCGCTTCGCTTTGAGCCCGACGCGGCATTCGTGCAGCGCCGCGAGGGCGAGATCGAGCTGCAACCGCGCGTGGGCGAGGCGCTCCTTCAAGGGATGGGCGAGGGCCGGCTCATGCCGATCCAGGTGCCGGTCCAGCTTGAGGGCCTCCATCTCCAACCGCGCGCGCTCGATGGCGGCGGCGGGCACGCGGCGGAAGCCGTGGACGAGACCAATCCAGCGCAGCGTGTTGAGGATCCACTTGGTGCTGTCCCAGTGGAACCAGCGGTGGCCGTTGCGGTAGTCCCACTGCCAGGTGTGGTGGAAGTTGTGGTAGCCCTCGCCGTAGGTAAGCGGCGCCAGCACCCAGTTGTCGCGGGCGCTGCTGGCCTCGCTGTAAGGGCGGGTGCCGAACACATGGGCAGCGGAATTGATAAGGAAGGTCGTGTGGTGGGTGAGCACGATGCGGAGCAGCACAGCGACGATGGCGAAGCCCCAGAAGTCGCCGAGCGCGAGGCCGATCCAGAGCGGAATGGAGGCCACCACGGCGCCGATGAGGAAGTGGTGCCGGTGCTGCCAACGGAGGAGAGGGTCCTGCTCCAGATCCGCGACGCCCGAGAGAGGCAGCGCCTTCTCTTCCATCACCCAGGTCCAGTGGGCGTACCAGAAGCCCTTGCCGATGGCGTAGGGGTCCTTGGCCTCGTCATCCACATGGTGGTGGTGGACGCGGTGATCGCTGGCCCACTTGAGCGCGGAATTCTCGAAGGAGGCGGAGCCGAAGGCGAGCAGCAGGAAGCGCACGGGCCAGCTCGCCTTGAAGGCGCGGTGGGAGAAAAGGCGGTGATAGCCCGCGCTGATGGCCGTGCCGATGGCGAAGACCATGGCGAGGCAGGTGATCCACTCGGCCCAGGAGAAGCCGTTGAAGACGAGATGCAGGGGCACCGCGACGGCGGCCGCGGTGAGCGTGCCGGTGAGGAACAGGGTGTTGAGCAGATTCCAGCGTCGGCGCGGAGTCGCGTTCATCCATCCTCCGGGGCGAATGGCCCGAACCTCCAGTTTACCGGGGGCGGTCCTCGCTGTCCGTTTCTTCATCCTGCCGGTTTCCTCCCATCGGGCTGGGAAGGTGGGGCCAGAAGCTTTGTTCATGGAGGAAGGCGAAGGTCAGCGTCGCGCTCGCCACCATCAGCGTGATGACCGCCCAGGGCACGGGCGCTTCGCCGAGCAGGGGCACGCAGCTCCGCACGATGAGCGCCGAGCCGGAGAGGAAGGCCAGCCACCCGCCCGCGCGGCGGCGGAAAATCAGCAGCGGCGTGGTGAGGATCAGCAGGCCCCAGCCCCAGGCATAGAGGAAGAGGCGCTCCCAGGATGCGGCGCCTTCGGTCGGGAAGGCCT
The DNA here is from genome assembly GCA_964472275.1 of uncultured Solibacteraceae bacterium. GTDB lineage: Bacteria > Acidobacteriota > Holophagae > Holophagales > Holophagaceae > JAFDVN01. Next base: position 8,698 of record CAYYJN010000045.1, read on the forward strand.
TGATCGCCGTGAGGCGTTCCAAGACGAGGAGGACGATCAACATCCAGTGCCACGCGCCCGGCCGCAGGCCCGGCGCGGTGATGGAGGTGTCCACGGGCGCTTCGGCGGGCGGCGCCAGATGGGCTGGAACGGCTTGGCCGCAACCCGGGCAGAAGCGGGCGGAGGCGGGAAGGTCGTGGAGGCAGTGCTCGCAGCGCATGGCTCCAGTATCGCCCCAGCTTCGCCCGGAGGGGCGGCCCATGGGAGACTGGCCCTTTCCTGGAGACCCGTCCAATGGCCGCACCCAAGCCCTGGTGGCGCTCCAGCACCGCGTGGATCTTCGCCGGGCTCCTGCTCGGCGTGGCCTTCGGCGGCTTCTTCCCGAAGGACCTTCACCCGGTCGCCTACCAGCTCTTCCACTTCCTGGGCGCGGCCTTCATCGCGCTCATCAAGAGCCTCATCGTCCCGCTCATCTTCAGCACGCTCGTCGTCGGCATCGCGAAGACGGGCGATTTGAAGGCGGTTGGCCGCATGGGCGTGAAGGCGCTCATCTACTTCGAGATCATCACCACCTTCGCCCTCTTCATCGGACTCGCGGTGGCCAACCTCGTGAAGCCCGGCGCGGGCATCCACCTGGATCTCGCCGCGCACGGAGCGGCTCCCGCGGCGGTGAAGAGCGGGTGGGACACGCTGCTGCACCTCTTCCCCTCCAATGTGGTGAAGTCCGCGGCCGAGGGCGACATCCTGCCCGTCGTCATCTTCGCCACGCTCTTCGCCATGGCCCTCGTGCGCGTGCCCGATGGCAAGGGCGAGCCGGTGCTGCGCTTCTTCGACAGCTTTTCGCAAGTGATGTTCAAGTACACGGACATGGTGATGCTGCTGACGCCCTTCGGCGTCTTCGGCGCTATGGCCGCGAGCATGAGCGGCATGGCCGCGGGGCAGATGGTGGACGGCGCGCTCATCAAGGGCTGGTCGGCGGTGTTCCACCTGCTCAAGCAGTACGCGCTGCTGGTGGGCAGCCTCTACGGCGCGCTGATCCTGCTCGTGCTACTCGTCTTCATCCCCGTGCTGAAGCTGTGCAAGGTGAAGGTGCTCGACTACTTCCGCGCCGTGCGCGAACCCGCCACCATCGCTTTCTCCACCGCCAGCAGCGAGGCGGCGCTGCCCAAGCTGCTGGAAGAGGCCGTGAAGTTCGGCGTGCCCGAGCGCGTCGCGGGCTTCGTCATCCCGGCGGGCTACAGCTTCAACCTGGACGGTTCGACGCTCTACCTCGTGCTCGCCGGACTCACCATCGCCCAGGCCGCGGGCGTCCATATGGATTTCTGGCAGCAGCTCGCCATGCTGCTCACCTTCATGCTCACGAGCAAGGGCGTCGCCGGCGTGCCGCGCGGCACCCTCGTCATCATCGCCGGCACCTGCGGCTCCTTCGGCCTTCCCGGCGAGGCCGGCATCGCCATGCTCCTCGCCGTGGACGCCATCATGGACATGGCCAGAACCCTCACCAATGTCCTCGGCAACGGCCTCGCGAGCATCGTCGTCGCGAAGTGGGAAGGCGTGTTCGGGACGGAGCACGAACTGGAGCCAGGGTCATGAAACTCATCGTCTGGGATTTCGACGGCACGCTGGCGGACAGCCGCCCGCTCATCGAGGCGGGGATGGCGCACGCGCTGGACGCGCTGGGCCAGCCGCGCGCGCGTGTGGCGGAATGGTTGAAGTATGTGGGCCTGCCGGTGGAGGAGGGCATCCGTCGCACCTTCCCGGAGCTGGAGCTCGACACCGTGCTCAAGGCTTATCGGAGCTTCGGCCACGCGGACCACGAGGATCTGATGAAGCCCTTCGAGGGCGTCTCCGACCTGCTCCATGACCTGAAGGCTCGCGGCCAGGCCATGGCCATCGCCACCTCCAAGCGCCGCGTGCCCCTGCTGCGCCAGCTTGGCCAATTCGGATGGACGGATCTCTTCGATCCCATCGTCACGCCCGATGAAGTGACGCACGGCAAGCCGCACCCCGAAAGCCTGGACCTCATCCTGAAGATGACGGGCCTCCGCGCCGACGATCTGCTCATGGTCGGCGACACGCCCTTCGATCTGGACATGGCGAAGGCGGCGGGCGTGCCCAGCCTCGCCGTGGGCCACGGCTTCTACAGCGAGCCTCAGCTCGCCGCCTGCGGCCCCCGCGCCTACGCGCCGGACACGGCGGCGCTGCGCGACATCCTTCTCGCGTGGAGCGACGCATGCCCGGCGAACTGACCCACCTGGACCCCGAAGGCCTGCCCCGCATGGTGGATGTGGGCGCCAAGGCCGTGACCCAGCGCCGCGCCGTCGCCGTGGGCGTCCTCCAAATGGACGAAGCCGCATCGGAGGCGCTGGCCTCCCAGGCCCTGAAGAAAGGCGATCCCTGGCCCGTCGTCCGCATCGCCGCCATCCAGGGCGTGAAGCGCGCGTCGGACCTCATCCCGCTCGCCCATCCGCTGGCGGTGGACGGCGTGGAGGTGGCGCACCGCTTCGACCCGGCCACCCGCCAGGCTTGGCTGCGGGTGGAAGTGATCTGCGAATCCAAGACCGGCGTCGAGATGGAGGCCCTGGCCGGGGCCTCGGCCGGGCTCCTAGCCCTCTACGACATGCTCAAGGCCGTGTCCCAGGCCATGGATGTGGGTCCGGTGCGCCTCTTGCTCAAGGAAGGCGGGCGTCGCGGCGCCGTCACCCGGGCTTGGGCGGGCTGCCCCTGGCAGGGTTGACGCACGGCTAGTTGGAAAAGATTTGCGTTTTCAAAGAATCCAAGCCCGGTAAAATAGGGCTTGGCCCATCGGGTCAATCGGTCAGGGTGGGGGCCCGTCCCCCAGGAGGCCTAGCGAAACAGGTCCTGGACGCATCCGCGTCCGCCGCAATCCGGGAGACACCATGCGCCACGCGCTGCTGACGCTGCTCATCATCGCCGTTCCCACCGCCCTCCCGGCCTCGTCGGGGACCCACCGCCGGTCCGCCAAGAGCCACGCAAAGACGACGACCAAGACCGCGCCCGCAGGCGTGCATGTGGTCCGCAAAGGCGAGACGGCGGGGAAGATCGCCCAGGCCAACGGCCTCAGCCTCTCCCAGTTGCAGGCCCTGAACCCCGGCCGCGACCTCGCCAAGTTGTCGCTCGGAACCCGGCTGCGGCTGGCGGAGAAGGCGGCCCCGGCCGCTTCCCGCGCGGCTCTCCGGACGGATTCCAACACGGTGGTGCTGGCCAAGGGGCAGACCCTCTACGCCCTCGCCAAGGCCAACGGGCTCACCGCCCGGGAACTCATGGACGCCAACCCCAGCCTGAACCCGCGCCGCCTGCGGCCCGGGACGGTCCTGTGCCTGCCCGGTGATGCGACGCTTCCCGCCACGGCCACACCCGAGATCGCGGCCCTTCCCGCCATCCCCGGCGATGGCGCGCCCTCGGACTTGATCAGCCTCCCTGCCCTGCCAAACCCCTCAGCGCCCTTGGTGCGCGCGTCGAGTCTCATCCCCTCCGGCGAGCCCGGGGCGGACCCCGTGTTCCCCTTCCACGCCGCGGACCCCGATCACCTCGACCTGCTCTGGCCGGTGGAGACGCGGTCGGTGAGCTCCTACTGGGGCCCGCGCATCCGCACGCGCGTCGTGCGAGTCAAGCACCGCCGGAAGAAGCGCATCCGCTACCACAGCCGCCACAAGGGCATTGATCTGCCGGCGCCCATGCACACGGACATCTACGCCGCCATGGATGGCGTGGTCTCCTTCGCGGGCAAGGCCCGGGGCTACGGCAACCTCATCACCGTGGATCACGGCAACGGCGTCGTCACCGCCTACGGGCATGAATCCGTCACGCTGGTGCAGGAGGGCGAGATCGTCCACAAAGGCGAGAAGATCGCCGAGGTGGGCCGGGCGGGCAACGCCACGGGCCCGCACCTCCACTTCGAATTGCGGGTGGATGGGGTCCAACGGAACCCGTTGCCGGTGCTGGATGACACCGAGGAAATCCCCGGCGATCTGACCGCCAACACCACCCCGAACCCACCCACCGAGGACTGAGGCGCGGCCCGGGGAAGCCCCGTCCCTCCTGGGGCCGGGCACCTTTCCCCGCTCGGGCGCATGCCATCCCCGTGATAGCCTGATGGCTTACGCTTTTCGAGGTCCGCATGTCCCAAGCCCCCACCTTCCGGTCCCGGATCGCGGCCGCCGCCGCGGCCCTCGGCCTGCTCCTCGCGGTGGGTTGCTCGGGGAAGAAATCCAGCGATGCGGCCCCGGTGACCACCGCGATCCTCCAGGGAAATGTCACCTATGTTCGGATTCCGCTGGCCAAGGACAGCAACGGAGTCCCGACGGGTTTGGATACGAACCCCGCGGATGAGCAAACCCTTCCAGCCCGGGGGCTGGGAGTTCGTGCCTACGAATTGGACTCAAACACTTCGCAGTGGCGTGTGAAACAAGTGGGCTACACCGATTCCACGGGCCATTACGCCTTTATCGTCCCAGCTGGCACCAACTACGCCATTCAGATTGAAAGTTTCACACAGCCTTACATCGGCTCAGTGGTCACTGTCATCGCCGACCCCAGCGGGCTATCCAGCACTCTTCCTCGGGCACAGAGGGCCCGCTATTTCCTGCGGAGCGGTGCGGACGGCACTCCAGCTACGGCAGCTTCGCCCCTCCCTTCTGCTACCGTCGTGGCGGGTTCCACTTACACCGCGAATTTCGCGGTGAGCCTGGCAACGCCCTGGATGACGGGCTCTATGGAACTTCAAGCCGATGGCACCTCCCCGTCCTTTGCCTCCGCCAACTTCGAGGCGAGCCCCACGGGAAGCCGAGTGCTGGCCATCCTCGATTCGGTCTACGCTTTCAGCGTGGCCTACGGCAACCCGACGCCAGGCCAGCCTCTTGACCTCCACTACGCGATGGGCCACTCCGAGCCCCAAGGCACCTACATCCAGTACGACTTGAAACATTGGATCCAGCCAGGCCCAAATGGCCTTGACCTAGCCTACGATCCCAACACGGGAACGGATCACTACTTCGGCTCCATCCAAGGGGCCTCGGCGAACGATGACGCCTGGGACCAGTCCGTGCTCTACACCTTGCTGGGGCGCGCCAATCTCGCTCGCCAGCTTTCCAGCGGAACCTACGCCACTGCCCCTCACGCCCTCGGCCCCGTGGGGTCGCCCATTGACGGGCTCTCTCCTGACTTGGCCCTGGAAGAGGGTCTCCCCTACGCCATGGCGGCGAACCTACTCCAGTCCCCCTACCTCGCCGACACGGATGGGACCAGCGCGCTTCTCAGCCTCAAGGACATCAGCAGCGTTCCCGCCAGTCCTGGCCCCTACTCTCCGCTCAGCCTCGCTTCGCTCTATTGGAATCTCGACCTGAAAGCCAACGGCATCACCGCGCCCGGCACTGCGACCAATTGGGCCACGATCCAGCCAAGCGCCATCGCCCGGATCTTCAACATCTCGCTGCCCATCGCGGGGTCATTCAATCCGGCGAACATCTATTCGCAGCTCGCCCTCCTCAAGAACGCCAAGACCGGCGCAGAACCGGTGGACCTCGCCGCGATCTTCAACGACACGACCATCAACACAATCACTTCGCCCTACAACCTGCCTTGGCCTCAGCCGACCACGACCGTCTTTGGGCAGACCTGGACCAGCGCCACGGCGGGCACGAACGGCACCACCTATGTCTACAACGGCACGCTGAGCATGGCGTCCGATCATCAGGTGGGCGGCGTCTACGCGAACGCGTCCTACCAGGAGATCGCCTACCTGGGCGTGTCGCAGGTGAATGACCAGGCCTACCAACTGACACTGCAGACCACACCGAATCCGCTTCCCACTGGTGCGACGATCGAGGTGGTGGTGTTCGCAGGCGGCAACACCCAGGCCTACACCTTCAGCGGCACCAGCGGCTCTCCCATTCAGTTCACGCTGGCGGGGACAGGGAACACGACCACACCCGCCTACTATCCGATCCGGGTGCGCCTCATCAGCCCCTCCACCCTACAGTCGGACATCCCGTTCACGCTCCAGCTCGCGCCGGCCCCTCCGGGGACGCTCCGTGGACCTGTCGTCAGCTACTGATCGCCTGAGGGCCAAGGCGCCCTTCGTCCCTGAGCTTGCCCTCGTGCTGGGCTCGGGGCTGGGGGCGCTCGCGGACTCGGATGAGGCCACCGCCGGCGTGGCCGTGCCCTTCACGGATCTCGGCTTTCCAACCCAGACCGTCGCGGGGCATGGCGGCAAGATCGTCTTCTGCGAATTGGAAGGCCGTCGCGTCGCGTTGCAGGCGGGCCGTTTTCACTTCTACGAAGGCCACGCGATGGCCGTCGTCACGGCGCCCATGCGCCTCTACGCATCCTTGGGCGTGAAGGCCGTCCTGCACACCAACGCCGCGGGCGCGCTGAATCCGGCGCACGGGGTGGGCGATCTCATGGTGATCGCGGACCACCTCAATTTCACGGGGACGAACCCGCTCCTCGGGGCCAATGTCGCGCCCGGCCCGCGCTTCCCGGACATGAGCGCGGCCTACGATCCGGCCCTGCGCGCCCAGCTCCACGCCGCGGCCAAGGCCACGCGCCAGACGCTGCGAGAAGGCACTTACATCGGCGTGCTCGGACCCAGCTACGAGACGCCCGCCGAGATCCGCGCCTTCCGGTCTTGGGGCGCCGACGCCGTGGGCATGAGCACGGTGCCCGAAGTGATCGTCGCGCGGCACGCGGGGCTTCGCGTCGCGGGCGTGAGCTGCCTTTGCAACATGGCGGCGGGCATCCTGCCCGAGCCGCTGACCCATGAGGAAGTGCTGGAAGCAGGCCGGGCCTCGGCCGGGCGCTTCGAAGCGCTCGTGCGGCGCTTCGTGCGGGATCTGAAGCTCTGATGCAAGTGGCGGCTCCCATCCTCGCCTGGGTCGTCGCGCTGCTCTGCTTCACCGTCGGACTCCTAGGCGTGTGGCTGCCCCTCGTGCCGGGCCTTCCGCTCATAGCCCTCGGCGCCACGCTGTTCAAGGTGCTTCAGCCGGATCGCCTGTCGTGGATCACCGTCGGCGTCTTCGTGCTCGGCGCGATCCTTGGCCAGGTGATGGACTTCCTCGCCACCGGCTGGGCCGCGAAGAAGGCGGGCGCGGGCAAAGCGGGCGCCCGCGGCGCGATCCTCGGCGCGCTCATCGGCCTCTTCTTCGGCCTGCCCGGCGTGCTGCTCGGCCCGCCCCTCGGCGCCCTGCTCGGCGAATGGCTCGTGCGGAAGCAGCCCTTCAGAAAAGCCGCCAAAGCCGCCATGGGCGCCGTCGTCGGCCTCTTCGCCGGAGCCCTCGGCAAGTTCCTCCTCGGCTGGGGCCTCGTGCTGATCTTCTTCCTGGATGTGTTCTGGTTCCATGGGCGCTGAGGGCGCAAACCGCGACAGCTATATCATCTTCACTGGCAATCAGCCTTCCCCATTCACCAGAGGGATCCGTGAACAGCAACCAGAAGCCGACCATGACGCGCCCATGGGAAGACATTGCAGCCTTCTATGCCGATGTTGCCGCTCGTGCAGGCTCTCGATCCATCCTCGGCATGGCTGAACTGACTGCTGAGATTGTGCGATCACGATACAAACCAAATCTCCACGCATGGACATCCATGCACGACCTATGCATCGTTCAAGCGCCGGTCGCATGGCCTTATCACGGACCATATCTACGCGTGGCACCCGTTAAGGGCGGGCGACTGGAGTTCAGGTACATCGACACGCCAGTGGTCCGCGATCAGTGGACTAGGTGTCGCTGCCAACGAGGTTGTTCAGCCTGGTGATGGGGGGCTGACCAC
>CAYYJN010000046.1:0-16382 GCA_964472275.1 uncultured Solibacteraceae bacterium
CGAGCACCTTGCCGGGGAGCTGCCAGCCCTTGAAGGGCGTGTTGTAGCTCTTGGATTGGATGAAGGCGCGGTCCACGGTGATCTTGGCGTCGAGATCCACCAGCGTGAAGTCGGCGGGGTTGCCCACGCGGAGCGAGCCGAGGCCTTTCTTGTCCAGGTGGAAGGCCTTCGCGGGCGCGGCGGTGAGCAGGTCCACGGCGCGTTCCAGGCTGATGATCTTCTTGTTCACGAGCAGTTCGAGCGTGAGGGGGAAGGCGGTCTCCAGGCCGATGACGCCGAAGGCGGCGATGGGCAACTCCACTTCCTTGTCGTCCCAGCCGTGGGGCGCGTGGTCCGTGGCGATGGCGTCAATGGTGCCGTCGGCGAGGGCTTCGAGCACGGCGTCCAGATCCGCGTCGCTGCGGAGCGGCGGATTCATCTTGTAGTCGGAGTCGAACTTCATCAGTTCTTTGTCGGTGAGCGCGAAGTGGTGGGGCGTGACCTCGCAGGTGACAGGCAGCCCGCGCTTCTTGGCTTCGCGGATCATGCGCAGCGAACCCGCCGTGCTGATGTGGGCCAAGTGCAGGTGGCCGCCCGTGTGCTCGGCGAGGACGATGTCGCGGGCGACCATCGCTTCTTCCGCGGCGGAGGGGATGCCGAGGCAGCCGAGGGAGGCGCTCACATGGCCTTCGTGCATGTAGCCCTTGGCGGCCAGCGTCGGTTCTTCCTCGTGGGCGACCACAGGCGTCTCCAGCCAGCGCGTGTATTCCAGCGCGCGGCGCATGACTTCGGCGCTCACGATGGGCAGGCCGTCGTCGCTGAAGGCCACGCAGCCCGCGCCCTTGAGCGTCCCGAAGTCGGCGAGCTCTTCGCCCTTGAACTCCTTGGTGACGGCGCCGATGGGGAAGTAGCGGCAGAGCCCGGCCTTCGCGGCGCGGGCGAGCATCAGCTCCGTGATGGCGACGCTGTCGTTCACCGGCTTGGTGTTCGCCATGGCGCAGACGGCCGTGAAGCCGCCGGCGACGGCCGCGCGGGAGCCGGTTTCGATGGATTCCTTGCGCGTCTGGCCCGGCTCGCGGAAGTGCACATGGAGGTCAATGAAGCCTGGCGCCAGCAGCTTGCCCCCCGCGTCCAGGACATCGGCTCCGGCGCACATGGGATCGCGCTCCGCGTCCGGCCCGATGGCCGTCACCACGCCCTCCACCACCAGGAGCCCCCCGAGCGTGTCGAGCTTCTGGGCGGGGTCCAGCAAGCGGGCGTTCTTGACGAGCAGGGACATGGGTTCCTCGGCGGGCAACCCTTCAATCTTAGCGGTCCGCTAAGGATGTTTCATCGCAAAGACGCTAAGAACGCAAAGGAGATCAGGCTTGTCTCCGGCCAGGGCAGGCTCGGCTTCCCCAGTGCTTTTCTTGGCGTTCTTCGCGGCTTTGCGGTTATTCCGGCTTGAAGTAGATCAGCGCCGAAAGCGCGATTCCCGAGATCAGGAGTTTCGGCCAGGAATCCGCGAAGACGATGCTGGTGCCGAAAAGGCCCGCGCCCCAGACCATGCGCAGGATCTCCTCGCGTTTCTTGCCGACGACGAAGGCGATCCATCCGATGGTGTTGAAGAGGCCGGCCACGAGCATGAGCGGCCAACTCACATGGGCGAGGTCGGGCATCAATCCATCCGGTAGTTGGGGGCTTCCTTCGTGATCATCACATCGTGGGCGTGGCTTTCGCGCAGGCCAGCGCCGCTGATCTCGACGAAGGCGGCCTTCTTCTGGAAGTCGGCGATGCTCTGGCCGCCGCTGAGGCCCATGCCGGCGCGGAGGCCGCCCATGAGCTGGGTCACGAGGTCGTTGAGCTTGCCCTTGTAGGGCACCTGGCCCTCGATGCCCTCGGGCACGAGCTTGCCGGCGTCCTTGCCATCCTGGAAGTAGCGGTCGGCCGAGCCCTTCTTCATGGCGCCGATGGAGCCCATGCCGCGGTAGGACTTGAAGGTGCGGCCCTGGTAGAAGATCGTCTCGCCGGGCGCTTCGTCCGTGCCCGCGAAGAGGCTGCCGATCATCACCACATCAGCTCCGGCCGCGACGGCCTTGGCGATGTCGCCGCTGAACTTGATCCCGCCGTCGCCGATGCAAGGGATGCCCGCCTCGCGGCAGGCGCGGGAGGCTTCCGCGATGGCCGTGATCTGGGGCATGCCCGCGCCCGTCACGATGCGCGTGGTGCAGATGGAGCCGGGGCCGATGCCCACCTTCACGCAATCCGCGCCGGCCTGGATGAGGTCCTTGGCGCCCTGATAGGTGGCCACATTGCCCGCGATGACGGGCGTGTCGGGCAGGGCCTTCTTGAGCTGCTTGACGGCCTCCAGCACGCCTTTGGAGTGGCCGTGGCTGGAGTCGAGGCAGAGCACATCCACCTGGGACTCGACGAGGGCCTTGGCGCGGTCCACGAGGTCCTTGCCCACGCCCACGGCGGCGGCGACGCGGAGGCGGCCCAGCTTGTCCTTGCAGGCGTTGGGATAGGCGATGGACTTCTCGATGTCCTTGACGGTGATGAGGCCCTTGAGGGCGCCCTTCTTGTCCACCACCAGCAGCTTCTCGATGCGGTGCTTCTGGAGGATGGCCTTGGCCTGGTCCAGCGTCGTGCCGACCGGCACCGTCACGAGCTTGTCCTTCGTCATCAGGTCGCTGACGGGCAGGTCCCAGCGGTCCTCGAAGCGCAGGTCGCGGTTCGTGAGGATGCCCACGAGCTTGCCCTTCTCCACCACGGGCACGCCGCTGATGCGGTACTTGGCCATCATCGCCTCGGCCTCGCGGATGGGCGCGTCGGGGCGGATGGTGATGGGGTCCGTGATCATGCCGGATTCAGACCGCTTCACGCGGTCCACTTCCTCGGCCTGCTGCTCGATGCTGAGGTTCTTGTGGATGACGCCGAGGCCGCCGAGCTGGGCCAGGGCGATGGCCATGCGGCTTTCCGTCACCGTGTCCATGGCCGCGCTGATGAGCGGGATGTTGAGGCGCACGGTCTTCGTGAGCTGGGTGCCCAGGTCCACGGCGTTGGGATGCAGCTCCGAATGCCCCGGCACCAGCAGGACATCGTCGAAAGTCAGAGCCTTCATCAAGGGCAAGGTGAGCATCGGAAGCCTTCCAATCCGGAACCCGGCGCCTGTTTCAAGGAGGCGGGACCTTGCACCCCATGATCGCACGGGCCGCAGCGGCGTGCCAGAGCGTTTAGCGCAGCGGATGCTCGCAACGGAACCCGTTCTCGCCTTCGCCTTGCCACGGCGCCCAGGTCGCGCAGGAGGGTTGGGCGCGTTCGCAGCGGGGGCGGAAGGGGCAGCCTTCGCCGCGTTCGCCTGGAGCGGGTAGGAATCCACCCTCCAAAGCGGGCTCGCGCCGCGCGGCGGCGAGGAGGCGGGCGGTGTAGGGATGCCGCGGGCGATCAAGCAGGCGCGCGGTCGGGCCGGATTCCATCGGCAGGCCGCCATAGAGGACGAGAATCCGCTCGCAGAGCGACGCCACCACGCCCAGATCATGGGTGATCCAAAGGAACCCGAAGGCTCGCTCCGCCTGGATGCTTCGGATGAGTTCCAGGAATTCCGCCTGGACGCTCGGGTCCAGCGCCGTGGTGGGCTCGTCCAGGATCAGCAGTTCGGGATCGCAGCTCAGAGCCATGGCGAGGCAGAGGCGTTGGCGTTGGCCGCCGGAGAGCTCATGGGGAAAGCGCTTGAGGAAGGCCCGATCCGTGGGCAGGCGCAGGCGCTCCAGCAGGGGCGTCAGCCGCATGATCGCCGCGGCCTTCCTTTCCTTGCGATGGACGCCCGGCAGCAGCGCCAGCTGTTCGGCCATCGTCATGAAGGGGTTGAGGGCCTGGAGCGAATCCTGGGGGATCCACGCGAGGCGGGCGCCGCGGATCCGGTCCCGGGCGGCGCCCGGCTGGTCCATGGGGACGCCGAAGGCTTCGATCCGACCCGTCGCCTGTCGGACTCCCTTGGGGAGCACCCCAAAGATGGCCTGTACCAGGAGGCTTTTCCCCGACCCGGATTCCCCCACCAATCCAACCCGGTCCCCAGGCGCCAGATCCAGGTCCAGAGGACCCAAAAGATGGGTTCTATCCTGGCGTTCAAGACGCAGGTCCCGGAGGGTGAGATTCATGGGTCGAGCTTAACGGAAGCCAGCGCCATGCAGCACTTCCATATTGCGTTGGAAGACGCCTTGACGCTCGGGAACTCGGGACTAGGTTGGACTCACTTAGCAGTCGAACGGGACCTTGGGCACCCGGGTCCCTGGACAACCATTCCCGCGCCGCGCGCGCCCAAGAGGGAGGTCCCATGGATTTTCTGCGCCCTGATCTTCAAGAGCGCCTGATGAAGGAGCATTTCGAATTCCGCCGCCTCATGGAGGAGCACCGCGCCGCGGATGAAAAACTCGTGGTCCTCCAGCGGAAGAATGGGCTCTCAGCCCGCGAGTCGCTGGAAGAGGTGGACCTCAAGAAGACCAAGCTGCGCGCCAAGGAACGCATCTACCAGATCGTCCAGGAGGCCGATCGCTCGCATTAGCCGCCCTGGGCGTGCGCGGAGGGGCCGCCAGGAGGGCGGCCCTTTCGCATTCAGGCGATGTTAGGTAGGAACGCGCCCCCGACCCAGTAGATGAGTTCCAACGGGTCCTTCAGATCCCAGAGCAGCACTTCGGCCTTCGCGCCGGGGCGGAGGTGGCCGAGGTCGTCCCGGCCCAGGCTGCGGGCGGCGTGGAGCGTCATCGCGGTGAAGGCCTCCTCGAAGGTCATCCGCAGTTGCAGACAGCCCAGGCGCAGGATCAGCAGCGGGTCGAGGCAGGGGCAGGAGCCGGGGTTGAAGTCGGAAGCGAGCGCGACCGAGCATCCGGCCTCGATCATCTTCCGCGCCGGCGCCCAGTCGCGCATGCCGAGGAAGAGCGTCGTGCCCGGCAGCAGGATGGGCGCGACGCCCGCCGTGGCCATGGCCTTCATGCCCTGGTCCGAACAGAACATCAGGTGATCGGCGGAGGCGCCGCCCAGCTCCGCCGCCAATTCCGCGCCGCCGGTCCAGCTCAGCTCGTCCGCATGCACGCGGGCCGTGAGCCCGAGCGCCTTGCCCGCGAGCAGGATGCGACGGCCCTGCTCGATGGAGAAGACGCCCTTCTCGATGAACACATCGCAGTAGCGGGCGAGGCCAGGAAAGCGGCGGACTAGTTCGGGCAGCCATTCCTTCGCGACGAGTTCCGCGTAGCGCTCGGCCTCGCCCGCGAATTCGGTCGGGATGTCGTGGGCGGGCATGAGCGTCACATCCAGGCTCCACCCCTTCGTCTTCAGAGTCGCGTAGGCGTCGAGTTGGCGGGACTCGGCTTCGAGATCCAGGCCGTAGCCGGTCTTGGCTTCGAGATGGACGACGCCGCGCGCGCGCAGTTCCTTCAAGCGCCCTTCGGCGGTCTCCACCAGCTCCGCCACCGCCGCGGCGCGCGTGGCGCGGACGGTTTCGCGGATGCCGCCGCCTTCGGCCGCGATCTCCGCGTAGCTCACGCCATGGAGCCGCCGGTTGAATTCACCGCTGCGATCCCCGCCGAAGACGAGGTGGGTGTGCGGGTCCACGAAGCCCGGCGTGGCCCAGGCGCCGCCGCCATCCACCCGTTCGGCGTCCTTCCATTCCGCGGGTAGATCCACGCGGCGGCCCATCCAGGCGATCCGGCCGCCATCAAGCACCAACGCCGCGTCTTCGATGCGGTCCACCGCCCAGGCCCGCGCGGGATCCGGCGTCAGAAGACCGCGGAGATTGGTGAGAACGCGCGCATGGCCCATGGCTCCAGTCTATCCTTGGACATGCCCAGCCTCCGAGCCGCCGCGATCCTCCTCGTCACGCTGCTGACCGCCGCGCCGATCCGCGCCCAGGCGCCACCCATCAAGCCGGGCGAAGGCTTCCTCACCCTTGATGGCGACGGCAAGCTGCACGGTTGGGGCGATGTGAAGACCGAACGGCCTCTGGGCGAGATGGCCAAGCTGGTGTGGCTCAAGATGGCGGGCGCCGACTGGGCCAGCCTCGATGTCTACTGGGACTGCCGCAACCCCGCCTGTCAGCCGCCCAAAGGTCATGGCCGCGTGAATCTCAAGAAGGCCTTCCGAGAGGACTGCGACGACGCCTTCCTCTTCTGGGCTAATTGGGAGCGCAAGGATTGGGTGGAGGAGCAGGGGGAAGGCATCACTCGCATGCAACTCGTGAGCGCCTTCAGCCCCTTCCTCGGCGACCGCTTGCCGAAGGATGGCCCTTTGCCGGAGTTCACGCCGGAATGGATGGGCCGGGGCGATCTGCTCCGCGCCACGCCGGAGGCCTTCATGGCCTGGTTGGGCGATTCCGGCAGCCAGGGCGTCCTCACCATGTGCCGGGAATTCCTCACGGGCTTCTTCACCGTCACCTTCGACACGCGCAAGTGGTGGTTCAAGCCCGGCGTTTGCAGCCAAGGCACCTGGGTGCTCGCCGGAGACGGCAAGAGCCAGGCGCTGCTCTTCATCCCGATGCCCGAGACCTCCAAGGACGCCGTCCAGCGCATGAAGGAAGTGCTGGGGCTCGACAAGAAGTGAGCGGCGCGATCTGGCATCTCTACCTGCTGCGCTGCGGGGACGGGACGCTCTACTGCGGCATCGCCCTGGATGTGGCGGCGCGCTTGAAGCAGCATCGGGAAGGCAAGGGCGCGAAATACACGCGGGGCCGCGGGCCGTTGAAGCTGGTCCACACGGAGCCGTGCGGCTCGAAATCCGAAGCCCTCATCCGCGAGCGCGAAGTGAAGCGGATGACGCGGGCCGCGAAGCTCGCGCTGTTCAAGGGCTGACCTTACACCCGTTGGAACTGCCCGCGGATCTCGTCGCGTTTCGCGGCGGGCAGCTCCGCCTGGGCCGCGAACTCGTCGAAGGATTGGATGGCCGCGGCGACATCCGCGAGGAGTCCTTCGGGCCGCCGGACGCCGAAGCGCTCCGCCTCCAGAAGCAGGTCCGAGCGGGTGATGCCCTTGAACTTGCCGTTCACGCTCAGAAGGTGTTGGTGGGTCCAAGGACCGAGAGGGTTGTGCGCGAAGGTCACATCGTAGGCCGGGGCCAGGGTCCAGGGCTGGCCCTGTTTCAGTAGGAAGGCGAAATTCTTCGTGTGATCGTCGCAGTTCCGGGCCATCACATTGAAGGCCATGCGACGGAACAGTTCGTCCAGCGCGTCCTGGCCGAGCTTCAGATTCGCGATCGCCATGAAGGCCTGCGCGTAGGCGTGGACGCCGATCTGTCTGAAGTCCAAGTGCTCCATCGCGCACAGGGTCTGGACATGGTGCTTCTCGTCGCCTTCCCGATCGAAGCGCTTGGTCATGAAGTGGGCGCGGCCATGCTCATGCAGAAGTCGGCAGGACGCCATGTGGATGCCCGCCGCCTTCGCCATGAGGGCGTAGGCGTACTCGGTCTTCCCGTGGTTCCGTCCCTTGCCCAGGCCTTTGTCCTCGCCCATCCCATCGAACTTCAGAAGCCAATGCTCGAAGCCGGGGTCCGCCTTGAACTGCCCGCTGCGGATCTCATCCGTCACGGGGTTCCAGGCGATGACCGCCTTGGCCCGCGCGCCCCCGGCGGAGGTGCCGACGCTGATGATCTGGTTCAAGGCCGCGGAGGTCTCGCCTTCATCCGACAAGTTTCCCCGCACGGCCCGACGAGCCTCCTCGACGAGGGATTGCATCGTGAGGGCCGCCCGAGTTCGGGCCTGGGAGCCGAGGGCGGGCTTGAACTCCAAGGCCCCCATGGCCCGCTTGCCCATGTAGGCCAAGCGGTCGAGGGTCGTGATGGACTCGGGCGCGTGACCCCGCGACTGCATCCAGGCGTTGATGAGCGCGTCGCCGAAATCGTCCGGAAGGGAATCGGACAACATCGCCGGGAGCCGGTGGTAGGTGGCCTCGGGGAGGTTCGGAAAGATGTAGGGCTCGCGATAGCCCGCCACGGGCATGGTCCTCGGCGCGAGCTCGATGCCGGTGGCCAGCCACTCGGGCGCGTAGGCGAAGGCGTAGCAGCCCTGCCGCGGGTCCAAGGCCACGGCGCCCACCCGCTTGCCCCAGGCTCGGACTTCGATGACGGTCGCGCCGACGGGACGCGTGTCAGCCACGGGGGCCTCGCTTCTTGGAGACGCGCTGGCGCGGCGTGGAGCGCGTCAGCAGGGCCAGCGGGTCAATGGTCGCCGCGGGCGGGAAGAGCTTGTCCAGGTTGTCCAGAGTCTCGAGGGCCTTCATCACCCGCAGCAGGGTGGCGAGGCTGGAGCCCGCGCCTTGCTCCAGATCCCGCACCGTGCGTTCCGACACCCCGGCGATCTCGGCGACCTCGGCCTGCTCCAGCCCTTTGCGGATGCGGTAGTCCCGCGCCTGGGCGCCGACTTCGCGAGCCAGGTCGGCGATGGTTTGGAATTGGTATCGCATGACCAGAGCCTTTCTTCCGGTTCTGAGATCTAAGTCGGAATGGTCGGCGCCATTCTTCCGGTCATGCCAATATAGATCTAAATTCTGAACAATCAACTACCGGCAATAATTCGCCGAATGTAATCGAATTGTGGCAAAAATGGGAAGAATGTAGCCGGTTAAGTGTTCATTTCGATTGCCCTTCAAACGCTCTCACTATCTTCAATGGATACCTGGCTTTAGCGGCCCTTCTCCATTTCCGCCTGGAGGTCGCGGATGGCCTGCTTGGGATCGGGCGCCTTGAAGACGGCGTTGCCGGCCACGAGCACATCGGCGCCGGCGGCGACGAGGTCCTTCGCGTTCTTCAGGCTCACGCCGCCGTCCACTTCGATCAGGAAGGGCGTCTGGCGCTCCGCGCGCAGCGCGTCCAGGCGCCGCACCTTGTCAAGGACGCGCGGGATGAAGCTTTGGCCGCCGAAGCCGGGGTTCACGCTCATGAGCAGCACGAAGTCGAAGTCGCCGACCACATCCACCAGCGTCTCGATCGGCGTCGAAGGGTTCAGCACCACGCCCGCCTTCGCACCCGCGTCGCGGATCGCGCGCAGCGTGCGGTGCAGGTGCGGATCGGCTTCCTGGTGGACGCTCACCCAATCCGCGCCGGCCTTCACGAACTCAGTCGCGTAACGCAGCGGCTCGACGATCATCAGATGGCAATCCAGGGGCAGCTTCGTCGCGCCGCGCATGGCTTCCACCACGGGCATGCCGATGGTGATGTTCGGCACGAAGCGGCCGTCCATCACATCCACATGGGCCACGCCCGCGCCCGCGGCCTCGATCATCCCGAGCGCCTCCCCGAGCCGCGTGAAGTCCGCCGAGAGCAGGGAAGGGGCGAGCAGGGGCTTGACCGGGCGCAGATCCATCCGCCAAGTATGGCAGAGGGGCTCAGGCCAATTCGCCCATGATCCTCACGAGACCCGCTTCGGAGGCCGCGCCCAGATCGCGCTCAACGGACGCGGCCAGCTCGGCGCCGTCTTCTCCCAAGGGCTTCTCGCCGGGGAAGACGCCGAACGCGCGGTTGCGGCCCGCGGCCTTCGCCCGGTAAAGCGCGGCGTCCGCCATTCCAAGCACCTCCTCCCAGGTGAGGAGCGCGGTCCGCGCGGGTTCGAAGGGGAAGAGGCTGTAGCCGATGGAACAGGTCTTCTTCAGCGTCTTGCCATCCGGGAGCGTGAAGGCGTGGGACTCCACCTTGGCGCGGATGCGCTCGGCGAGCACGAGCGCGTAGCCGCGATCCGCGCCCCGCGCGACGAGCACGAATTCCTCCCCGCCCCAGCGGATGGCCAAGTCGTGCTTGCGCACGCTCTCGGTGAGCAGCGTGGCGAGTTGCTTGAGGACCGCGTCGCCCGCCGCGTGGCCCAAGGTGTCGTTCACCTGCTTGAAGTGGTCCAGATCCAGCAGGAGCAGCGTCAGGCTCTGGGGCACGGGAGATTCCGGCGTCCACGACCGCAGGATCCGCTCCGTCTCCGGACCCATGAATTCCGCCAGGAAGCGGCGGTTGCGGAGGCCGGTGAGCGTGTCGTTCAGCGCCAGATCCTGGAGCTTCAAGCCTGAGAGGATGCGGTCCGCGAGGGCGCGGTGGTTCTGGATGCACATCACAGGCAGGGCGATCAGGTAGAGGACGAGCACGAGGATGAGCAGGTGGTTGTAGTCCGGGATTCCGCCCTTGAGCCAGGCCAGGAGCAGCAGGGAGAGCACATCCACGCCCATGTAGCACAGGTAGGCCCAGGCGTTCGGCGCCATGGTGGTGAGCGCGACGGCGTTGATGCCCGCGTGCAGGATCACCAGCAGGCCGATCTGGCCGACGCTCAGGTAGGGCCAAGCCACCCAGTTCATCGCGGCGAGGCAGGAGGCGATCAACAGCGCTCCCAGGAAGAAGGCCCAACCCAGGCGGCGCGCGGTGTCGGGGCGAACGCGCTTTCGCTCTCGGATGTTCAGGGCGATCCGGCCTGCCAGCACGAGGCTGAGGGCGAGGAAGACGAACTTCAATCCCGGCGCCCGGACCCAAGCCGAATCCAGGATCCCTTTCAGGATGAAGAGCAGGGGCACCAGCGCCAGCGCCGCCCCGAAGCCGCGGTCGTAGAGCTCCTTCACGAGCGCGTCGCGCAGCGCCGCCTCATAGGCGGCGTCCTCGGCGGGAAGCCGGTAGGGTCCGAGATCAGCCAACGACATGGGAGTTCCTAGAACGGTATCAGGACGCTTCGGATCCGACCGTGATCTTCAACAGGCCATCCAACTCCGCCTTGGGCAGGTCGCGCAGCCGTTCCAACACCCGCGCCGGGCTCCCGGGCCGCAGATCCCCCGCGACGGCGCCCGCGAGGCGATCCCGCCCCGCGGCCTTGGCGCGGAGCATGGCCGCGTCCGCGAAGGCGAGCACCCGCTCCCAATTCACCAGTTCGGGCCGCTCGTTGAAGAAGGGATAGCGGGCGTAGCCGATGGAGCAGGTCTGGGGCTGCAGGCGGCCATCGGGCAGGCGGAGCGGCTCGGAGCGCAGGCGTTGCAGGAAGCGGTCCGCCAGCGGCGCGATGCTCTCGCCTTCCTGGAGCCGCGCGATGACGACGAATTCCTCGCCGCCCCACCGCGCGAGCACATCGGACTTGCGAGCCGTGTCGCGCAGCAGTTCCGCGCAATGGCGCAACACGGCGTCGCCCACGGCGTGGCCATGGGTGTCGTTCACGGCCTTGAACTGATCCAGGTCAATCATCAGCAGCGCCAGCGCGCCGCCTTCCCCGTCGCGGAGGGTTTGCGAAGCCTCGGTCTCCATGAAGGCCTGGAGGAAACGCCGGTTCCGCAGCCCCGTGAGGCTGTCCTGGAGCGCGGCGCGGGAATTCTGGAGGCTCAAGCTCAGCGACTCCCGTCGCAGGCGGAATTGGCGGAGGATGAGGAAGCCCAACCCCAACGCGTAGATCGCCACCAGGAGCAGCAGATCCCACGCGCCCCAGTGGCCCTTGTCCCAGGCGAGCAGGTAGGTGAGCGCGCCGAGGATCGGCAGCATGAAGGCGAGGAAGGCCGTGGGGCTCGCGGCCATGGCGAGGATGCCCACGGACAGCACGCCCAGGTGGACGAGGGCCAGCAGCGCGATCTGAACGGGCGTGAGCGCCGGATAGACCAGCACGCTCACCACCGCGAGGCCGAGCCCCATGAGCAGCGCGCCGCAGGAGAAGCTCCACATGCGGACGCGGGGCGAGGCCAGCGGCCCCGGGCCCTTGAGCGCGAGCTGCGCGTGCGCCCAGCGGAGCACGAGCACCGCGAGGAGGAACCCGTACCAGATCAGCGCCGCGCGATTGGCGAAGAGGGCCTGCCCCAGCACCCGCGCCAGCACGAGCAGCAGCACCAGCACGAGCGGAAGGGAGAGGCGGCCCTGCTCGATGAGATCGCGCGCCAATTCCGCCCGGATCTCCTCGTCGAGGAGCGGATCAGGCGGAAGGTCGGGGCCGGGTTTCATCTCAGCGCTCGGGTTCGGCTTCCGTGCCCGCGATCCACAGGCGGCCCGGCTTCACGGCGCGCACGGCCTCCGGCGTGAGCGCGCTCAAGTCCGCGTCCACCCACAGGAGGTCAGCCGCCGCGCCAGCCTTGATCTGGCCCAATTGCCCCTCGCGCCCCAGCGCCCGCGCGCCCGCGAGCGCGTAGGCGCGGATGGCCTCCTCCCGCGTCATGCGCTGATCGCCGTTGAAGCCGCCGGGCGGATCGCCGTGGATGTCCTGGCGCGTCTCGGCGGCGGGAATCGCCAGGAAGGAGTTGGCGTCCGCGATGGGCGCGTCGCTGCCGAAGCAGACCGTCGCGCCGCCTTGCAGGAAGCGCCGCCAGGGATAGGCCTCGTGCGCGCGATCCGCGCCGAGCCGCGTCGGCGTCCACGCGTGATCGTCCGTGCAGTGCATGGGTTGGACGCTTGCGACGATGCCCAGCTTGCCGAAGCGCGACGCGTCCTCGTCCGTCACGATTTGCGCGTGCTCGACGCGCGGCGGCGCGTCGGGACGATGACCCAGCGCTTCGAGATCCGCCTCCAGCAGATCCAGCGCCGCGCGGTTGCCCGCGTCGCCGATGGCGTGCAGCGCGGGCTGATAGCCCGCCTTCATCACGGCCAGCGCGTCCTTCCGCACCATGGCTGGATCCATGACCCAGAGGCCCGAGCTCGAAGGCTCATCCGCGTAGGGCGCCAGCAGTCGCGCGCCTCGCGATCCGAGCGCGCCATCCATGTAGAACTTAACCCCCTGTACCTGGAAGAAGGCCAGCGCCTTCGTCCGGGGCTTCGACAGTTCGGCCTTCACCGCCGTCTGGTCATCCCGATGCAGGTAGGCGAAGACGCGGATGGGCAGTTTGCCCTTGGCCTGCAAAGCGCGATAGGCCTGGAGATCGAGGGCCGGAACATCCAGATCGTCCGCGCTGGTGAAGCCGAGAGCTTCGAGTTTGCGCAGGCCCGCCAGCAGGTCCGCCTCGGCCTCCGCCAAGGTCCGCTTGGGAATCCGCCGCCACATGAGGTCCTTGGCCATGTCCAGGAGCACGCCGGTGGGATTGCCCTCCGCGTCGCGCAGGTAGCGGCCGCCCTTGGGGTCGGGCGTGTCCTTGGTGACTCCCGCGAGCTTCAGCGCCGCCGAATTCACCCAGGCCGCGTGGCCATCCACCCGATCCAGGTAGGCGGGGCGGTCACCGGTGATGGCGTCCAGCTCCTTCAGGCCAGGGAAGGCCTGACCGGGCCAGAGGTTCTGGTCCCAGCCTCGGGCCCGCACCCAGCCGCGCGGATTCGCCGCGCACCAGGCCTTCACCGCCGCCAGCACCGCGGCTTCGCTCGTCAGGCCCGTCACATCCGCCTGCCGCGCCATGGCGCCCAACTCGCCGATGTGGGCGTGGCTTTCGATGAAGCCGGGCATCAATGAGCCGCCCTTTAGCGCGATGCGGATGGCCTTGGGATAGCGCTTCGCCAAGTCCGCCGCCGCGCCGACGGCGAGGATGCGCGAGCCTCGGATCGCCACGGCTTGGCCGTCCTGGAAGCCGCCCTCGCGGCCATCGTCCACCCACAGGCGCGCGCCCGAAAGCAGGCGGATGGCGGGCGGGGCGGGCGGCAGGGTCAGCGGCATGTCTACCTCGCGGAGGCTGGGGAAGGCAGCCCAGTGTAAGGCGAGACTGGGCTCCGTGCCCTTGACGGGATACCGTGAAGGGTTGCGGAGTTCCCATGTATCAGCCCGATTTTCTAGCCCAGGTCCGCGAACAGCTCCAGGTCCAGGAGGATCCGGCGAAGTTGCGGCAGAAGAGCTTCGAGACCAGCTCGGGCATTCCGCTCAAGAACAGCTACACGCCCGCCGACATCGCGGATCAGGATCCGATTCAAGATCTCGGCGCGCCGGGGCAGTTCCCCTTCACGCGCCATGTGCAGGCCTCGGGCTACCGCGGGCGCCTGTGGACCATGCGCCAGTACGCGGGCTTCGCCACGGCGGAAGAGAGCAACGCGCGCTACCGCTACCTGCTGGCGAACGGCACGACCGGCCTTTCCGTCGCCTTCGACCTGCCCACGCAGATCGGCCTCGATCCCGACCATCCCATGTCTTTCGGCGAAGTGGGCAAGGTAGGCGTGTCCATCGCGTCGCTGGAGGACATGCGGACCTTGTTCAAGGACATTCCGCTGGATCAGGTGACGACGAGCATGACCATCAACGCGCCCGCGTCGGTGCTGCTCGCGCTCTACCTCGCCGTGGCGGAGGAGCAGGGCGTCAGTTGGGACAAAGTGGGCGGCACCATCCAGAACGACATCCTCAAGGAGTACATGGCGCGCGGCACCTACATCTTCCCGCCGCGGCCCTCCTTGCGTCTCATCACGGACATCTTCGCCTTCTGCGCCGAAGAGGTTCCGAACTGGAACACCATCTCCATCAGCGGCTACCACATCCGCGAAGCGGGCTGCACGGCGGCCCAGGAGATCGCCTTCACGCTCGCCGACGGCCTCGCTTATGTGCAGGCCGCGCTGGACGCGGGCCTGAAGCTGGAGGCCTTCGCGCCGCGCCTCAGCTTCTTCTTCAACGCCCACAACCAGTTCTTCGAGGAAGTGGCGAAGTTCCGAGCGGCGCGCCGCCTGTGGGCGCGCCTCATGCGCGACCGCTTCGGCGCGAAGGACGCCAAGAGCCAGATGCTGCGCTTCCACACGCAGACCGCCGGAAGCACGCTCACGGCCCAGCAGCCGGACAACAACATCGTGCGCACCACCGTGCAGGCCCTCGCGGCCGTCTGCGGCGGCACGCAGTCCCTGCACACCAACTCCCGCGACGAGGCGCTCGCGCTGCCCACCGAGCAGAGCGCCATGATCGCGCTGCGCACCCAGCAGATCCTCGCCCATGAATCCAAAGCCGCCGATGTGGTGGATCCGCTGGCCGGCAGCTACTACCTCGAAAGCCTCACCGCCGAACTGGAGAAACGCGCCGAGGCCCTCATCGCTCGTGTGGATTCCTTAGGCGGCATGGTGCCCGCCATCGAGAAGGGCTTCCCCCAGAAGGAGATCCAGAACGCGGCCTACGCCTACCAGAAGGCCGTGGAGAAGGGCGATCAGGTCGTCGTCGGCGTGAACAAGTTCACGATCCAGAACGAGAAGATGCCCGAGCTCCTGCGGGTGGACGAAGCCCTCGGCGACCAGCGCCGCAAGCAGATCCAAGCCTTGCGCGACCGCCGCGACAACGGCGCCGTCCGCCAGAAGCTTGAAGCTCTCCAAGCCGCCGCCAAAGGCGCCGACAACCTCATGCCCCACATCCTCGATGCTGTGAAAGCCCTCGCCACCGTCGGCGAAGTCTGCGGCGCGTTGCGAGAGGTCTTCGGCGAGTATCAAGAGCGGTTGGTGCTGTGAGGCCTAATGTTTGAGATCATGCGACAGCCCGTCAGGGTCATCGCGCTTACAGCGAATTGTTGGGCGTCTTACCCCTCATTTTCTTTGAAGGAATAGAAATCAACGGCGATGCTCGCTTCCAGAAACATTTGGTGGGCAGTCTTTCCGCTCATATCCCACTTTGAAACCGAGTTTTCAGGAGCCCGAGCCACAACTCTTTTGATTCCGGCTTGAATTATTGGCCCAGCACAGCGAGCGCAGATTGGTTTACCCCAAACATACATTGTTGCGCCTTCGGCTCTCTCTCCTGCCGCAATGATTGCATTTATCTCGGCGTGAACTACGAATTCTAACTTTACATCCTTGTCTTCAAGCCGTTCGCCTGAATCTTCAACACCCATCGGGAATCCGTTGTACCCAATCGTAACGCTTCCTCCTCTCTTGCAGAACAGAACGGCGCCTACCTTCGCATTTGGATCCTTTGACCAAGTCGAAACATGTCTCGCGAGCTCGCAGAATCTTGTGTCCCACTTTGTCATAGGCTTGGATTCAATTGTGTATTCCATGTTTTGAACCTCAACTATTTTGGTATCCAACGAACGAGAAAACCGGCCCTGCCGCGCGCGGCAGGGCCGGGGTCGAACGGCTGGTTAGGTCAGTCCTGCCTTTGGATTTTCTTTGATCATCTCTGCGGAAAGCCGAACGGCTGAGATCAACATTTCGATCAGACCTCTGATCTCATAATATTTCCTACGCTCAACATTCATCCCGCGATACCAATCTATCGCCTCCATATCGGCTGGAAGCATGCCGATGTGGAGGCGGTATTTGATACCGTTGAAATGGCCATATTCTTGCTGCGGCATCTGGGCAATTTCTCTAAGATGATTCTCAAAGTCTTGCGAGGGGATGATTTCCGGGAATGCGAAATCGACAAAACTCATAACACCTGCGCCACTGCCTGGAAGATCACGGTGGTAATAGAGCTTGCCCGCTCGTGGTTGTGCTGCGATCTCGTCGATTTCCTTCTCAAGAATTTGTGATTCTTCGTTCGGCTTATGCCGACCAACAAAAACAGAGAAAAAGATAGGGTCTTAGGAAGCAAACTCGGGTCAAAGAGGGTGGGTTCGGAGCAGTTTTAG
>CAYYJN010000047.1:0-15998 GCA_964472275.1 uncultured Solibacteraceae bacterium
CTCTATCAGTGACCCAGGTCTATGTTCGCTGTTCATTTCGCGCTATCCCCAGCAATTTAGCCGTGATCACTATGGCCCACTAAAGGCAAACATGCCCAAGGATGCAGATTTCTACATCACGCAAAACGGACAGCTCGTGAAATCTGAACGCCAGGGAGATGCTCTTGTCTTCTATATGAAGAATGGCCCCTTCCAGATCGGCGGAAATGCAGAACATATCCAAATCGCCCTTGCGCAACATGAAATGGGCGAGATCGTAGCCGAGCTTGACCCCACATCAACCTTCCAAGTCTCCTGTTTTCGGCCGTCGCTTCGCGTGTTTGTGGATCGAGACCCAGAAAAGAACGACGACCTTGCGATTAGCGATGGCCGGATGGGATGCGAAGGGCTTTCTTGGTTCGACCCTAAACACAGAAAGCTCGGCAAACCAATCCATGGATACAAGTTTGCATTCGAGGTAGACCAATTTTACTTCTATTCAGCACCAGGGCTCAGCCTGGAGAATTTCAAAGGCGTTTTACAGGGTTTTATTCAAGTTCAAAAGCCTGGTGCTCCGGAATTCGACTTGCGCAAGGTAGATGGCTTCCCTGCTGAAGACATCTCGCCAATCCGCCTGGTGTTTCAGTAATCGCATGGTCCGGGCACCAGTCCACCGGACTGCGTGTGCGGTAGAAGGTAAGGGGCTGAGAGCGTGCTGGTGGGGTCAGCACGGAGCATTACCTCCTTGAAATCACCGATGGACAGAGATGAATCGCCCCCCATCGGTGTTCGTCCCTATCCATCGGTGGTTCCCATCTTCCCGCTAGAATGGAGGGTTCGAGGCCCGCATGTTCGACGCGCTCACCGACAAACTTTCGAAGGCCATGCGCCACCTGCGGGGGCAGGCGAAGCTGTCGGAATCGAACATCGAGGAGGCGCTGCGCGAAGTGCGCATGGCGCTGCTGGAGGCGGATGTCCATGTGGCCGTGGCCCGCACTTTCCTCGCGCGGGTGAAGGAGAAGGCGCTCTCCGGAGGCGCTGATGGCAAGGCCAAGGATGTGCTCGAAGGGCTCAACCCCGCCCAGGCCTTCATTGACATCGTTTACCAGGAACTGACCGAGATCATGGGCGGCCAGGCCGCCGAGAAGCCGCTCGATTTCAGCGGCAATCCGGCGGTCGTGATGATGGTGGGCCTGCAAGGCGCGGGCAAGACCACCACCAGCGGCAAGCTGGCGAAGCTCCTCAAGAAGCAGGGCCGCTCGCCCCTTCTCGTGCCCGCGGATGTGTACCGCCCCGCGGCCATCGAGCAGCTCCATGTGGTGGCGAAGGACGCGGGCGTGCCGTCCTTCCGCACCGAGCTGAAGGACCCCATCGCCATCTGCGAAGCGGCGTTGAAGGAAGCCAAGCTCAAAGGCTGGGACACGGTCATCCTCGACACCGCGGGCCGCCTGCACCTGGACGACGCGCTCATGGACGAGCTGGGGCGCATCAAGACCAGGACCGAGCCCGGCGAGATCCTCTTCGTCGCCGACGCGATGACGGGCCAGGACGCCGTCCGTTCAGCCTCGGCCTTCCACGAGAAGCTCGCGCTGACCGGCGTCATCCTTAGCAAGACCGATGGCGACACGCGCGGCGGCGCGGCCTTCAGCATCAAACACGCCACGGGCCGACCCATCAAGTTCATCGGCGAAGGCGAGAAGCTGGATGACTTCCAGGTCTTCCACCCCGACCGCATGGCGCAACGCATCCTCGGCATGGGCGATGTGCTCACGCTCATCGAGCACGCCAAGGACAAGATTGACGAGAAGGACGCCGAGGACATGGCCCGGCGCATGGCCAAGAACCAGTTCACGCTGGAGGACATGCGCAAGCAGTTCCAGCAGGTGGCGAAGCTCGGCTCCATGAACAAGCTCATGGGCCTGTTGCCCGGCATGGGGCAGATGAAGGAGCAGCTCGCCTCCGTCGCCACGGACAAACGCATGAAGCACCTCACGGCGATCCTGGATTCCATGACGCCGAAGGAACGCGCGAACCACAACCTGCTGGATGGCAAGCGCAAGCGCCGCATCGCCGTGGGCTGCGGCCGCCCCGTCCACGAGGTGAACCAGCTCCTCAAGCAGTTCCTCGAAATGCGCAAGATGATGGGCAACATGAACGACCCGAAGTTCATGCAGCGGATGCAGCGCATGGCGGGCGGCATGAAGGGCGGCGGCCTTCCCGGCGGCATGCCCGGGATGCCCGGCGGCTTCAAACTTCCGTTCTGATTTCGCGCTCGTCGCGGGATGATGGGGACGCTTCCCGGAGGTCCCATGTCCATCCGCTCCGCGTCCCTGGCCCTCGCGCTCGTGGCTTGCGCGCCGCCCCTTCTACCCGCGAAGGCGCCCGCGGGCTCCGCCGCGCCCCACCCGGCGGACGCTCGCTTCGAGGCGCTGGCGAAGAAGATCATTGACGGCTACTTGCGTCTCAACCCCGAGGCCGCGACCCAGCTGGGCGATCATCGCTTCGATGCCGCTCTCAGCGACCTCAGCCCCAAGGGCCTCGCCGCGCAGCGGACCTGGGCGAAGGCCCAGCGTGCGGCGCTCTTCGCGATCCCGGAGAAGGATCTTTCGCCCGGCGACCAGGTGGACCGCGCGATCCTCCTCGATCAGGTGGACGGCGCCCTCTTTCAATTGGACGGCCTCAAGAGCTGGCGCTGGAATCCGCTGGCCTACAACCCGGGCGACGCGATCTACGGCCTCCTGTCCCGGGATTTCGCGCCGTTGCCCGAGCGCATGAAGTCCGTGAAGGCGCGGCTCCTCCTCATCCCGGGGCTGCTCGCGGACGCGAAGGCCAATCTCCAGAACCCGCCCCGCATCTACACCGGGACGGCCATCCAGCAGTTCCAGGGCGCGCTCGGGATGGTGAAGTCGGATGTCAGCGAATCCGCCGCCCAGGCGGGGATGAAGGACGAACTCGCGCCCGCCCAGGACAAGGCCGCGAAGGCGCTGGAGGACTTCATCGCGTGGATGAAGACGGACCTGCTGCCCCGCTCCAACGGCGATTTCCGCGTGGGCAAGGAGAACTTCCGCAAGGAGCTTCGCTACACGCTCAATTCGGACCTTTCCATGGAGGCGATCCTCGCTCGCGCCGAGGTCGGATTGAAGACGACCCAAGCGGAGATGCTGGTGGTGGCGAAGCCGCTCTTCGCTTCCTATTTTCCGGGCAGGGTCGAGAACGATCCCAAGGTCATCATCAAGGCCGTGCTCGACAAGATCGCGGAGAAGCGGCCGACCAACGACACCATCGTCGCGCTCGCCACGGAGGATCTGAAGCAGGCCACGGCCTTCGTGCGCGATCACAAGCTCGTCAGCGTCCCCACCGAGCCCGTGAAGATCATCGTCATGCCCGAGTATCAGCGCGGCGTCGCGGTCGCGTACTGCGAAGCGCCCGGGCCGCTGGAGGCCCATGGCAGCACCTTCTTCGCCATTTCGCCCACGCCTTCGGACTGGAAGCCGAGCCGAGTGGAGAGCTTCTTCAAGGAATACAACGAGGCGATGGTGCAGGATCTCACCGTCCACGAGGCCATGCCCGGCCACTACCTCCAACTCGCCCACTCCAACGCCTTCAAGGCGCCGACGCTGGTGCGCGGCATCTTCACGAGCGGCCTCTTCGCCGAAGGCTGGGCCGTCTACGGCGAGCAGACCATGGCCCGCGCGGGCTACGGCGGGCCGGAAGTCCACATGGAGCAGCTCAAGATGCGGCTCAGGGTCATCATCAACGCCATCTTGGATCAGAAAATCCACACCCAGGGCATGACCGAGCAGCAGGCGCTGGACCTCATGGAGCACGAAGGCTTCCAGGAGGAGGGCGAGGCCGTGGGCAAGTGGCGCCGCGCCTGCCTCAGCTCCACCCAGCTCAGCACCTACTTCGTGGGCGCTTCCGAGATGGACGACATCCGCGCCGCGGCGGAGGCCAAGGCCGCCAAGGACAAGATCCCCTTCGACGAACTGGCCTTCCACGACCGGCTCCTCAGCTTCGGCAGCCCCGCCCCCAAGTACGCCCGCCGGCTGATGGGGCTTTGACAGGCTGGAGACCGGAGGCTGGAGGCTGGAGGCTGGAGGCTGGAGGAAGAGCCAGCCCCCAGCCTGCTTTTTACCGCTTTGTCGCCCGCCCGGGCCGGGGTATACTGGCCAGTCCAGGAGTGACCATGCTGTCCATCCGCCTTGCCCGCAAGGGCGCCAAGAAAAAGCCCTTCTACCACATCGTCGTGTCCGAGAACGAGCTCATCCCGACGGCTTCCGCCATCGAGATCCTGGGCTTCGTGAACCCCATCGCGACCACCACCGAGGCCGTCCGCATCGACGCGGAAAAGGCCAAGGGCTGGCTCGCCAAGGGCGCCCGTCCCTCCAAGACCGTCGCCGACCTCTTCAAGAAGCACGCGATCCTCTAGGATCCGCTGCTCCTGAAGGAAAAGCCGGGCCCCCCTCCTGGGAATCGGGCCCGGCTTTTCCATGTCCGCGCGGCTCCGGCTTTGTCAGAATGGTGAGCTATGAATCTCGAAGCCTTCCTCGTTGATGTCCTCAAGCCCCTGCTGGACCACCCGGACGCGCTCCGCGTGGAGACGAAGGACGAGGGCCGCACGCGCGCGCTGACCGTCCACGCGGATCCGAAGGACATCGGTCGCATCATCGGCAAGAGCGGACGCACCATCCAGAGCCTGCGCACGCTTTGCCAAGTGGCAGGCGAGAAGGCGGGCCTCCGCGTCGAGGTCGAGATCCACGACGAAGAACGCGCCTGATGCTCCTGCTGGGCCAGCTCGCCAAGATCCAGGGCCTCAAGGGCGAATTCCTCTTCCATCCGGTGATGGACGAGCCGGATCGGCTCGAAGGTCTCGCGGGCCTCGTGCTCGCGCCTCCAGCGATGAACCTGGAGCACGCGGAAGCCGAGCCACCCGCGCGGCCCGCGAAGCTGCGGATCTTCCGGTGGCATCAGGAACGGCCGTGCGTGGCCTTCGAAGGCATTCCCGACCGCACGGCCGCCGAAGCCTTCAAGGGCTGGGCGCTGTGGATGCCGGAAGCGCAGGCCGCGCTCGATGAAGGCGAAAGCTTCCGCCATCAGTGGATCGGAACGGAAGTGAGCGCCCACGGCGCGCTTCTGGGCGAAGTGATGCGGCTCGACCCGACGCCCATGGGCTACGATCTCGTCGTCATCCGCGACCGCCGCCCGGGCCGCCGTGGCACGGTGGAAATCCCCTACATCAAGGCTTGGTGGACCCTCGATCTGGCGCATGGCAAAGCCAGCGTCGAACCGCCCGAAGGCCTGCTGGACCTGCACAAGCTGTGAGAGCGACGACGATGACGACGACCAAGACAACCGGCCCCAAGATCCAAGTGCGGCGCAGCGGCGTGCACGGCAAGGGCGTCTTCGCCCTGCGCCCCATCAAGAAGGGCGAGCGGATCGTCGAGTACAAAGGCGAAATCGTCTCGTGGAAGAAGGCTTCGGCGCGCGAGAACGCGTCGAATGATCCAGACCACACCTTCCTCTTCGGCCTCGACGAACGCCGGGTCATTGACGCCAATGTGGGCGGCAACTCCGCGCGCTTCATCAACCACAGCTGCGCCCCCAACTGCGAGACCGAGCAAGTCGGAGACCGCGTCTTCATTGACGCCCTGCGCGACATCAAGCCCGGCGAGGAACTGTCCTACGACTACCAGCTCACCCTCGACGAGCCCCACACCGCCAAGGCCAAGCGCCAGCACGCCTGCCACTGCGGCGCGAATACCTGCACCGGGACCATGCTGGCGAAGAAGCGGTAAAAAGAACAAAGCGAACCATGGAGGCACGGAGACTCAGAGATGCTTCCTCTGAGCCTCCGTGTCTCTGTGGTTCAATCAGCTGTTCGCCTCACCGCATCACCAGATCCATCGGCATGCGCGCGTAGACGCCTTGGGGATCGTTGAGGCTGGAGAACAGGTCGTAGGAGCCCTTGGCTTGATCCATCACTTGCTGGAAGGGTCCGACCTTGATGATCGGACGCGGGCGGGCTTCTTCGTTGAGGCTCTCCAACAGCTTCTGCATGGTCGTCTTGGGCGCGCCGCCGCTCGTCACTTCGTAGTCGCTGCCGAGGTTCGCCTTCTTCGCGGCGTAGCGGATGGCGTCCTGGAGTCCGCCCAGCTCGTCCACAAGGTGGAGTGAAAGCGCGCGTTCGCCGCTCCAGACGCGGCCCTGGGCGATCTCGTTGACGCCGTCCTTCGGGATGCCGCGGCTTTCGCTCACCTTGGTGAGGAACTGGTCGTAGATGCGGTCCACGAGGGACTGGATGCGCGCCAGCTCCTCCGGCGTCTTGGGCCGCGCGAGGGTCATGGGGTTCGCCAGCTTGGCGGTGGTCACCTCGTCGAAGGTGATCCCGTGGTCGTTGGCCAGCTTCTGCACATTGGGCAGCAGGCCGAAGACGCCGATGGAGCCGGTGATGGTGCCGGGCTCGGCGAAGATGCGGTCGCCGTAGGTGCTGATCCAGTAGCCGCCGGAAGCCGCCACCGTGCCCATGCTGACGATGAGGGGCTTGGCCTGGCGCGTGAGGATCACTTCGCGCTGGATGAGGTCGGAGGCCGCGGCGCTGCCGCCGGGGCTGTTCACGCGCAGGACGACGGCCTTGATGGAACCGTCCTGCCGCACGCGGCGCAGCTCGCGGGCCAGCGCGTCGCCGCCGATCTGGCCGGGCTGGCCGTCGCCATCCACGATCTCGCCTTCGGCGTAGACCACGGCGACCTTGGCCTTGGCGGCGGACTCCGGAAGCAGGTCCGCGTAGCTGGCGAGATCAATTTGCGAAAAGGCGCTGGAGGCGTTGCCACCGCCGCTGATCTTCTTCAGGTCCGTGAGCATGGCATCGAAGGGCTGCTCGCCGTCAACGAGTCCCGCGGCCTTCGCGTCGTCCACATCCAGGATGCCGCGGGTGTCGGCGAGGGCCTGAAGCGCCTCGGGCGTCGTGTGGCGGCTCTTCGCCACATCCGCCTTCCATTCGCCCCACACATCATCGAGCAGCGCCTGCACCTGCTGGCGATTCTCGGGGCTCATCTTGTCCAGGATGAACGGCTCCACCGCGCTCTTGAACTTGCCCACGCGGGTCACCTGCACCTGCACGCCGTATTTCTGGAAGGCGTCGCCATAGAACATCGGCTCGCTGGCGAGGCCGTTCACTTCCAACTCGCCCGCGGGATTGAGGTAGACCTTGCCCACGGAAGCCAGGTAGTAATCGCGCTTCGCGAAGCTCATGCCGTAGGCGATCACCGGCTTCTTCGCCGCGACCTGCTCCAGCGCGCGGCGGATTTCCTGGAGCGCCGCGAAACCGCTGCCATAGCCTTGAGGCTGGAGGTTGCCCGTGAGGTAGACGCCCGCGATGCGGTCGTCATCCGCCGCGTGGCGCAAGGCCGCGAGCACATCGTCCAGGCCCACTTCCCGAGCGCCGCCGCCGAAAGCCCGGCGCAGCGCGGCCTGGGGGTCGTCATCGCGCACATGGTCGGGGATGTTCGCGCCCAGGTTGAAGACGAGCATCGCCTTGGCGGGCACTTCCGGCTTGGCGGCCGCCGAACCCGCGGCTGCGAGGAAGCCGATCATCAGGACGACCACGATGCCGGTGAAGGCGCAGAGCGCCAGCACGACGGCGAAAAAGGTCTTCAGGAAATCCTTCATGGCGGCCTCTTGGACGAGACCTCCAGGATGGCAGGCCTACCGCGCCGTTCCCAGCGCCGAGGCCAGGCGGATGAGCATGGCGAGGCCCGCGTCCAAGGCCTGTTCGCTGCGTTCGTCCAGCAACCGCCCCGGCTCGGCCAAGGCCTTGTCCGCGTGAGGCACGCCCACGACGGAAGGGCAGACGAAGGCGCCGAGCGCGGAAAGCGTCGTCCGCCAAGGCATGAGGCCGCGGTGCCCGCCGAAGGCGCCCGGCGTGGCGCAACCCAGCAGCACCGGCAGCCCCTTCCATGGCCCGGGCTGCACGCGGCTCGTCCAGTCCACGATGTTCTTGAGATGGGCGGGCATGCCCAGGTTGTATTCCGGCGAGGCGACGAAGGCCCCATTCGCTCCCGCGAGCGCCGCCGCGATGGCGTCCGCGCCTTCGGGGCGGGGCCGGTCCGGGTTGATGAGCGGCATGTCCAGCGCCTCGCCCTCGAAGCGGATCACCTCATGGCCATGGGCGCTGAGGCGGTCCGCGGCAAGGCCCATCAGGCGCCGGTTGTAGGATTCCTTCCGGAGACTGCCGCCGAGCACCACGAATCGCATCGAGCCTCCCGCGCCATGATGACATCGCTCAAGCGCCGAGACCGATTCGACCGTAAAATGAACGGCTGGAGGCAGCCATGAGCAACTACCCCGAACACATGGTCGCGCCGATGCGTCAGGAATTGGTGGACGCGGGCTTTGAACAATTGATGACCGCGGAAGCGGTGGAGACCGCCCTTCAGCGGCCCGGCACCACCCTTCTCCTCGTGAACAGCGTGTGCGGCTGCGCCGCCGCGGGCGCGCGCCCAGGCGTGGTGGAAGCCCTCGGCCGAGGCCTCAAGTTCGACCACCTCGTCACCGTCTTCGCCGGCATGGAGAAGGAAGCCACGGCCCAGGCGCGGGAATACTTCGAAGGCGCCATGCCCACGAGCCCCCAGGCCGCGATCCTGAAGGACGGCCAGCTCGTCCACCTCATGCAGCGCCCCGATTTCCTCGGCCACGAGCCCGGCCAGATCGCCACGGATCTGGAAAGCGCGTACTACGCCGCGACGAAATAGCGTCCGCCGGAACAAGAAGAGGGCGCCACCTGGCGCCCTCTTCCCATATCAGGCAAGTCGGCCTACTGGAGCGCGAGGTTGCCGCCGGAGGATCCGGGTATTCCGAAGCCGAAGCTCAACGGGCCATTCCCGGAACCGTTGCCCCCGATCTTGTTGTTGCCGAAGGAACCCACGCTCGCGCCCGTGGTCCTGACGCCAACGCCGTTCTGCGTGATGGTGCAGCCGGATAGGCGGAGGGTCCCGCTCGTGGCGGAAAGGCCGGTCGCGTTGCCGGAAAGCCAGACACCATCCAATTGAAGGTCCGCCGTGGCGGAAGAAGCCAGGATGCCCGCGCCTCCCGCGTTCACGATCTTCACTTGGTCCAGACTCACCTTCACGGCGGAGGAACCGGACTCGATGGCGAGGCCGTTGCTCGTGAGCGTGCCGGGAACGCCCACGATCGCCGTGTTGGAGATGGAGACAGTTCCCGGATTCGTGAGCGCCACATCCACCGCGCTCTGGGAAAAGCCCATGAAGTCGCAGTTCTCGATGACGAGCGCCTTGCCCGACAGGAAGCGGACGCCGTTCAGTCCGGCGCCGGGAGTGGCCCCGAGGCCGTTGAACCGGAAATGGCGCAGAATGACCACATCATTGGGACCGGCCGCGACGACGATGGCGTTCGTCCCCGCCACGAGGATGGAGGCCACCTGTCCGCCGCCGCCATCGAGTGTGAGCGATTTGGTGATGGTGACGGCGCCGAAGCCTCCGGGATCGAGGGCATCAATCTCGCCGCCCGCGGCGGTCTTGGAGATGGCGCCCGCGATAGTCTTGCACGGGGCCGTGCGGCTGCCGGGATTGGCATCGTCCCCGACCCCTGAAACCCAGGTCCGAGTCGCCTGCGCCGCGAGGGGGATGGTGGCGGCGCAAAGCGCCAGGCTGAAGATGAGTCTCTGGAAGACGGGCTTCATGGAAGAACTCCTCGGATGGAAGTCTCAATGAAAACCGGCTTCACGATTTTCCGTCCACCGTTTTTTCCGGGATCTACGCCAGCCCGACTCTCGCCAACAGTCCGTGAAAGCGGGGCTCGGCGCGGATGGGGTCGAGGCGCGGATCAATGCCCAGGTAGACCATGAGCTCGCACCTCGCGTCTGCGGCGCGTTCAAGGCCTTGCAGGGCGGCTTCGCGTTCTCCCAGCGCGAGGTGGATGAGGGCGCGGCCGTAGTCGTTCACATAGCGGGTGGTGGCGAGCTCATCCAACCGCGCGAGCACGACGCGCGCCTCACCACCGCGCCCCGCGCGGGCCAGCGCGTGTCCGAGCATGGCGAGCCCATCGGGCGTCTCGGCGATGGCGAGCCCCTTCTCGAAGGAGGCGATGGCTTCGCCGGTGTGGCCGAGTTCGAGGCTGGCGAGGCCCAGCATCAGGTGGCCGATGAGGAACTGCGGCGTGGCCGTGATGGCGTGGCGGAAGGCCGCGGCGGCTTCCTCCGGTCTGCGCTCGAAGTGCGCGGGCAGGCCCTTCGCCACTTGGATGAGGGGTGAAAGCGGGTCCAGCTTCCGGGCGCGCTGGAACCGCGCGGCGGCTTCATGGAAGCGGCCGCGGTAGAGCAGGTGCAGCCCGTAGCGGTGATGGAGGTTGGGGTTCTCCGGATCCAATTCCAGCGCCCGCCGGTGCTCCCGCGCCGCGCCATCCCAATCCCAGGCGTGGCTTTCGAGGATCATCGCCATGGAGGCGTGCGCTTCCGCCATGTCGGGACGAAGTTCCAGCGCGCGTTTGGCCGCCGCGCGGGCGAGGGGCATGGCGTCCTCGGGCGCGACGACGCCCACGAGGAAGGAAAGCAGGGTGTAGGCATCCGCGAGCCCAGCGTAGGCCGGCGCGAAGGAAGGGTCTCGATCCAGCGCCGCCTGAAAGTCGGACACGGCCCGCTGAAGCCCTTCCGCCGTGCGGGATCGCCACGCGTGACGGCCCTTGAGGTAGAGGTTGAAGGCTTCCGAATCCACCGAAGGCGTCTCGACGAATTTCTCGCGCACCTCGCCGCTCACCCGCAGTTTCAAACGATCCGCGATGCGCGCGCAGAGCTCTTGCTGGACTTCCATGAGCGCGGAGAAGGCCCGGTTGTACTGCTCGCCCCAGAGATGACTGAGCGTCCGCACATCGAGCAGTTCGGCGCTCACCGACAACTCATCGCCGCGGTGGGACACGCGCCCAGTGAGCACCGCCTGGACGCCCAGATGCTCACCCACATCCCGCAAATCATGCCCCGCGTCCTTGAGCGGAATGACCGCGCTCCAGGGGCTCACGCGAAGGCCGGGAATGAGGGAGAGCCGTTCGATGAGTCCTTCCACCAGGCCTTCGGCCAAGTACTCCATTTCGGGATCGCGCGCGCTGTTCTCGAAGGGGAGCACCGCGATGGCCTCCACCTTCCGAGTCTGGAAGGGCCGCCACGCCGCGAGCCGCGCCAGCAGCCCGCGTTTGCGCAAGGGCGTGGGGGAGGGGCGGAAGATGAGTTCCTGGGTGGGAATCTCCTCGCCCAGATCCATCCTTGAAACGGGCGAAGTGAAGTGGGACACGGCGCCCTCTCCAGGCGCGCTGCGGATCTCGCGCAAGGCCTGGGCGGCCTCCCGGGCGCTGCCGATGCGGTTCAGCGGATCCTTCTCCAGGCAGCGGGCCACGAGGCGCCGCAACGCGGGAGGGCCCGAGGCGGGCGGCGCGGGGTCGCGCAGGATGGAGGCGAGCACTTCCGGAATCGTCGCCCCGACGAAGGGCCGTTGATTCACGAGCATCTCGAACACCACGCAGCCGAAGGCGAAGAGATCGCAGCGCGCGTCCAGTTCGCGGCCGCGCACCTGCTCCGGCGCCATGTAGCCCACAGTGCCGAGCACGAGCCCGGGCTGGGTGTCGAGCGCGGGGTCGGATAGGAGATGCCCCGGCCCCTGCCCCGGCGCCAGCCGCGCGAGGCCGAAGTCGAGGATCTTCACCTGCCCGTCGGTGGTGAAGAAGATGTTCTCGGGCTTGAAGTCGCGATGGATGACGCCTTTGGCGTGCGCGGCGGCGAGCCCATCCGCGAGGAGCGCCGCCACCTTGAGCGCTTCGCCCGCTGGCAGTGGGCCGCCTTCCAGCCTGCGCCGGAGCGTCTCGCCCTCAAGGAGTTCCATGATGGCGAAGTGAAGCCCTTCGCCCTTGCCCAGGTCGTAGAGCGCCCGCAGGTTCGGATGGGAAAGCGCCGCGAGGATGCGGGCTTCCCATTCGAAGCGAGCCAGGGCTTCCGCGTCACCGGCGAGATGCTCGGGCAGCACTTTGATGGCCACCTCGCGACCGAGGCGCAGATCGGTGGCCTGGTAGACCTCGCCCATGCCGCCGGTCCCCAGAAGCCGCCGGATTTCGTAGCGGCCATCGAGGCGGGTGCCAACAGAGAGCGACATGAGGTTGCAGTGTATCCGCGCGCCTACTTCACCACATGGAGGAAGAGATTCACGCCACTGGGCTCGGATTGGACGCTGATCTCCAAAGGTTTCGGCTTCAGATGCGAGGCGAGGGCGCGCAATTCCTCCGCGCTGCGATGGATGACCATCCAATCCACGAAATACTCCATGGCCCACCGGCTGGGGTTGTGCGCGGCCACATTGCCCAGCAACAGGCGCCCGCCCGGCACCAGCGCGTCGTAGAGCACCTGGAGCAGCACTTTGTAGGCCCGGTCGCCCAGGTAGTCGAAGAGCCCGCCGCTGTAGATGAGGTTGCGCTTGCCGAAGGTCCGTTCCGATTCCCGCACGGCGAGGAAGCGGCGGATGGATTCCCGATGGAAGTGGAAGCGCGCGCCCGTCTTCGCGGCGAGCGGGGCCAGGACGCTTTCGCAGTGGGCGATGGCACCTTCGCCCTGGTCAATCAAACCCACATCCAGGAAGCGGCCGAGCTGAGGCGCGTGGGTGAGCAACTCCTGCACTTCGCGGGCCGGTCCGCATCCGATGCTCATGACTTTCAAGCGGCCCTTCGCGCCCAGCAGGCTGTCGTGGATGCACCTGCCGATGAGTTCGAGCCGGTTGATGTTGGCCTGGGCCACGGGCGTCTGAGTCGCCCAGATGTTGAGCACCTGCCCGAAGAGCGAGTCGCCTTCCGCGTGATCGCGATAGAGCATGTTCATCATCTCGAAATCGCCGGCGTACCCCAGCGGCTTCTCGAAGGCGCGCCGCAGGAAGGGCGAAGCCGAAAGGAGCGGCACCAGCCGTTGACGGAGGAGACGCCGGTGCGCCTCATGCTCGGATGGGTCGAGGCCATCCACGAGCGCGTGGAGCTGTCTGCCCGCCTCATCCATGCGGGCGATGACTTCCGGCGCCAGGGCTTCCAGGAGATCGTGCCGGATCCGCTGGCGACTGAGCAAGTCCACATGGTCCAGCCCCCGCTCCTCCAGATCGAGGAATTGCTTGGCCGTCTCCAGATGCATGCGCAGGTCGAAGAGCCAGGCGCGGAACCCGGGCGAGGTGCCTTCATGGGCGCCCTCGCTCCGCGCGGCCCGCCAGCGATCCCGCGCGCTCGTCCGGCTGGACAGGTGGTGGACGCTGCTCAGATCCAGCGCTTCGGGGTCCAGCTCCAATCCCATCACGAGGTCGGAGCCCCGGCGCTCCAGTCGCCGGATCAGGGCCGCGCCGCGATGAAGCTGTTCCAACTCCTGGTGGACGGCCAGACTCTCCACCCGATCTCCGCAGAGGAACAGGTGCGCGCGGCCCGCCCCGGCCTTCAGGACCACTGCCACGCCGTGGTTCGAGAGATCTTCCACGAGCCCATGAAAAGCCCCAAAGGATCCGTGGACGCCCTGGGCCGTGAGGGCGAGCTTCAAGTCCTCCGTCCGCAGGCGGCGGGCCCGCAGAGGCCGGGAATGGGGATCCTCCGCCTCCGGGTGGATCGCGCCTGTGCCGTGAATCATCCTGTCCATCCTGCTGCGAAGTGTAGGCACCCCGCAGCGGATGGCTAGGTCAAATCCACAAAATTCGTGACGGATTCTTCCATGTTAAGGCGTGTAAAGATCGCCTTCTCGGTCTAATCAAAAGGACAACACCTTCTTGGCCGCCGCCAGCACCTTGTCAGCGTTGGGCAGGATGGCGCGCTCCAGGATGCGGTTGAAGCCCACGGGCGTGAATTCGCTGCCCACGCGCTCCACGGGCGCGTCCAGCCAGGCGAAGGCCTTGGAGGCCACCAGCGCCGCCAGCTCGCCGCCGAAGCCGCCGAAGACTTTGTCCTCGTGGGCGATGAGGACGCGGTGCGTCTTCTTCACGGAGGCGAGGATGCTCTCTTCATCGAGCGGGCTGAGGGAGCGCAGATCCACGACTTCGACGGATTTGCCCTCGGCGGCCAGTTTCTCGGCGGCTTCCAGCGCGAAATGCACCGGCGTGCCGAAGGCCAGGATGGTGAGATCCGTGCCCTCGCGCCGGATGCGCGCCTTGCCGAAGGGCACGGCGAAGCCTTCAGGCACGACGGCGTGGGCCAGCTTGGAGTTGTAGAGGAACTTGGGTTCCAGGTAGCAGGTCATGCCCTCGGAGCGCAGGGCCGTGCGCAGCAGGCCAGCGGCGTCGTCCGCGAAGGCGGGCACGACCACGCGCAGGCCGGGCAGCGTCGTGAGCCAGCCTTCCACATTCTGCGAATGGTAGAGGCCGCCGCCGATGTAGCCGCCGGAGGCGAGGCGCATGGTGATGTTGGGCGCGAACTGGCCCTTGGTGCGCCAGTACTCGTGGCTGCACTCCACGATCTGCTCCGCGGCGGGCCAGATGTAATCGGCGAACTCCGCGCCTTCCACGACGACTCGGATCTTCTTGTCGAAGCGGCTCATGCCGTTGGCGGTGCCGATGATGAAGTCCTCGGCGATGGGCGCGTTGAAGACGCGGGCCTCGCCGAACTCCTGCTGCATGCCCTTCGACACATTGAAGATCCCGCCCTTCTCCTTATTGGCCATGTCCTGGCCCCAGATGAAGGTGTCGGGGTTGTGGCGGAACTCCTCCTTCAGCGTCTGGTTCAGCGCCGTGATGAGGCTGATGGGCGCGCCGGTCTCGCTGTGCGTGCCATCCGCCCACTTCGCGTCCACGAAACCATCGGGAATCACGAAATCGTAAATGCTCGCCGGGGACGGCGCGGGCGCGGCCATGGCCTTATCGTGGGCGGCGAGGTACTGGGCCTGGTTCTCGGCCTCCAGCGCCTGCAGCTCGGCTTCGGTGAGACCGTGCTCCAGGCAGTATTTGCGGAAGCGCGGCAGCGGATCCGCGGCCTTGGCGGCGGCCAGCTCGGCATCATCGCGGTACCACTCGTGGCGGTCCGAATTGGAGTGGCTGTGGATGCGCACGCACATGGCGTAGACCATCGCCGGGCCTTTGCCCGCGCGGATGTGGTCCACGGCCTCCTTCATGCCGCGCAGCGAGTCCAGCAGGTCGAGACCATCGCACTTCACGATGTGGAGGTTCGGAAGGCCGGAAAAGGTGTCGCAGAGCTGGTCGTTGGCGGCCTGATCCCGCTTGGGCACGCTGATGCCGTAGCCGTTATCCTGCACGACGAAGACAACCGGCAGCTTCTCGCGATCCGCGCCGACGATGGCCTCGTAGCAGTAGCCTTCGCTGAGGCTCGACTCGCCCTGGCTGCAATAGACGATCGCCTCGGACTTGTAGTGCTTCACCGCGCGGCCCAGGCCCGCCGCGTGCTGTGTGTGGTTGCCCGTGAGGCTCGACACATTCTGGATGCCGATGCTCGGCTTGGCGAAGTGGTTGCTCATGTGCCGGCCGCCGCCGGCGATGTCCGTGTCCTTGGAGATGCCGTTGAGGATGATCTCCTCCGGCGTGATCCCCGCGGCGAGGCAGGTGGTCATGTCGCGGTAGTAGGGGAAGAGGAAGTCCTTGCCCGCGCGGAAGGTGAGACCAAGCGCGAGCTGGATGCCGTCGTGGCCCGCCGAGGGCGCGTGGTAGGACCAGCCGATGGCCTGCTTCAGGTAGTTCGGCGCCTTGTCGTCCAGGACCCTTCCGAGGTGCATGAGCCCGTACCACCGGGCCAGCTCCGTCTTGGAGGGCGTGTAGCCGCTTTTCTTCGAATCCTGGGACTTGGCTGCCGTCGGCGCACCCACCATCCACCTCCGAGACCTGCCCCGACCCATGGTCAGGCGCAGCATTCCATCATCCCACGAGGCAGAACGAGGGCCAAGGCCGGGAGATGGCGTGTGATCCTTGCCACTCGCGCCAAACCTGAGCGCAGTGACCGTGAAAACGAGAAAGCCCCACGCTGACGCGTGGGGCTTGGTATTAACGTCGCAGCGACCTACTTTT
>CAYYJN010000048.1:0-15904 GCA_964472275.1 uncultured Solibacteraceae bacterium
TCTGATGCGCCGCGTCGTCGTCACGGGCATGGGCGGCGTCACGCCCTTCGGCGAGGACTGGGCCTCCATCGAAGCCGCGCTCCGCGAAGGCCGCAGCGGTGTGCGCGTCATGGACGAATGGGACGAGCACGCGGAGATCCAGACCCGCCTCGGCGTGCCCGTGGACCACTTCGACATCCCTTCGCACTACCCGCGCAAGATGGTGCGCTCCATGGGCCGCGTGGCCCTGCTCGGCGTGCGCGCGACCGAACTGGCGCTGGAACACGCTGGCCTGCTCGGCGATCCGCTGCTGAAGACCGGCCGCGCGGGCGTCGCCTACGGCTCCTCTTTCGGCAGCATCGAGCCCATGCTGGCGCTGGGGAAGAACCTGGCGGACGGCCGCCTCACGGGCGTGAGCGCGACCGGCTACATCCAGGCCATGAGCCACACGGCGGCGGTGAACATCGGCGTCTTCTTCGGCCTCACCGGGCGCATGATCGCCGCGAGCACGGCCTGCACCTCCAGCTCCCAGGCCATCGGCTACGCCTTCGAAGCCATCAAGTACGGCAAGCAGACCGTGATGATCGCGGGCGGCTCGGACGAGCTGAACATCTGCACGGCGGCGGTCTTCGACACGCTCTACGCCACGAGCACGCGCAACGATCGGCCGCGGGAGACGCCCCAACCCTTCGACCGGGACCGCGACGGCCTCGTGGTCGGGGAGGGCGGCTGCACGCTCATCCTCGAAGACCGCGATCACGCGCTCGCTCGCGGCGCGACGATCCACGCCGAGATCCTTGGTTTCGGCACCAACTCCGACGGCGCCCACATCACCCAGCCCCAGAAGGAGACGATGGCCCAGACCATCCGCCTCGCCTTGGAGGACGCGGGCCTGGACGCGGGCGCCATGGATTGGGTGAACGCCCATGGCACGGCGACCGAGCACGGCGACATCGCCGAAAGCCACGCGACGCGCGAAGTCTTCGGCCGCGCCGTGCCCATCGCGTCGCTGAAAAGCTACTTCGGCCACCCGCTCGGCGCCTGCGGCTCGCTGGAAGCCTGGGCCGGGATCGAGATGACCCGCGGCGGCTGGCTCGCGCCGACGCTCAACCTGCGGAATCCCGACCCGCGCTGCGCGGACCTGGACTATGTGATGGGCGCGCCGCGCGCGATGCCTTCGAGCCACTTCCTCAGCAACAACTTCGCCTTCGGCGGCATCAACACGGCCCTCGTCTTCCGCTGCTGATCCTTGCCCGTTCTGGAGTCCCCATGTCCCTTGAGAAGAAAATCGAGCTGTTGAAGGCGAAGCATGCCGCCGCGCTGGCGGGCGGCGGCGAGGCACGCGTCGCCAAGCAACACGAGGGGGGCAAGCTCACGGCGCGGGAGCGCGTCGCGGCCCTGCTGGACGAAGGCAGCTTCGAGGAACTGGACGCGCTGAAGGTGCACCGCACGGCCGGGGTTGAGAAGATCCCCGGCGACGGCGTGGTCACGGGCTTCGGTCGCGTGGACGGCCGCCCCGTCGCCGTCTTCGCCCAGGACTTCACGGTCTTCGGCGGCTCCCTGTCGGAAGCCTACGCCCAGAAGATCTGCAAGGTGATGGACCTCGCCATGAAGGTGGGCTGCCCTGTCATCGGCCTCAACGATTCCGGAGGCGCGCGCATCCAGGAAGGCGTCGTCTCCCTCGGCGGCTACGCGGACATCTTCCTCCGCAACACGCTGGCCAGCGGCGTCGTGCCCCAGCTCTCGCTCATCATGGGCCCTTGCGCGGGCGGCGCGGTCTACAGCCCCGCCATCACGGATTTCGTCTCCATGGTGAAGGACACGAGCTACATGTTCGTCACCGGCC
Source organism: uncultured Solibacteraceae bacterium (assembly GCA_964472275.1). Lineage (GTDB taxonomy): Bacteria > Acidobacteriota > Holophagae > Holophagales > Holophagaceae > JAFDVN01. Next base: position 1,826 of record CAYYJN010000048.1, read on the forward strand.
CGGATGTCATCAAGACCGTCACCCACGAAGAAGTGACGAAGGAAGAGCTGGGCGGCGCCTCCACCCACGCGGCCAAGAGCGGCGTCGCGCACTTCGTCGCGCCTTCCGACCTGGCGGCGCTGGCCCACGCGCGGGAACTGCTTTCCTTCCTGCCCAGCAACAACCTCGGCGAAGCCCCCCGCAAGGCGCCCCGCGCCGACGCGCCGCTGGAGAATCCAGACCTCGACAAGGTGGTTCCCGACGATCCCAGCAAGCCCTACGACATCCGCGCGATCATCACGGGCGTCGTGGACGACGGCAAGTTCCTGGAAGTGCATGAGGCCTTCGCGCCCAACCTCGTCGTCGGCTTCGCGCGGCTGGACGGTCGCTCGGTGGGCATCGTCGCCAACCAACCCGCCTACTTCGCGGGCGTGCTGGACATCAGCGCGTCCGAGAAGGGCGCGCGCTTCGTGCGCTTCTGCGACGCCTTCAACATTCCGCTCCTCACCTTCGAGGATGTGCCGGGCTTCCTGCCGGGCGTGACCCAGGAGCATGGCGGCATCATCCGCCACGGCGCCAAGCTACTCTTCGCCTTCGCCGAAGCGACGGTTCCCAAAGTGACGGTCATCACCCGCAAAGCGTATGGCGGGGCCTACTGTGTGATGGCGAGCAAACACCTGCGCACGGACTTCAACTTCGCCTACCCCACCGCCGAAATCGCCGTCATGGGCGCGGACGGCGCCATGAACATCCTCCATGGCAAGACCATCGCCTCCGCGTCGGATCCAATCGCGAAGAAGGCCGAGCTCATCGCCGACTACAACGAGAAGTTCGCCAACCCCTACATCGCCGCCGAGCACGGCTTCGTGGACGAGGTCATCCTCCCCCGCGAAACCCGCCGCAAGCTCATCAAGGCCCTCGCCTTCCTCGACACCAAGCGCGACACCATGCCGCCCAAGAAGCACGGGAACATTCCGCTCTGACCCCTCGCGCGATATCCTTCCCTCTTCCGTTCGGAGTTCCAATGAAGACCCGTTTGGCTCTCGTTCCCGCCCTCCTCCTCCTCGCGTCGGCCGCCCACGCGGCGGACAAGGGCATGACCGGCGTGGCGCTGGAATGGACGCCCACCTCCACGCTCGCGGAGTCCATGGGCGCGCTGAACCTGTTGCCCCTCAAGGATGCGAAGGTCTGGATCGCGCCTTTCACCGACAGCCGCGACGACAAGGCGCTCATCGCCGAGAACCGCGAAAAGGCGCAGCCCCGCCCCGTCACCACCAAGGACGATGTGGCCGCCTTCCTCGGCGCTCACGCCAAGGACCTCTACCGCGAAGCCGGTCTCTCCCTCGCCGCCTCCGAAGCCGACGCCACCGTGGTCGTGAAGGCGGAAGTCGCTCGCTGCATGGTGATCGAGCAGGACACTTACAAGGGTTCGGTCAACCTCGTGATCGAAGTGGATCGCAACGGCAAACCCTTGTGGCGCGGCACGGTGTTGGGCGAGGCCACCCGCTGGGGCCGCTCCTACAAGCTGGAGAACTACTACGAGGCCATCTCCGACAGCCTCATGGACGCGGTGGGCAAGTCCCTCAAGTCCCAGTCCTTCCTGGACGCCCTGGCCGGGAAGGCCGCGAACTAAGCCCTTCTCGACCGAATCGCGCTAGGCTGGCCTCCTTCCCGGAGGCCAGCGTGCGTTCCGCCCTGATTCCCTTCCTCGCCCTGCCCTTGCTGGCCCAAGGCGCGCCGAAATTCGACGAGGCCTTCTTCAACGGCGATAAGAAGGCCGTGCTCGAAGGCTGCGCGCAGATGGCCCAGAGCATGAAGCCCAAGGACGCCAAGTGGCTCGCCGAGTACGGCCGCGCCTACCTGGCCGCCGGGGATCAGGCGCGGGCCAAGGCCTGCTTCAAGGACGCGGAGGCGCGGGAGTCCAACGATGGCGAAGTGCTGCGCCTCATCGCCGTGGGTTGGCTCAAGAACGGCTTCAAGAACGAGGCCCTGGAAACCTACGAGAAGATCCTCAAGCGCGATCCGAAGAACAAGGATGCCCTCATCGCGGCCGCCCAGGATCTGGCCGCGGTGGTCATGCCCCAATACGCCGATCAGTTCATGGCCCAGTACGCGAAGCTGGAGAACGACGACTGGGAGAAGTTCCTCCTCTTCGGCAAGGCTTACTTGAACGCCGGGCTCCGCGAAAAGGCCGCCTACTGGTTCGCCAAGGCCGTCGCCGCGAAGCCCGGCGAAGAAAAGATCTACCTGGAGATCTCCAAGGACTACGCCGATAGCCAAGCCTTGATGTAAGCGCGGCTAACCGGCTCTCGCGCTTTGCCGTAGCTTGGCGAGCTTGGAGAAGGCATGAACTTCCTTACCGATTCTCAACATCGCGTCCGTGACGGCTGGAAGGCCGGCGGCTTCGTGCTCGCGTTCGTGGCGCTGGTCGTCCTCGTCAATGTGGTGTTCAAAGTCCTGTTCCATGTCCGCCCCATGAGCGAGCTGGTCAATGTAGCGCTCAGCACGGCCATCGGCCTCGGGGCTTCCTGGATCTGCCTCGCCTTCGAGAAGAAGCCGCTCTCCGACATCGGCTACCGCCTCGATGGCCGCTGGGGGAAGGAGTTGCTCTTCGGCGTCCTCGGCGGCGCGGCGATCATGGGCGTGACGGCCCTCGCGGCCTTCTTCGCGGGCGGCTTCCACTGGGTCAAGGGCGCGGCCGACTTCAGCGCGGTGGCCTGGGGGCTCCTGCTCTTCGTCCTCGTCGGCTTCAACGAGGAGACGCTCTTCCGCGGCTACCTCTTCCAGCGCCTCGTTGGCGGCCTCGGCGAATGGCCGGCTCAGGTGCTCATGGCGCTCTTCTTCGCCTTCGCCCACTGGCACAACCCGGGGATGAGCGGCGCGACCAAGATCTGGGCCACGGTGAACATCGCGCTGGCGGCGATCCTGCTGGGCCTCTGCTACCTGAAGACGAAGAGCCTCGCCCTGCCCATCGGCGTCCACATCGGCTGGAACTTCACCCAAGGAGACATCCTGGGCTTCGGCGTGAGCGGCACGACGGACGCCAAGGGCCTGCTGGCGCCCATTTTCGGTTCCAAGCCCGAATGGCTCACCGGCGGCGCCTTCGGCCTGGAGGCGAGCCTGCCCTGCGTGATCGTCTGCGGCGCGGCGATCGTCGCGCTGCTGATGTGGAAGGGCCGACCTTCGACAGGCGTCAGCGCCGATCGGTCCACTGCCCAGGCTTCTTGAAGTCCTGGGAAAGGATGAGGCGGAATTCGGGCGTGGGCTCGAAGCCCATGCCGCGGTAGAGGGCTTCGGCGTCCTTGCTGGCGTGCAGCTCCACCATCTCCAGGCCGAGGCTCCGGGCCCCGTCCAGCGCGGCTTCGGTGAGGGCGCGGGCGAGGCCTTGGCCGCGGGCCTCCTTCGCCACATACACATTGAAGAGGTAGCCGCGCACGCGCTGGGGCGTCAGCGGCGAAGGCAGCGCCTCCTTCAATTCCAGCATCGCGCCGCCGAGGACCGCGCCGTTCTCCTCCGCGATCCAACCACGCGCCTGGCCCGTGGTGAGCCAGCTCCGAAGCAGCGCGCGGAACTCCGGCTCCATGCGCGCGAGACCGGCTTCGTCGCCATAGGCCATGTCGCGGAACATGGCGACGCGGTGGGCCACATGGGCCTCCAGGTCGGACAGGGTGGAAGGACGGATCGCGGCGGCCATAGAGGGTAGTCTAGGGCCATGCGCTACGCCGCCCTCGCCTCGGGCTCCAAGGGAAATTGCCACGCCTTCTGCGCGGGCGGGCGTGCGCTGCTCATTGACGCCGGAATCTCCTTGGCCCAGGTGAAGGCGCGGCTCGCGGCCTGCGGGCTGGACGCGGGCTCCGTGGGCGCGGTGGCACTCACCCACGAGCATTCGGACCACCGGGCCGCGGTGGGCGTCCTCGTCCGCAACACGGACTGGGCCTTTCTCGCGACGAACGAGACGAAGCTCGCCGTGGAGATGGCCGTGGGCGAGACGATTCCCGCTTCCCGCTGGGTCGAGGTGCGCGCCGGACACGCCCTCGCCTGGGACGGTTTTCGCGTGACGCCCTTTTCGTTGCCCCACGACGCCGTGGACCCCGTCGCGTTCCGCGTGGAGGCCGACGGCTGCGCGGCGGCGGTGGTGACGGATCTCGGCCACGGCACGGCCTTGGTCGCGGATCACTGTTCGGACCTGGACCTGCTGGTGCTGGAGGCGAACCACGACATCGAGATGCTGCGGAACGGCGCCTATCCCGACGCGCTGAAGGCCCGCATCCTCAGCCGCGTGGGCCATCTCTCCAACGCGGCCATGGCCGAGCTGCTGGCGCGCGTGCTCTCCCCGCGCCTGCGCGCGGTGGTGCTGGCCCACTTGAGCGAGCAGAACAACCATCCCGATCTGGCCCGCCTCGCGGCGGAAGAGGCCCTGCGCGGCGCGTCCGCGGCGCTCCACCTCGCCACGCAGAGCGCGCCGATGGGTCTCGAACTCGCGTGGGACCAGGCCGGATGAAGCGCGCGACCCTCCTGCTCCTGTTGAGCGCCGGTCCCGTCTTCGCGCAGAGTTTCGCCGACGGCTCCACCTTCGGCGGCTCCCGCGTGTTTTCCATGGGCGCGGACCCCTTCGCGAATCCGGCGCGCTTCGATCAACTCCCCCAAGGGATCTACCTGGGCGCGGACCTGGGCGATCTGAAGCCGCGCGGCGAGAAGGACGCTTCCGACGCGGTCCTCGCCGCGGAGACGGACCCAAGTCTGCTGCCCTCGGCGCTTTCCGCCACCGCCGAGCATCCGTGGGCCGAGCGCGAAAGGGTCTACGGCCTCGCCTGGGCCTGGACCGGCGGCATCCGCTTGGGCTACACCCGCGTGGACGAGCGCGGCGCCTTCGCGATGACGGACCTGAGCCTGCCCCAACTCACCCTCGACGCGCGGGCGGTGGTGGTGGATCGCCTCTACGCGGGCGCGGGCAGCCAGGCGGGCCGCACCGCCTTTGGCTTCACCGTTCGGCTGGAACGCGCGCGCTTCGGTCAGCAGACCTTCGCCCTCACGCCCGGAGCCGGGCAGTTGCCCTTGGGCGATCCATCCGCGCCCTTGGAGGGCGTGGCGCTCACCCATTCCGTCACTTCGGCGACCGTGGATCTGGGCCTCGTCCAGGAACTCGGCCAGGGATTCCGCTTCGGCCTCACGCTCAACCGCCTCGCGCCCCGCCGTTTCGGCGACTTGAAAGAGGACCCCCAAGGCCGGGCCGGGGTGCAGGTGGATCTGGGCGCGTCCATGAAACTCTCGGTGGAGTCCGACCTCAACGCCGCCGAGCGCCTGCCCTTCGCGGTGAAGGCGCGGACCCAAGGCGCGAGCCTGCTGATCCAGGTGTCGCCCGCTGCCTTCCTCACCATCGGCGCCGAACGCCACCGCTTCGCGGGCGCGCCCGCGAGCACCGTGCTCGGCGCGGCCTTTCATTGGCGCGCCGCGCCGTTGATCTTCGCGCTGGGGCTCCGCTTCGGCGACGATCGGCCCCTCGCCTCCGCCGCTTTCCGCCTGCCCGGAGCTTCCTGATGCTGCTTTGCCCGCCCGCGATCCAGGCCCCCGCGCCCCAGCCTTCCCTGCAGGAGGTCGTGGACCGCTTCGACGCCGCCCAGGCGGCGGTGCAGACCTTGGAAGCGCCCTTCACGCTCACCATGAAGCGGGCGCTGCTCAAGACGCCCAGCACCATGAAGGGCACGCTCTACCTCCAAGGCTCGGACTTCGCCCACTTCGCCTTCGCGCCGCCGGAGGATCTCGTCCTCCACCTCACGCCGAAGGAGCTGCTCTCCTACAGCCCCTCGGCCAAGCAGGGCGAGCGGCTGAAGGTGGGCCACCTCATCCACGCCAACCGGAAATTCCTCGGCCTGGGCCAGAAGCTGAGCTACCTCGCCCAGTATTTCGAGATCGCCTTGGGCAGTTCCACGGAAGTGCCCGGCACCTGGTTCCTGGCCCTCACGCCCCGCACCTTGGGCGTGAAACGGCGCATGCAGGCCCTGGATCTGTGGGTGGACCAACGAACCTGGCTGCCCCGGCGCGTGCTTTGGGTGGATCGCGGCGGGGACAGTTGGCAACTGGACCTGGGCGCGCTCCGGATCAACCAGCCCCTGCCCGCCGCGGTCACCGGCTTCCAGATCCCCGAGGGCACGCCCCTCGCCAAGTCCTTCAGCTTCTTCGCCACGCCGCGCAAGTAGCGGTAGACTTTCCCACCTAGCTCCTCAGGGATGATGCCGATGATCGTGGTGTGCCCGGCCTGCCAAGCCCGCTTCCAGTACGACGAGCAACGCTTCGACGGCGTGCCCAAGAAGCGCTTCAAGTGCCCGAAGTGCGCCCATGTCTTCGAGGTCGCCAATCCGGCCTTGACCTCGCCTGTGCCCGACGCCACCACGGCGCTGCCGGATCTGCCCAGCGAAGTGCCGATGACGACGACGCTGCGTTCCCCTTACATGGATGGGCCGGGCGGCCCGCCCTCGGGGACGCACACCCAGCGCAGCGAGCGGGAATCCATGCTCGCCGCGGCGGGCATTGATCCGAGTTCCGGGATGCCCGCGGGCCTTCGCTTCAGCGTGGCCATCGTCGCCGGTCCGCTCGCGTCCTCCGTCCATCCCCTCGAAAAGCCCTTCAACACCGTCGGGCGCGAAGAAGGCGATGTGGTCTCCAAGGATCCGGAAGTGAGCCGCCGTCACGCGGCCCTGGAAATCCGGCGGGATGGCACCGTGTGGCTCTCGGATCTCCAGAGCACCAACGGCACCTTCGTCTCCGGCCAGCGCATCGAGCGCACCGTCCAGATCGGCCACCAGGATGAGTTCACCTGCGGCAACAGCACCTTCATGCTCGTGGTGCGGGACCTCAACGAATTCCCCATGCATTAGAGGCGCCCGATGGCCCAGGATCCCTACGCCCGTTACCTGCAACAGGCCGAAGAACTCTTCGCTGGCGGCGAAGTCATTCGCGCCGGGCAGATTTGGCAGGCCGTCCTCAAGCAGGTGCCCGATCACGCCGCCGCCCGGGAAGGGCTGCTGCGGGTGAAGGCGGCGCTGGACGCCCAGGCCGCGGAGGCCGCCGCGACCCACCGTCGGATGACGGATAGCTCGGTGCGGATTCCCGTCTTCCGGGAATCCCCCCTGCCGCCCGCGCCCGAACCCGTGTCTGAGCCCGCGCCTGCCCCCGTCGCCGCCGCGCCGGAAGCGCCCGCGCCCTCTCCCACCGCGAAGGCCACCGAACCCATCCCCGCGCCCAAGGCGGCGCTGATGGACGAGGACACGCAAGACAAGCTCCTGCGGGAAGGCTGCACGCTCTACGACATGGGCCAGGTGGAGGACGCGCTCCACAAGTGGAACCAACTCCTCGCCGCCGTGCCGGATCACGCCATGGCGCTGCAATACGCGCGGGGCGCGCGCCAGGAGCTGGGCCTTCCGCTGGATGGCTCCGCGGCGCCCGCAGCTCCAGCCTCCGTTCATCCGGTCACCCAGGAAGTGCCTCTCTACAGCCAGGCCGAAGAGCACGCGGACAAGTTGCTCCGGGAAGGCTGCCTCCTCTACGACATGGGCCTGCCGGAAGAGGCCGTCGGCAAGTGGAAGCAGGCGCTGGAGCTGGCGCCCCACCGCTCCGACATCCAAAGCTTCCTGGACAACGCCCAGCGCGAGATGGCCCAGGAGCAGGCGGCTCCCACGCCCGCTCCCGCCGCCGCGCCGCAGGTGGCGCCCGCCGATGAGAAGGTCAAGCAGGCCGAGCACCTCATGGGCATGCAGCGCTTCCAGGAAGCGGCCTACACTTTCCAGCAGGCGCTGGAGCTGACGCCAAGCCATCCGGCCGCCAAGGCTGGGCTCCTCCGCGCCCAAGCGGCCCAGGGCGCGCCCGCGCGGCCCAGCGCCACCACCGGCTCCGGCCCCATCCGCATCGAGATGGATCGCCCCGATCCGACGCCGGAGCGGGTGGAGGAACCTTCCGCGCCCGTCGCGGCTCAACCGCCCGCTGCGCTCACCAAGCCCGCGCCCGCGCCCCGTGCGGGCCTCCAGGTGAAGGTGCCCGAAAGCCTGGATGTCTCCAAGATTCCCGACTGGGTGAAGGATCCCAAGCTCTGGGTGGGCGCCGTCGCCGCCATCGGCCTCATCGTCGTCGGCACCCTCTGGTACCAGAGCCACGCCCGGGACTCCCAGCTCGAATCCGATGTGGCCGCCGCCCACCGCGCCGCCGTGGCCAAGGCCGCCAAGGATGCCGAAGTGCCAAGCCTCGCGGAAAGCCCTTCCAGCATCCTGTCCGAAGCCAAGAGCGCGTTGAGCGATGGCGACGCCGTGCGCGCCTACCTCCGCGCCCAGACGCTCGTGAAGCGCGATCCCTCCAACGGCGCCGCCGCGCAGCTCATGGATCAGGCCAAGGCGTCCCTCGCCACCTCCGGCCTCGTGGGCGCCACGGCGGAGGAGTACCACAAGCATCTCCAGGAAGGGGATCTGGATCAGGCGGGCAAGGTGATGGACGCGCTCCTGCGCGCCAACCCCGACGACCTGACGCTCCGAGCCCAGGCCCTGCGCCTCTCGCTCCGCCTCGCCGAGGACCACGCCTCCCAAAGCCGCTGGAGCGACGCCCAGGTGGATCTGGAGCGGGGTCGCGCCCTGGCTCCCGATGATCCGGCCTGGTCGGGCCGCATGGCCCTCCTCTCCAAGATCCAGGGCATGTCCAAGGGCGATCGCTCCCTCTGGATCGCCCTGCTGGGCTAGGTCCCCCGGCCCCATGGAACGGCGCGCCTGCCCGAGCTGTCAGACCCGGCTCTCGCCCCTCGCCATGGAATGCCCCACCTGCGGCCTCGTCTTCGCCCGGGCGGAGCGGCCCCGGCCCCTGCTCTTCCAGGCCTCGGGACTCGTCTCGCCCAAAGGCGCCCAGGACACGCCCCGCGCGGTGGCGATCCAGGCGCCCGCGCTTGGCCGGGTGCAGCCCCTGCCTCCGCTCGAAGCCGCGCCCGTGCTGCCGCCGGTGGAACATTCCTTCCACCCGCTGGATCTGCTGGACTCGGCGCTCCACACCTTCGAGCCCGACCCTTCCACCGCCTCCTTCGTGCCCCTGCTCCTCGTGGAAGTCGGCGAGGCCTGCCTGCTGGCGGCTTTGAACCTCGCGTTGGCCCTCGCCCTCAGTGTTTCCCTGCACGCGCCGGTCTCGCGCATCTTCGCCGAGGCCTGGCCCGTGGTGCTGCCCGCCCACCTGCTCCTCTCCTGGGCCTTCCTCATGGTGCCCCTCGTCATCGCGGGCCAGTCGCCCCTCATGGGCCACTGGAACCTCGTGGTGGCCGAGGACGAACCCGAGCGCCGCATGGTCTTCAGCCTGCTCCACCTCGTGTCGGTGACCCTGTTTCCCTTGAGCATCCTCTGCATGATCCTGAGCCCGCGCCATCAGACACTGGCCGAATACCTCTCCGGCCAGGAGATCCTCTCCAAGCCCGAACCGCGGATGCGCTGACAGGCTGGAGGCTGGAGGCTGGAGGAAGCTACTCCGGGATCGGGTCCAGGTGGTAAGGCACCGAGATGACGATGGTCTTGGGCTTGGCGAGCAGGGAGCCCTTGATGCGCAGGGCCGTCTGGTTGTGGAGCAGGTGCTCCCACCAGTGGCGCGTGACGAACTCGGGGATGATGACCGTCGTGATGAATTCAGGCTCGGCTTTCCGCATGCGGTCCAACTCTTCCAGGATGGGCTCGACCACTTTGCGGTAGGGGCTGCGGATGACGCGCAGCGGGATGCCTTCGCAGTAGGTGGGCCAATCCGCCTGGAGCTTCTGGAAGGCGAGGCTGTCCTTGCCGTAGTGGTCGGGGAAGTCCACCGTCAGCGCCTCCACCTCGCCGTGCTCGCCGATGAGCTTGGCGTAGTTGAGCGCCTGGATCACGCCGTGGTGGATGCCGCTCACGAGCACGACGACGCGGTTCCGGCGCTCCAGCGAATACTCCGTCCGCGAGGCCGCCAGCTTGGATTTCACGCGGATGTAGTGGCGGTGGATGTTCGAGAAGGTGATGACGAGCGCGGGCAGCAGCAGCACCACCACCCAGACGCCGTGGGTGAACTTCGTCGCGACGATGACGCACATGACCGTGAAGGTCGTGGCGGCTCCAAGCCCGTTCACGAAAGCCTTGGCGTGCCAATGCTCGCCCTTCAGCCGCGTCCAGTGGAGCACCATCCCCGTCTGGCTCAGGGTGAAGCCGATGAACACGCCCAGGGCGTAGAGATCCAGAAGGTGATCCTCGTGAGCCCCGAAGCCGACCATGAGCGCGCCCGCGGCGAGAGAGAGGAGGAAGATGCCGTTGCTGAACACGAGGCGGTCGCCCTGGCTCGTGAACTGGCGGGGCAGGAAGCCGTCCTTCGCCATGATCGCGGCGAGGCGCGGGAAGTCCGCGTAGCTGGTGTTCGCCGCCACCGCGAGGATCGCCATGGTGAAGATCTGAGTGGCGAGGTAGAAGAGCTTCGCCGCCGCGCCGCCGCCCGACACCACATGCCGGACCAGGCTCGAAAGCAGCGTTTCCGGCGCGCCGGAAAAGTAGGTGAGCCCGTAGCGGTTCGAGAGGAAGGTGATGCCCAGGAACATGCTGCCGAGCAGGAACACCATCAGCCGCATGGTCTTCGCGGCGTTGTCGGTGGTCGGATCCTTGAACGCGGTCACGCCGTTCGAGATGGCCTCGACTCCCGTGAGCGCCGTGCATCCCGCGGCGTAGGCCCGCGCGAAGAGCCAGATGCCCGCGAGCTTGCCCGTGGTGGAAAGCGTCGGGACCGTGCGCTCGATGTGGGCCATCAGTTCCGCGTCCGTGCCCGTCGCGGCGCGGTAGAGGCCGATGCCGATGGTCACGAGGATGCAAAGCACGAATCCATAGGTGGGAACCGCGAAGAAGGCGCCGCTTTCCTTGACGCCACGCAGGTTCATCACCGCCACGAAAGCCATGACCAGCAGCGCCAAGGCGACCCGGTGCGGATCCAACACCGGGAACGCGGAAGTGATGGCGCTGACGCCCGCGGACACGGACACCGCCACGGTGAGGATGTAGTCAATGAGCAGGCTCGCGCCCGCCGTCTGCGCCGCCATCTCCCCCAGGTTGTCCTTGGCCACCAGGTACGCGCCGCCGCCGGTCGGATAGGCGTGGATGGTCTGGTTGTAGCTCATGAGCAGGATGAGCAGCAGGCCGGTGATGCCCAGCGCCGCGCCCCACGACCAGGTCATCGCGCCGAGCAGCATCGCGCCGCCCAGCCCGGCCGCGGGACCGGCGAGGCTGATGGCCTCCATGATGGCCTGCGTGCCGTACGCGACGGAGGAGAGCGCGTCCGAGCTGAACACCGCGAGACCGACCGGGATGTTGAGCTTGGTTTGATGGAGCTCTTCACTCGCCAGACGGCGGCCGATGAGGAGGCGACGGAAGTTCGGCATGGGGTGTGGCTTTCAGATCAGCGGGCGAGGAGCCAGAGCCCCATCAGAGTAAGGCCCAAACCCAGCAGCTTGCCCGCATCCAGGCTCTCTTTGAAGAGAAACCAGCCCGCCACCGCCACCAAAATGAAGTTGGCGTTCATGACCGCCACGGCGAGGCCCCCCTTGGCGCCCCGGGCGAAGGCCTCGTTCAGGAAGATGAGGGCGATTCCGGTGGCGACCCCGGCGATCACCGCCCAGGCCATTCCGCCCCCGCGAAGGGAGGGTTGACCCCGGCGCAGCCACTCCACGACCGCGAAAGGCGTCTCGCCGATGACGACGCCGAGGAGCACCGCCGCGGGGCTGAGCCCCTTCACGGCCGCGCCCTTCATGCCGAAGTTCGCGAGGCCCATCACGAGGAACGCCGCGAAGGCCCACCCGACCCATGCCATGACGCGATCCTTTCTCTTGGCTCAGGCTCGCATCATGGCACGAACCCGTGACAAACCGGCTGCTTGCCATGGGATAGGATCGCCGTCACATTTCCCTTCCCCGCCGCACCCTAATCTCCATCCCCCCGGGGAATTCCTTTCCAACAGGGCCGAAGGGCCCCCCATCGCGGCCGACGCCGCAAGGAGCAACACCCATGAACCGCCGCATCGCTTCCCTCGCCACCCTCTTCGCCGCCGGCGCCTTCGCCGTCGCCGCCACCCCCGCCACCACCACCGCCCGCACCTCCAGCGACACCCTGCTCAGCCAGAAGGGCTGCGGTGGCGACAAGGGCTGTGGCGGCAACAAGGGCTGCGGCTCCAACAAGGCGAAGAGCTCGGACAAGAAGACCGACAAGAAAGACGCCAAGCAGGCCTCCTGCTCCGCCGACAAGAAGAAGGCCGATAGCAAAGACAAGAAGCAGGCTTCCTGCTCGGGCGACAAGGGCAAGAAGGACGCCTCCTGCGGCAAGGGCTCCTGCGGCTCCGCCAAGTAAACTCGGAATCACGCGGAAGGGGGGCTTCGCGCCCCCCTTTCCATACTCAGAAAGACGCGATGGACCTCCCGCAGCCCAGCTCCTTCACCGGCGTCGGCGTCGGTCTGCGCCGCCCCCACTTGGAGGAAGTGGCGGCTTTGGAGGCCGCACCCGTCCCCTTCTGGGAGATCGCGCCGGAGAATGTGATCGGCCAAGGCGGCACGAAGGCGCGCCAGGCCTGGACCATCCTGGAGCGCGACTCCGTCATCAGCCACGGCCTCTCCATGTCCATGGGCGGCTTCGACGCCTGGGCGGATGACACGCTGTCCGACCTCACCGCGTTCCTGAAGCGCACGAAGACGCCCTGGCATAGCGAGCACCTTTGCTGGACGAGCGTCGGCGGCGCGAACACCCACGAACTCTTGCCGATGCCCTTCACCCGCGAGGCGCTTCAGCACACGGTGGATCGCGTGAAGCGCCTCCAGGACCGCCTGCCCGTGCCCTTCCTGCTGGAGAACATCAGTTGGTACGCCGAACTGGGCGAAGGCGAGATGAGCGAGCACGACTTCCTCAACGAAGTGCTGGAGCGAAGCGATTGCGGCTGGTTGCTCGACATCAACAACATCTATGTGAACAGCCAGAACCACGGCTTCGACCCGAAAGCCTTCCTCGACGGCCTGCCCCTGCGCCGCGTGGCGCAGATGCACATCGCCGGCCACACCTGGGACGACGAGGACCAGCTCATCATTGATAGCCACGGCGCGCCCGTCATTGATCCCGTGATCGAGCTCTTCCAGTGGGTGCTGCCGAAGGTCTTCGACGCCACCGGCCGCGCCGTGCCCGTGCTGCTGGAGCGGGACAACGCCATCCCTTCCCTCGTTGAACTGCTCGCGGAGCGCGACACGCTCCAAGCCGCCTACGACGCGGCGCTGGCGCCCCATGTGGAGACGCGCGCATGAGCCGCACCGAAGCGCTCCAAAGCGTCTTCAGCGACCTGGTGCTGGATGCGGACGCCACCGCCTTCCGCCAGGACCCCGTCGCCTTCGCCGCGTCCCGCGGATTGGACCCGGGCGACGCGCGCGCCTTCCAGCGCTGGCAGCGCCGCCTGCTCACCTACCGCGCCCTCGTGCGCTTCGCGCTCTCCGACCCCCTGCCCGACTGCTTCCCCATCACGAAGGCGCTGCTGGGCGAAGCCTGGGAGGATTGCGTGGCCGCCTTCCTCGACTCCCGCACCATCCAGAGCCCCTACTACCGCCACATCCATCCCCACTTCGTGGAATGGCTCGCGGCTTCTGGCTGGGGCCAGGATCGCTTGCCCTGCCTCCTCAGCCTCGCCCACTTCGAATACCTGGAACTGGAAGTGCTGCGCGCGCCGGAGGACGACGCCGTTTCGCTGGAGACGACGCCCTCGGCGAAGCATCGTGTTCCGTTTTCGACCAGCGCCCGCAACCTCGCCTACCCCTGGCGCGTGCATGAAGCGACCGAGGAAACGCCCGAACCCGCCGAAGGCGCGGCCCTCCTCTTCTGCCACCGCCTGCCCGATGGCCGCTACCACCAGCGGGAGATGGACGGCCCCCACAGCGCCTTGATCACGCGCCTCCAGGAAGGGGCCACGATCGGCGAGGCCGCGGAAGCCGTGGGATTGTCATTGGAAGACGCGTTCGCGCTGCTGGAAGAGCTTCGATCCCAAGGCGCCGTCCTGGGGTATCGCTAGATGTAACTGCCAATCAGGTTGTTCATCCGAGCTGATCTGGGAAGCTGA